>JAJDEG010000343.1 GCA_029259895.1 Planctomycetota bacterium
CACGAAACTCGGCCCGCTTTCGGCCCGCCATGGCGCCTCCTCCGCCAAAACGGCAGTCAAACCACCCGCCGCTCACCCTGGCGCAAACCGCGTGCCAAACCAAAAGAAACCGATAAGCAACCCGAAAGAAAATTCCGCGCCGAACAGGATTGGGGGAACCCCAGCACTTGCGTTCAATAATTCCCCGATTCCCCCCGTCGGCAAAACACGCCGCCTGCCCGAATCATCATGCGCAACGGGGCAAGTCCTTCGCCCAACGGAACAAAAATCGACGTCACGGCGTTGTGGCAGGTCACACGTCGTCGCGCGGTCTCTCGACGTCGCGTTGTGGCGCGGTCTCCCGACCACGCCACGCACAAAGTTGTCAAAAAACGCTCCGGCGCGCCCCGCCTGCCGGTCAGTGCGCGCGACCACCTTCATATCACAACGCCTGGCCTAATTTCTAGCCAGAAAATCCCGTGTTGTGGCAGTCTCCCGACCGTGCCACGCCAGAATCGCCCCCACGCCGCCCGCAAGTCCCCGCAAGCAAGCACCCAAAGCGGAACTTTCAACCGTGCCATGCGTCGGAACAAGCGTGAATTCGCGCGCCGCGGGCTGTTTTCTCCCGTCGGCGAGAGTGCTACGCTCTTGTAAAGACGAACCCACCGATCGAAGCGCGCCCAGCCGAAATTCTGCCGCATCGCGACGGCGAACCAACGATATCCATCGTTACCCCAAGAACCCACGAGGCCATACCATGTGCTGTTTTTCCGGCCAGGTCCAACGTGTCGCCGACACGAACATATTCGCCCGCGCCTCGGCCGAGGGGCGACAGTTTCTCGTCTACAGCATGAATTTCAAGGCCGACGACGCGGTCGCCATGATCTTGCCGCTCCCCGTGCCGAAGGAGTCAAAGGAGGACGCCGTAAAGTTCATCAACCTGGAAAAGTACGAGGACTTCTTCGCAGACTTGAACCGCGGATTTCCCGAACCACCCACCGCCCGGCCGGGCTCGCTCGACGCCGACGCGCCACTGGCGGACCCGCAACTAAAGGTCGTCGAAGTCGGCAGCTTCGAGGCATCGTTCGTTCCCGCAGTGAAGGACTTTGCTCGTCTCGACAAGCGGTTCCGGCTGCCAGACGGCGTGTGGGAAAAACTCGGCGCGTACAACGACTTCGGCTTCGCCGTATTCAAACTCAAGGCCGGCGAGCAGAAAGTGCATCCGATGGCGTTCGAGTTCCCGCGTAGCGATCCGAAGCAGTTATTCTTTCCCACCGTCCACATCCACGACGGCAAGGTCCACGACAAGGCCGGCTTCGACCATGCCCTGTATTGTCAAGTCGCCGAAGGCCACAGCCTGCCGATGTTCGACTGGCGCGAATCGCCGCAGCACGCCGTCGAGTTCGTGAACATCGACAAGGCGAAAGGCATCGTCGAGAAGAACGCCCATTGCTACTTGCGCGAGCTGCGCGGACGGTATAAAAACGCGGACGTGATCGTGTGAACAGAAGGCTGCGCCCGGTGGAAACGGCGTCGTCGTCGCGTCGCCAAACTTCGTTGACAAAGTCGCCAATACCAAAACAAATGCCTGCAAACGAAAACATGTAGGAGGCGAATCCTTTCGCCGAAGGAACCGCGCGGTAAGCGCGATCGGCAGAAGAACTCGCCTCCTACAGTTTTGGAAAAGGCGCTATTCCTGATTGCCATCGCCATGCCCGAGCCCATTGTGCAAGTCAAGGTTCACGCCCACGTGGGCACGATCGTGCTCAATCGGCCGGCGCGGCGGAACGCCATTTCCCGACAGATGCTCGCCGATCTGTTGCAGGCGTTCGAGGATCTGCACCAGGAAAGGAAAGTGCGCGCGGTCGTGCTGACCGGCGCGGGATCGGCATTCTGTGCCGGCATGGACCTGGGCGAGATGCTCGAAACCAGCAAGGCCGACGACGCCCTGACGATGTGGCATCACGACGCCGTGGCGTATCGCGACGTGGTCGAATACATGTTGCGGTTTCCCAAGCCGATCATCGCGGCGGTGAATGGTCCGGCGGTGGCCGGCGGGGCCGGACTTGTACTGGCGGCCGACGTGGTCGTGGCGTCGTCGACGGCGAAGTTCGGACTGCCCGAGCCGTTGCGGGGATTGGTCGCCGGACTGGTCGCGCCGCTGTTGGCGTTTCGCGTCGGCGGCGGGTTGTCTGCGTATCTGTTGCTCACGGCGGAGGTGCTCGAAGCCGAGGAGGCCAAACTGCGCGGCATTTTTCACGAAGTCGTCGCCGACGAATTCGTTTGGGCCAGGGCCGCGGAAATCGCCGGGCAGTGCGCCCGCTGCGCCCCAGAAGCGTTGCAACTGACCAAAAAGATGCTCAACGAAACGATCGGCGAGCATCTCACAACGCTCCTCGCAGCCGGCGCGGCAGCAAGCGCCACAGCCCGAACCACAGAAGCCGCAGCCGAGGGACTGGCCGCGTTTCTGGAAAAACGAGAGCCAAATTGGCCCTGATTCTCGCCATGCGCATCGCGCTCAGGCTGGCGGGACGGTCTCGATGGGGAATTCGCGTTGGAATAAGCGTTTCTCGCCCGCACATCGTCGCCGCACGGCCGGGGTTGGCCGCAACGGGGTGTCGAGCGGATCGCCCCCCGTGTTCACCGAGGGCTAAATGGTGAGGTACGATGTTGATGAAACGCCACACGGAATCTCCGCACACGATCATTTGCCGCTATGACCGCTACAGCCCGACTGCACGGAATCTTCACGCCGAACATTGTTCCGCTCGACGACCGAGGGCAGATCAACGAATCGGAGTTGCGGCGGTATACGAGTTGGCTAATCGAGCGCGGCGTGCATGGGTTGTATCCGAACGGCTCGACCGGCGAGTTCACGCGGTTTTCCGTCGAGGAGCGGCGGCGGATCATCGAGATCATGGTCGATGAGACGCGGGGACGGGTGCCGATCCTCGCCGGCGCAGCCGAGGCCAACGTCGCGGAGACGATCGACGCGTGCGAGCACTATCACCGGCTCGGCGTAAGGGCCGTGGCGATCGTGTCGCCATTTTATTACAAGCTCAGTCCGGAGAGCGTGTACGCATACTTCAAGACGATCGGCGACAACAGCCCAGTCGATGTCACGCTGTACAACATTCCGATGTTCGCTTCGCCGATTGATGTGCCCACGATGACGCGGCTGGCGCTGGAATGCCCGCGGATCGCGGCGATCAAGGATTCGTCCGGCGACATTCCGCACATGATGCGGATGATCGCGGCAGTGCGACCGCATCGTCCGGACTTCGCGTTCTTGACCGGCTGGGACGCGGCCGTGATGCCGATGCTGCTGATCGGCTGCGACGGCGGAACGAACGCCACGAGCGGAATCGTGCCGGAGCTGACGCGCCGGTTGTACGACTTGACCGTCGGTGGGCGATTGGACGAAGCACGCGAGCTGCAATACAAGATTCTGCGGCTCTTCGATGCGGCGCTCTATTCGGCAGACTTTCCCGAGGGCTTTCGCGCGGCGCTGGGCTTGCGCGGGTTTCGCGTCGGCGCGGGACGACAGCCGATGTCGGACAAGCAGCAGGTCGAGATCGGGACGCTACGGGACACGCTGGCTTGTTTGCTCGCCGAGGAAGGTTTTGCCGACGAACCAGTCGGCGGTTGTCCGGCCGACGCCGCAGCCAAGCGGCCGCAAGATCAAATTCAATCTAGCACGGGCGGAAACGTCGACTCGATCGTGCAGGGCGTGATCGCGGAACTAAAGCGGCGCGGGATTGCGTGAGGTCAAATGCGCAGAACCGTGCACTGCCAGTAAACCGGCCACAATACCCTACCGGTCACAACCGGCCCGCTTGCAGACGCCCCCCGCGCTACGAGCGTTGGTGTGCGCCTGTCGTCCAGAAACGCTGGGATTAGCGAAACGGCGGGTTTAGCGCGGCGTCTTGCCGACGTCGAACACGAAGCCCAGCCGGGGCAGCAACAGCGCGGCGAGAATCAGTACCAGCATGCCGACGGCAAATAGCAGGATCGTGCGGATGCGACGGAGCTTGGCGCGCTCGGCGGCGGATAGTCGGCGAATCGGTTGGCCGTCGGCGTCGGTTAGCGGTGCTTCGGTTTCAACGTCCGCGACCAACGGCGGAAAGTCCTCCTCCGGCGGCTCTTCGACGGCGATGGGGCGCTCCGCCACGACATCTTCGTCGGGGTCGGACGACTCAGGCAGTAGCGCGTCGATCCTCGCCGAGCGCGAAAGCGGCTCGGACGCCGACGATTTGCCCGCCGACGGTGTGCTCGTCAACGGTTTGTTCGCCGACGTTTCGCCCGCCGACGCTTCAACACGCTTCGGCGGAAGCGTAATGCGTGGCGACCGTTCTTCGTCTCCCTTTGGCGGTAGAAGTGACTCGACGTCGGACTTCGCCGCTGCCGTGCCTGGCGCATCCGACGCCGACTCAGCCGGCGGTTGGCGAGCGCTGAGCGGAACGTCGGTCGTGGGCGTCGATTTCGACGTCAGTGGCGTCGTCAGTGGCATCGTCAGTGGCGTCGCCGGCTGCGGCGGACGCAGCGTGCTTGGCGGCGGTGCGTCGAACGCTGGCGGCAGCGGGTTCGCTGGCGCAGGGCGCGGCGGGGGCGCGTTTTGCGACGGCGGTGGTGAGGTTGAAGGCCGTGAAGTTGACGGCGGTGAACTTATCGGCGGTGAAAGCGGCGTCGACGGCGGAAGCAAGGGCTCCACTTCACTTGGCGGAAGAGGACTATGCGGCGGCGCGTGTGGGGAAGTCGGCGACTGGAGCGACGGTGAATGCAGCGACGGCGGCTGGAAACTCGAAGGCGGAGAGTTCTCATCCGCAGCACCCAGATCGGGAATAACGACGACGCCGTGGCAAGTCGGACACATCGCCTGTTGCCCGGCCAGCGATCCGTCGACTTGAAACGGCGAGGCACAGTGCGGACAAGCCATCGCCAACAGCGATGATGTGTCTGGGGCGTCGTCGACGCTCGGCGACTGATGCGAAAGGTGTGCGAATCGCCCCGCCGGCGGCGAGCGATTGTCGCCATCACCGCTCGGGTCACCGCCCCGGCCATCGTCCCGGTCATTATCCAGGCCGTCGAACATGCCGCCGCGCTTGCCCCGTTTGAAATCGAATTCGTTCGATTCAACCGGTGGCGGTTCGTCCTCGACCGGCGGGCCGAATGCGTCGGCCGGAATGGCGATGACGCCGTGGCACATCGGGCACATGGCCTCGCCGCCAGCCATCGACGGGTCGACCTGAAACATGCCGCTACAATAGGGGCAGGCGAATTGCAGCACCGCGTGTTCCCCGATCCGCTCGAATCACCACTGCTCCGTCGCCGGCTCGCTAGTCGCGAACTCGGTCGGCCACGTATCATACTCCATCGTAGTTGCCGGTGAACCCGTCGGCCAATCGGCGCGTCCGGCGGCGCTGCACCGCTCGTTTTTTCGCCTCGCACGCCGCGGCAAACGCAGAATTCCATTTTCAGAACACGATGACCGACCGACCGCGACTTCCGCCAGGACAGCAGATCGCCGCGCCTGGAAAATGGCCGATCGTTGGCGAACGCCAGGCCGCCCCGAGCGACGAGCCGTGGTCCGTGGCGGTGGCAGGCCTCGTCGAACGTCCGCGCTGCTGGTCGCTCGAAGAACTTCGCATGCTCCCGTGGACGGAGCAAACGATCGATATTCATTGCGTGACGCGGTGGTCGAAGTTCGACGTTCGATTCGGCGGCGTGCTGCTGGCCGATTTGCTGGCTGGCGCTGCCGTGCGGTCGACCGCGGGATTCGCATCATTCGTCGCCCGCAGCACGCGCAAGCACAGCACGTCGCTGGCGCTGGCCGAAGCGTTGTCCGCGGGTGCGATGATCGCTCTAGAGGCCGACGGCGAGCCGCTGCCTCGCCAGCACGGCGGGCCGGTGCGATTGGTGACGCCGGGGCGATACTTCTACAAGAGCCTCAAATGGCTCGAACGCATCGAACTGCTGGCGGAAGATCGGCTGGGGTATTGGGAAGCCGAGGCCGGGTATCACAACGCCGCCGATCCATGGCGCGAACAGCGCTTCTTGGCGTCGACGCTGTCGCGGCAAGAGATGCGCGACGTGCTTGCCCGCCGCGACTTCGCCGGGCGAGATTTGCGCAGCCTCGATGCGACGGGGCACCAACTCCACGGACTCGATGCCAACGGATCGCTGCTGCGAAATGCAGATTTTTCGCGAGCCAGCCTGTGCAACGCGAATTTTCGCCGCGCGAATCTATCGGGCGCGCATTTCGTACGCGCCGATTTGCGCGACGCGAGTTTCTGCGATGCCGACGCGGAAGGGGCCGACTTCGCCGCCGCCGACTTGCGCGGAGCCGATTTCCGCGGCGCGTCGCTGGTCGGAGCGACGTTTGTCTCCCCGTCGCCAGAGCCAGGCGCGTCTCCCGCGGCGGCTCGTATCGACGCAACGACCCATTTCGACGCACGCAGCCTCGACGACCTCACGCCCGAGCAAGCGGCGTTCGTGCGGCAGGTGTGGAAATAAAGCACATCGCCACGGAAATAGGAATCGTGGAAAAGGCGCGAATTCGCTTCGAGATACAACCGAACGCCCCGGTTTCGAGGGCGACGCGCCGCGACATTTGGTAGAATGAACGGTGTAAGAATTAGTCGCCCACGACCGCTGTTTCTCGCTCGGCGACGCCGCGCATTCGTCTCGTCGACCCACGGCTCGAATCGCGTGCCCACAAGATTCTCAAGACCCTGAACCTAAGTCCGTGTTTCATGTCCGGATTCGAACAACCCGCCGTACCGCGTACGGAAATCCCCCTGATTCCGCCGAACGAACGGACCGACGTGCCGCAACCGCAACGACTGCTCGAACCCGTCGACAAAGCGTCGATCGATCGGGCGTACGCGGAGCTAGAAACCGTCGGCCGCAACCGCGAACGGCGGAAACGGCGGCGGAATGAGCTATTCTTCGATCGCGAGCGGCGCGAAGTGCGCGTCGTTGGCCGCACGATACGGTTGACGTACAGCGAGTTCGAGATCTTGCGACTGCTGGCCAGCAACGCATATTGGCCGTTTTCGACCCGCGAAGTGGCCGACGGCGTGGCAAAGTTCGATTGCGACGTGACGATCGGCAACGTCGACGATTACGTGGCGTCGCTGCGAGAGAAGTTGGGCGACTTTGCCGACTATATCCAAACGGTGCCAGGGTTCGGGTATCGGTTTCGGGAATAGGATTCAGCACCCACGATTCAGGCGTGTCGAAGCAAAGCAAACTGCCTTGCTATCTGCCGTCGCCTACCGTCCACTCCTAGTTTATGATCCACGTCTGCCCCCTAATCCCTGACCCCTAGTCCCAGCCCCCCCGACCCCCGCCCCCATGCGTATCGACCTCATCATCATCGGCCTGTACTTGCTCGGCATGTTGGTGATCGGCTATCGCGTTTCGGGTCAGAGCCGGGACGTGGAGGGTTACACGGTCGGTAATCGCAACATGTCCGGTTGGCCGCTCGGCATGTCCGTGCTGGCAACGTTCTTAAGCAGCATCACGTTCTTAGCGCTCCCGGCCAAGACGCTGGAACAAGGAAATTGGAATGCGTTCGTCTTCGGCACGACCGCACCGATTGCCGCCGTCGTCGCCGTGTTGTGGTTTGTGCCGCTATATCGTCGCGGCTCGCGATTGACCGCTTACGAGTTGCTCGAGACGCGGTTCGGCTATTGGGCGCGGGCGTATGCCGCGCTGTCTTACATCGCGCTGCAAGTGATCCGCATCGGCAGCGTATTGCTGCTCGTGGCGCTGGCCGTCGAGCCAATGCTGCGGTGGGACGAGCCGCCGGTCGAATTTCTGTCGGGCTTGTCGGCCGAGGCGTGGGTCGACGCGAAGATCGTCGGCTTGCTGGTGCTAGCCGGGTTCGTGGTGATGGTTTACGACGTGCTGGGCGGGATTCGCGCGGTGATATGGACCGACGTCGTGCAAGTCGTCGTGCTCACCTTCGGCGCGATTTGGGTGTTGGCCGAATTGACCGTCGCTCGGCCCGGCGGCGTAGCGGGATTTATCGAGGACGTGCCGGCCGCGCGATTCGATCTCGGACAGTGGCTGAATTGGGACTCTGCGACCGGCGTGTGGGATTGGGCGGTGCCATCCGTGTTGGTGATTTTGATCTACGGCGTTACGGAGAACTTGCGCAACTACGGCGCGGACCAGAACTACGTGCAGCGGATGCTTGCCGCGAAAGACATGAACGCCGCGCGGCGTTCGATTTGGATCGGAGCGCTAGGATATCAACCGCTCAACGTCTTGTTCTGTCTGATCGGCACCGGCCTGTGGCTGCACGTGCAGGACCAACAGGCGCTCGGCGAGCAAGCGACGAGCGATGCGGCCGCGGCTGTTGCGGCTGCGAGCGCCGATCAAGTGCTGCCGATTTTTATTCGCTACGAATTGCCAGAAGCCGTAGCCGGATTGATTATCGCCGCGATTCTGGCCGCGGCGATGAGTACGGTCGATTCGGGCATGAACAGCAGCTCGATGGTGATTTTCAACGACTTCATCAAGCGGCTACGGCGGTCGCCGGCGCGGGTGCCGGAGATTCTCACCCTGCGGCTATGGACGATCGCCATCGGCGCGTTCGGCACGGCCACGGCGGCGCTGTTGTATCTCTCGCTAGGTGCGGGCCGATCGAAGACCGTGCTCGACGTGTGGTGGCAATATGCCGGCGTGGCCGGCGGCGGGATGTTTGGTCTATTCGTGCTGGCGTGGGTCATGCCGCGCGTGCCGCCGATGGTCGCGGCGACGGGCGTCCTAACGTCGCTGCCCGTGTTGGCGTGGGGAACGCTGATGCGCAAGCTCGACGCCGATTCGCCGTGGAAAGCCTACGAATGCCCGCTACATCCATACCTGATAGGCGTGTTGGGGACGCTCACGGTGTTGGGCGTCGCCGCATTGGGCATGATTGCCGTCCGCGCGGGATGGATCGCGGGCAACGCAAGAATCCAACGAGAAGAATGAGACGGCCCCGTTCCCCGTTCCGCAGTCGTACGCAGCCGTGCTCAGCTCCCGCCAGCCGCCGCGACTTTGGCCCGAATCGCCGGAATCAATTGCTCGGGCACGAAGCGGGCAAGCTCCTCGTCGCTGGCCAGCGGCGTAATCTGTTTGATAAGCGTGCTCGAGACGTGCGAAAACTCGTCGTCCGCCATCAAGAACACGGTTTCGACGGCCGGATCGAGCTTGCGATTCGCCAGCGTCATCGTGAATTCCGCTTCCATGTCGGTCAGCGAGCGAATGCCGCGAACGATCACCCGAGCGCCGCATTCGCGGACGAACCGCACGGCAAGACCGGAAAACGTGCGGACTTCGACGTTGCCAAGCTGCTCGGTCACGTTGCCGACAAGCTCGACGCGCTCCTCGGGCGAAAACAGCGATTGCTTTTCGAGATTGATGCCGATCCCCACGATGAGCCGATCGACGAGGCGGCTGGCCCGTTCGATGACGTTCAAATGGCCGAGCGTGAACGGATCGAACGATCCGGTATAGACGGCGATTCGCGAGTCGACGGGCATGGGGAGTTTGCTATGACGGCATCAACTCACGTAATCGATCGCTTCGTGTCCGTGCCTGGTAAGCACAGCTCAGCGCCTCGTAGGCACAGCCTACTCTACTTCGTTTCGTCCAGCGAGACTTTGCCGCCTAGCTTTTTTAGCTCGTCGATTTGGGCCTTCGCCGCGTCGTCGAGCGGGTTTCCGTAAAGGTACACGTTCCAGAACGGCGAAAACCGCTTTTGGCCGGCGTTGTCCGCTTTGGCCATTTCGACCAGCACGCCCAGGTCGGTGATCTTGTTATTGTCGAGCATCAAGTAGGTCCACTCGGTCAGCTTGGCGAGCGGCGAGAGATCACTTACGCCGCAGCCGCGGAGATCGAGCCGCTGGAGCCGCTTGAGTTCGGCGAGCGGCTTGAGATCGGTCACCTGATTGTCGCGCAGATAGATCGCCACGGCGCCCTTGTGCCCGGCCAATGGGCCGATGTCGGTGACTTTGTTTCGCGAGAGCTCGAGATAGAAGCACTTTTCGAGCTTCGCCAGCGGCGCGACGTCGGCGATCTGGTTGTCGGCGAGATCGAGGTATTGAAGGCCCGTCAACGCTTCGAGCGGCTTGACATCCGATATCTTATTCCCCGCCAGCGTCAGCGTTTGGATGTTCTTGAGATCCTTGATCGGCGAGAGATCCTCGATTTCATTGCCCTTAAGGTCGAGCGCGGCCAGCGAGACGCACTTCTCCAGGCCGGCGAGGTTTTTAATCTGCTTGCCGTGGCCTTTGATGGTCGAAATGTTCTGGACGTCGGCCTCCTCGAGCGGCTTATCCGTGTCGCGCTTCTCGAAGACGTACTGTCGCACGACCGCTTCGAGGTTCTTGTCGGGGAAAAGTTCGTCGGCCGTAGCCGTCGATCCAAATGCGACCAGCACGGCAACGAAAACGAACGCGATGCGAACCGGACGAAAGGCAAACGAGGACAATCGCATGGTGGGTCTCAAAGGGCGGGAGGGAAAGGTCAGAAGGCAGGACGCCGCGAAGTCGAATCGTCGCCGACGAGCAGAAAGTCGCGCGAGCGGTGCGGCAACAAAGTTTGCTGTACGCGATCGTACCTCGATTGTACTTCGCGCCGCGGCGGCGAGCAATCAACGATAGTATTGTGCGCATCGCTGCGGGGCATTGCGATACGAACCGTGGGAATCAACGCTGTCGGAGGCGAATCCCTTCGCCGAGGGCACCGCAAACCGACGCTTCGGCGAGGGGATTCGCCTCCTAATAAAGCCGATTCGCGCTCACACCCAGATCAACGAAAGCAATCCTCGCGGATCGTCCCCAACCCCCAAGTCTTGAATGCCGCTCGCCGAATCTCGCCCTCGATCCGCGTCCGATTGACCCTTCTACGCCTGCCCGCTACGATGCCGTACCGCTAAGGCTCGGCACGAGGTCGAGTCTTTTCTTTGGCCGGACATTGTGATAACTTTCACAAAGTAGGGTTTGCCTCGCGCCCGTTCGCGCGTAAGTTATTCCAGGGGCTTGGGTTATGGTCGGACCATTCCTGCCTGTGTTCATCATGCTCGCCGTGGCGTTGGCCATGTCGGTGGGGATGGTGGCGATAGGCAAGGTGCTTGGCCCGCGGCGGACGTCGGCCGCCAAGCAGATGCCCTACGAAAGCGGCATGGACCCGATCCACGACACGCGGCGTCGGTTCGACGTGCGGTTTCACGTCGTAGCCATCGCGTTTTTGATCTTCGACGTCGAACTGCTGATCCTCTATCCCTGGGCGGCGGCCCGCGTGAATCCCGAAGGAATCGAACGCTCGGTAGCCGTGGCGGTCGCGGGACCGGACGTAGCGGCGGCAGGCTCAGTGGCCGCGCTCTCACCCGATCAAGCCTCGGAGTTCTCGTTGCAGATGGGCATCGTGTTCGGCGAGGTCGTCGTCTTCATCTCGCTACTGGCGCTCGGATTCGTATACGCATGGCGAAAGGGGGTGTTCGAGTGGCGGTAGAACTCCCCGAAAACGTCGTCGTGAGCAAGCTCGATCAGTTGGCAAGCTGGTGCCGCAAGAACAGCTTATGGCCCATGCCGTTTGCCACGGCCTGCTGTGGCATCGAACTGATGGCCACCGGCGCGAGCAAGCACGATTTGGCCCGCTTTGGGGCCGAGGTGTTTCGCTTCAGCCCGCGGCAGTGCGATTTAATGATCGTGGCCGGCCGCGTCGTAATGAAGATGCTCCCCGTGTTGCAGCGAATCTGGTCGCAGATGCCGGAGCCGAAGTGGTGCATCTCAATGGGCGCCTGCGCCTCGACGGGCGGAATATTCGATACCTATTGCGTCGTGCAGGGCATCGACCGGTTCATTCCCGTCGACATGTACGTCCCCGGCTGCCCGCCGCGGCCAGAGCAGTTGATCCAGTCGATTATCGACTTGCAAGACATCATCCAGCGTGAAGGGACGGTCACCGGCGAGGAATTCAGCACAGCCCAACGGCAGATGACGAAGCGAGCGCTGATGGAGCTGCCGGTGATTCAGCAGGGACCGGGAACCGGGTTCGCCGTTCCGAGATCGGGGGTCGGCGTATGAACGATGCGATGATCTCCACGCTCGAGCAGCGTTTCGCCGGAACGTCGTCGAGCGAGTTTCGCGGACAGATGCGCGTGGTTCTGCGGCGCGAGCATGTGTTTGCCGCGCTGATGTGGCTCAAGGACGCCCAGGGGTTCGATTTGCTCGTCGACGTGACGTGCGTCGACTATTTGAACTATCGTGGCGCGGCCGATCGCTTCGGCGTCGTGTACTTGATCGCCAATACGGAGACCAGCCAGCGGCTGACTGTTCGCGTGTTCCTCGGCGAAGACGATTTGACGCTGCCGTCGGTCGTGTCGCTGTGGAAAGGAGCCGACTGGCTCGAGCGCGAAGTGTACGACATGTTCGGCATCATTTTCACGAACCACGGCGACCTCCGCCGCATCCTCATGCCCGACGAATTCACAGCCTTCCCGCTCCGCAAAGATTACCCACTCCAAGGCCGCGGCGAACGCCACAACTTCCCCGTGCTATCCCGCGACCGATCCTAACGCTTCCCGAATTCCCCAGCCCGAATTTCCCCAGCCCCTGGCCCCCGACCCCCAACCCCGGTTCATGCCGCTTGCCGTCGCCGACAACCGAGACCTCGCCCACGACGAGTCGCAAGACTTCGTTTGGACGCTGAATTTCGGCCCGCAGCATCCGGCCACGCATACGACGCTGCGGATCGTGATGAAGCTCGAAGGTGAGCGGGTGATCGACGCGATGCCCGACATCGGGTATCTCCACTCCGGCTTCGAGAAGATCGGCGAGCATCTCGACTACAACCAGTACGTCACGGTCACCGACCGGATGAACTACATCTCCCCCCTGGCGAATAACATCGCATGGCACGGGGCGGTCGAGAAGCTGTTGGGGATCGAAGTCACCGCGCGGTGCAAATACACGCGGGTGATCCTGGCGGAACTCGCCCGCATAAGCGACCATTTGGTTTGCAACGGCGCGATGGGGCTGGACACGGGGGCGTTCACATTCTTTCTGTACGCCTTCAACCAGCGCGAGGTGTTGTACGACATTTTCGAGACGCTCTGCGGCGCACGGTTCACCAACAGCTACACGCGGGTCGGCGGCGCGTCGCAAGATTTCACGCCGCTGGTGATCGAGAAGATTCGCGCATTCCTGCGAAACTTCCCCAAGACGCTTGACGACATGGACCGCTTGCTCAAACGCAATCGGATTTTCCACGACCGCACCAAGGGCGTCGGCATACTGACGCGAGAAGAGGCGACCGGCCGCAGTTGCACCGGCCCCGTCGCGCGGGCCAGCGGCGTGACGCGCGATCTTCGCAAGGACGAGCCGTATCTGGCTTATGCCGATTTCGATTTCCAAGTGCCGTGCATGAAGACCGGCGATTGCTTCGCGCGGTATTGGGTGCGGATGGAGGAGATGCGCGAAAGCTTGAAGATCGTCGCCCAGGCGCTCGACAACTTGCCGGGCGGGCCGATCAACGTCGGCATCGACGAGCGGACCGCGCTGCCCGACAAGCGGCAGGTCTATCAGACCATCGAGGGCCTGATTTCGCACTTCGAGTTGACGATGACCAATCGGGGTTTCACGGTGCCGTGCGAGGAAACCTACGCGGCGACCGAAGCGCCGAACGGCGAACTCGGTTTTTACCTCGTCGGCGACGGCAGTGACCGAGCGTATCGCGCCCGCTGCCGACCGCCGTCGTTTGTTCACTTCGCCGTGTTCCCGCATTTGATCCGCGGACACACGCTCAGCGACGTCGTGGCAGTATTAGGCAGTTTGAACATCATCGCGGCGGAGTTGGATCGGTAAGACGAACCGCCGAGGCGCAGAGACACGGAGAAAACACGGATCGTTAGTCGTCGACATCGGGAATTCTCGGCGTCTCCGCGCCTCGGCGGTTGTTTAGATAGGTATTCGAGTTGAAATGAGTTCACAGCGCATCCTTACCGACGAAATGATCGCCGAGATCAAGGCGTTTTTTCCGCGTTACCCGACGCGGCAAGCGGTGACGCTGCCGGCGCTGCATATCGTCAACGAGCGATTGCGACACGTGCCGCTACAGGCGGTGGTCGAGATCGCCGAATTGCTGGAACTCGCTCCGGCCGAAGTCCAGGACACGCTCAGCTTCTACGGATACTTCAAACAAGACAAGCCGCACGGCGAAACGCGAGCGTGGGTCTGTCGGTCGATCGCCTGTGCGTTGCGCGGCGGCGAAGAGGTGATGCGGCACATGTGCGACCGGGCCGGCATTCACCAAGGCGAAACCACCGCCAACGGCAAGCTGACGATCGAAGCCGCCGAATGCCTCGGCGGGTGCGACTTCGCGCCCTGCATGTTGGCCGGAGAAACGTTGCACAAGGATTTGACGAACGAAAAGGCCGATGAGTTTTTAAAGAAAGCCGGAGTCTGAACGGGAGATAGAAGCCAAGAGAAAGAAGCACGAACCACAGCCTCCTGTCTCCTGTCTCCCCGAACGCCACATAACGCAGCGATCACAACCACGTGCCAGAATTCCAACCCGTACTACTCGCGAACATCGACAAACCCGACAGCCATACGCGCAAAGTGTATGAAGCGTCTGGCGGATACTCCGCGCTCAAGCAGATCCTCAAGGAGAAGACGCCGACCGAGGTCATCGACTTGGTGAAGGCCAGCGGCCTGCGAGGGCGGGGCGGGGCCGGGTTTCCTTGCGGCCTGAAGTGGTCGTTCTTGCCGAAGAACCATCCCGGCCCGATCTACATGTGCGTCAACGCCGACGAAAGCGAGCCGGCAACGTTCAATAATCGCATCTTGATGGAGCAGGATCCGCATCAGGTGATCGAAGGCTCGATCATCTCCTGCTACGCCACCCAGGCCAGCACCGCGTACATTTATCTCCGCATTGAATACCCGACCTGCTACCGCCGGCTCGAGGCGGCCATCGCCGAGTGCTACGCCGCCGGATACCTGGGCAAGAACATCCTGGGCAGCGGTTTTTCGCTCGACATCTACGTCCACCGTGGCGCGGCGGCATACATCTGCGGCGAAGAGACCGGACTGATCGAAAGTCTCGAAGGCAAGCGAGCGTGGCCCCGGATCAAGCCGCCGTTTCCCGCCGTAGAGGGCGTGTTCCGCAAGCCGACCGTCGTGAACAACATCGAGACAATGGCCTGCGTGACGCACATCGCGGCCCGCGGGGCGGAGTGGTTCAAGTCGATCGGCGTGCCGGCCGATCCAAACAACCCCCGCGACGCCGGCAGCTATGGCCCGAAGCTGTACTGCATTTCCGGTCACGTCAACAAACCCGGCTGCTACGAAGCGCCGCTGGGTATCACCTGCCGGCAGTTGATCGACGAGTTCGGCGGCGGCGTGTGGAAAGGCCGCAAGGCCAAGGCCGCCGTGCCAGGAGGTATCAGCATGGGCCTCTTGACCGAAGCCGAGTTGGACACGCCGCTCGACTTCAGTTCGCTGGGCAAAGTCGGTTGCCTAGGCCTCGGCACCGCCGCGGTCACGGTCATCGACGAAACCACCAGCATGATCGACTTCCTGCACAACACCTGCCGGTTCTTCGCCCACGAAAGCTGCGGTCAATGCACGCCCTGCCGCGAAGGCACGCACTGGTCGCTATCCATGATGGAACGGATCAAGGCCGGCAAGGGGCGGCTCAAGGATTTGGACTTGCTGCTGGAGATCGGCGACACGATCGGCATCATCCCAGGCACGACGATTTGCGGATTGTCCGACGGCGCAGCTTGGCCAATCAAGAATGCGATTCGGAAATTTCGCCAGGAGTTCGAGGACTACATCAAGGAAACGAACCCGACAGGTTACACGGTGACGGAGGCCGTGCCGGCGTTGGTGCCGCTGACGGTGCATTGATTTCCAGCGACAAGCGAACCATCGAAGTCGAACGTGACGCTGAGTTGGTTAGTTTCTTAACGCAGAGTGCGCAGAGGTCTCGCAGAGGACGCAGAGAAGACCATACGCTGGTGTCGCGTTGTTCAGAGTGACAACGCTCAGAAAAAGTAGTTGTGTTGCATGGCGACGGTACTGGTTGACGGCAAAGAGATCGAACTCCCCGCTGGGCAAAAGCTCAACGGGATTCAAGTTGCGCGCCTCGCCGGCACGGACATTCCGCATTATTGCTGGCATCCTGGACTGACCGTGGTGGCCAGTTGCCGCATGTGCTTGTGCGAGACCGGCACGCGCGATCCGGCCACCGGCAAGATCACGATGATGCCCAAGCTCGTCCCCGCCTGCCAGACGCCGGCATCGGACAACTCGGTTTTCGTCACCGACAGCGATAAGATTCGCAACGCCCGCGCGATGGTCGAGGAAGAT
>JAJDEG010000344.1 GCA_029259895.1 Planctomycetota bacterium
CGGCGTCTGGGAGGCCGTGGCGATGATCGGCAGCAACACGCGCGACTATCGCCGCGATTCGGGCGAGAGCTTGTATCGCCGCAGCATGTACACGTTCTGGAAGCGCAGCGCGCCGCCGGCGTCGATGGAAATCTTCAACGCGCCGAATCGCGAATCGTGCGAAGTCAGTCGCGACCGGACGAACACGCCGCTGCAAGCGCTCACGACGCTCAACGATCCGCAATTCGTGGAAGCGGCCAGGCGGCTGGCGGAGAGTTCGATGAAAGAAGGCGGCGAGAGCGACGATGCTCGAATCGACTTCATTGCTCGGCGGATTATCGCGCGGCCGCTGCGTGCGAACGAACTCCAGGTGGTACGCGGCTCGCTGGCGGAACTGTCGACGTTCTATCAGGCTCAGCCCGATGACGCCAAAAAGCTGATTGCCGTCGGCGAGTCGAAGGCGGATGCGTCGCTCGACCCGTCCACGCTGGCCACGTGGACGATGCTGACGAATCAGTTGATGAATTTGGATGAAGTTTTGAACAAGTAAGCAAATACCCCCGATTCATTTCGGGTATTGCAAATCACATTCATAACGCGGGAGAACGGTTTATGACTCCGCAGCAAGAATTCGCTCAGAACATTACGCGGCGCCACTTCTTCTCGCAAGGCTCGCACGCCGTGGGTTGGGCGGCGCTGAGTACCTTGCTCGCTAAGAGCGGGCTGTCCGGCATTGCCGGCGGCGCGGAGGGCCCGGCCGGTGTGGAGCAGCTTATCGGCCACACGCACTTTCCCGGCAAGGCCAAGCGGGTGATCTATCTGCACATGGTCGGTGGGCCGTCGCAGCTAGATCTGTACGACTACAAGCCGGTGATGGACGAATGGTACGACAAGGATCTGCCCGACTCGGTGCGGATGGGGCAGCGACTCACCACGATGACATCCGGCCAAAAGCGGTTTCCGATCGCGCCGTCGATGTTCAAGTTCGCGCAGCATGGCAAGTGCGGCATGTGGGTCAGCGAGTTGCTGCCGTACACGGCCAAGATGGTCGACGAAATGTGCTTCATTCGCTCGATGAACACCGATGCGATCAACCACGAACCGGCGATCACGCTTTTCCAGACCGGCAACCAGGTGACCGGCCGGCCGTGCTTGGGCGCGTGGGCCAGTTATGGGCTTGGCTCGGCGAACGAGAATCTGCCGACGTTCGTGGTGCTCGTCGCCCGGCCGACGAATACCGAGCAGGTGCAGGCGATCTCTGCGCGGCTCTGGCAGGCGGGCTATCTTTCCGGCGAGCATGCCGGCGTGTCGTTCCGGTCCGGCGGCGATCCGATCTTGTACATCAATAATCCGCCGGGCGTTCCGCCGGAGATCCGCCGCAAGACGCTCGATGGCCTCCGCGCGCTGAACGAAATGAACTTCAACGCGCTGGGCGATCCGGAAACGCACACGCGGATTCAGCAGTACGAGCTTGCGTACCGGATGCAAACCAGCGTGCCGGAGTTGACCGACCTGTCGAAGGAGCCGGAAAGCACGTACCAGCTTTACGGCGAAGAGGCCAAGAAGCCCGGTTCGTTCGCCCACACGGCGCTGATGGCCCGGCGGATGGCCGAGCGGGGCGTGCGATTCATCCAGGTGTATCACAACAACTGGGACACACACGGCAACGTGGCCGGACGTTTGCCGGATCAATGCCGCGACGTCGACCAGCCGTGCTGGGGCCTGGTGCAAGACCTCAAGCAGCGCGGCATGTTGGACGAGACGCTCATCATCTGGGGCGGCGAATTCGGCCGCACGATCTACTCGCAGGGCGGGCTGTCGAAGAAAAACTACGGCCGCGACCATCACCCGCGGTGCTTCACGATGTGGATGTGCGGCGGCGGCTTCAAAGGGGGCACGATCTACGGCGAGACCGACGATTTTTCGTACAACATCATCAAAGACCCATGCCACATCCGCGATTGGCACGCCACCGTGCTCAACCAACTCGGCTTCGACCACGAGCGGTTTTCGGTGAAGCACCAAGGACTGGATCAGCGGCTAACGGGCGTCGAGCCGGCGAAGGTGATTAAGGATTTGATTACTTAGTGGGGCAGTGGATAAAGGGCAGTGGGCTGGCGGGCCAATTGGTGCGTTCGCGAGGCCGGCTTCATCGCGGCGTGCGAGAAGGGCGTCTCAGCCCCACGAAGAGGAGCGACGCTCGTCCCCCGTTCCCTTTGATTTTTGCCTCGTTTGCAAAATGTCGTCGGTTGCCGCTTTGGCACGTCCGATGTAGACTTCTGACAGAGTTGGGAACGAAATTCGGCTTCAGGCCGTGTGGCTCGCTCGTCGAGCCCTTATATTCCCAGCTCTATTTCTTTGGCCCGTCTTTCGATAGCGGGTTCTTCTTGGTGTAGTAAACGCCGTATGCGTTTGCCCTTGTGTCATCCACATCGTGGACGAGACTGGCTTTGGCGGCGACGAACTCCCAGTATCGCTCTTCGTTGCGTTCGTACAGGCGCTGCAAGGCCCAGAGAAAATAGTCTACCGCCTGAAGCCCTCCGGCAGCAGCGGGCTTGGCCGCCATGATTTCAATGGGCGATGCCGCTTCGATGCCCCACGACAGACGTATGTTGCTCCTCGCCTGCTCAATGGCATGCTGCAACGCTTCCGTGCGGGCACGGTTGCCGCGGCGGGAGAACCGAATCACGTAGCTGTCTTCTTTGTGCAATCGTTCTTTGAACAGGCGGCTCACGCAGCGGTCGTAAAGCTGGTTTGGATGATACCGATATGTCGGAGTCGTCTTGTTGTGCTCTTGCACTTTTTCGGTGATTACCGCCTTGTCTCGCACGACCGCAAAGAACCTCATGTCGTGCTGCATCAAGAGTCGGTAGACCTCGCGGCGAACCTCCGGGCAATCGTCTTTGGCGTGGAAAGCCAGAGCAGTCTTGTTCCGCCGCGGCTGTAATGAGGGGACTTTTGCCAAGTAGGGGTCCGCTCGCAAACCCGCCCGCAATTCTTCCAAGGCGTCGTGCAATGCTTGTGGATCAGCCACCTCTAGCGCGCCCAGAATAAAGTAGCTGGAACACCCCTCGCGGCCCACGACGACCTGTTTCTTTTTGTTGAAGAGAGTCCCGTCTCCGGCTTCGTCGACGAAGTAATGGCACGTGCGAGGTTGTGGGATGCTGACGTCGGTCATTACGGAATTCGATGCGGCGAGAATTTGTACTCAGCGCTGTGTCGATTTGAGTTGGTCGTCTTCGCCGAAGGCGGCGTTCATGCGATTCACTCGCAACGGGCCGGCATTGATGATGCGGCGAAGTCGATCTTCCGTCATCGGACTTGCCATCTAAACGGCAAGTAATGTCTCCGCAGCCAAAAAGACGGTCTAATGTGTCCATGCCGTCGAACGCATCTTCTTTCTTGCCTTCGGACGCGTCAAGCGCTGGCGATCTCTCGCCATCAGTTGCACGATGGCGAATCGATCGCTCGACGCGGGTATCGAGCGGTCTTGGCGGGTGGCGTTGAAACCGCGTATTGGCGGAGCGGATTTTGCGTTGAAATCAGGCCAACGGCTGTGGTATGAATGTTGAAATGCGCTTTGCGCGCGATGTCGATCTTTGACAATTCAATTGTTCTTTGCGACACGATCTGCGGTGCGGCGAGCGGTACGGCGGCGACGCTTTTGCCGCGCGGACGAATCGCGTCGCTTGGCGACGAAAGAGGGATTTATTGAGCGCAGGTACTGGGGCCCCCCAGCAGTTTGTTCAATAAGTCGGCGTCGCGGAGAGTGCGGCGTGGCTTGAATTTGGGGTTGCGGATTGCCCAGCTTGACGCCGGGCGCGCCGGGGCGCGCGAAGATGACTCCCGTCCCACGTTCTCGTCGCACGATTTAGTACGTGCCAATCAAGCCAAAGTACGCGTTCAAACCGGGTCGGAACACGCCGCCGGGGGTGCCGTAGCTTAGGTCGCGGCGGGCGTCGAGGTGTTCTTGGTAGTTGCGGTCGCCGATGTTCTCGACGCCGCCGACCAAACGCCAAACGTCGTTGATCGAGTAGAACCCGCGGACATCGAGGACGGTGTAGCCCGGCGTGACCTGCTCGCCCAACGACGCGCTGGTGACGCCGTCGGTGAAGATCGCTTGGGCGATACGGTCCTGGTTGTCGACGATGCGGGCGGCGAACTCGAATCCCCAGCCGGGCTGTTGATATCGCAAACCGACGCGCGAGTCGAGCGGCGGAATGCCCCACAGCGGCTCGTCGCGAACGTCGTCGGTCGCCTGCACGTAGCTGATGGTGGCGAAGCCGGTCCAGTTTTCGGTGAGATCGACTTCGGTAAACCATTCGCCGCCGGCGAGGCGGGCGTCGGTGTTGACCGTGTCCATTATGCCGCCATCGTATTGATACGTGATGTAGTCGTCGATCCAGCCGAAGAAGAAGTTGATGCCGCCGCGGACGTAGCAGTATTCGTACGATGCACCAACGTCGAATTGCGACAACCGCTCCTTGTCGAGCGCGGCCGGATTCGCGCCTCGCAGCGAGCCGCGGAAGTCGAGGTCGCCGCCGGGCTGCAAGAGTTCGAGGAACGTGAGGGCGTACAAGTCGGTCGGCGTCGGCGCGCGTTCGGCATAGCCGTAGCCCGCGTTGAGCGTCCACACGTCAGTGAGTTCGTATTCCGACGTGACGAATCCTGCGCCGAGCGTGTAGTTCTGGTCGTCCATCGCGTTCTGCGGCAACGTGCCCGGCACGGTGTTTACGCCGGCCCAGTCGACGCGGGCACCCGCCTTGACGGTCGTGCGGTCGGAGAGCGGCAGCGTCGAGTCGGCGAAGATACCGGGATTGTCGGCGATCGACCGCGGCAAGCCGAAAAAGCCGAAGTATCGATCGGCCGTTTCGATGTATTCCTGATCGACGAACGTGTAGTCGGCACCAACCGTGACCATGCCGCAATCGGCGCAGCCCCAACTGATCGCCATCCGTGTGCCGGCCGAACGGGCTTCGCCGATGTTGCCGTTGCCGATCAGCAGCGGAAAGCCTGGGCCGGCTCCGAAGTTGCCGCCGCCGACGCCGGGCTTCGTCTGATTAGTGGCGTTGCCGGCGAACCGCGAACGATTCCACCACGCATCGACGCGGAATCGATCGGCCCAACTGAGGCACTCTTCGGTGTAGCGGAGCGAGAATCCGTCGGCGACGAGATAGTCGACGTCGAAGTATTGCGCGGGCAACTCGACGTCGGTCTGGTCGACGCGCTGGTAATTGAATTCGAGCTGGCTATCCGGGCCGACGTCCCAGCCGTAGGCGAGATCCCAGTCGTGCGAATGATAGCCCGACGCGACGAGGAACCCGTCGCCGGACTCGTAATCGACGCCGCCGCGTTCGGCGTATCCGACGCGGATGCCTTGGGTCTCGTCGCCGCCGGAGAACGATTGGCGGAAGTTGAATTGATCGCCGTTGGTGTCGAAGATCGCGGCGCTGCGGCCCGACCAACCCCAACCGCCCTCGTATCGCTCCGTGCCGTGCAATTCGATGTCAATGAACGCGAAGCCCGGGCCTTGGCGAACGCTGTACGGGCCTTTGACGACGATGACGTCCTTGATCAGGCTCGAGTCGATCTTGGAAAGCGGGCTGTCGAAGTCGGGGCGAATGGGCGTCCAAAAGGCACCGTGGACGTGGTTGCGAATCTGCGAGAAGCGAAAGCCGCGGACGCGCAAGTCGTTCGAGATCGGGTTACGCGAGTGGACGTACAAGCCGGTCGACGACAGCGAACGGACGAGCAAGTCGCTGGTGTCGGCCGTGTTGCGGATTTCCGCTTCCGCTCCGGAAACGACGTCCGACGCGCTGTTGCTGGCCGAAGCGGCGCGATCGGGCGACAGCGTGCTCAAGTCGACGAAACCGCCAAACGCGCCGGCCGTGCTGGGGGCGGCCGTTGGCGTCGCCTCGACCGGCTCTTCCGGCTGCGTGACCGGGGCCGGCTGCATGACGTACTTCATTTCCGCCGTGAGCTGCGCCGGCACCTGGCGCTCGCCGCCGAGTATGTCGGAAGCGGCCACCATCGCATCGGTGGCGACCGCGACGGGCGGATCGAGCGTCTCGTCCGCAGCGCCATCGGCGCGAATCATCTGCGGAAAGAAAGCCATGCCGCAAGCGGCCGCCTGCACAAACCTGCGAATTCGCGGACTCATCCAACGTCCCTCCTGGACCGGCGAGATAGGAAACGAGTTGCCCCAACTCGTCCTCGCCGCGCGGGCAAAATGCTAAGCAATCATGGGCGTGCCGCGGTCGCGTCCATCGGTGTTCGCCCAGCGAACGCGGGAAGGACCGTTGGCGCGATTCGAGTCGCGGCGCGAAGCTAGGTTTAAGCTTCGTCCGCCGCGGCGCGAGCACTTGACGCGCTTTTCCGCCTGCCGGTGGCGTGTAAAGATAGTCCGATTATCCGGGCATCGCGCCGGTTAAACTGCGGCGTCGACGCCGACTTTAACGGCGCATGCCGCTGGCGTTCGGACCGCGCGTGCAATCAGCGAGCGCAAAGAAAGGGCCGCCCAGCGTCAATCGACGCCGGACGGCCGCGACGGTTCCAATGCCAAAACTCCGTTAGGCCGAAAGCTGCCGTAAGCTCGACGGCCCAAGCACGGACTGAATTGGAATCTTAGGCCATTTCCTTGAGGTTCTTCAGCGGCCGCACCTTGATCTTCGTGCTGGCCTTTTTGGCTGCAACGTCCATCAACTCGCCCGGCTTGAACGGGTTGGGGACTCCCTTGCGCGCCGGACGCGCCGGCACTTTTTTCTTCTCGATCTTGACCAATCCCGGAATGGCGAACATGCCCGGACCGCGGCTGCTCAGTGCCTTCTTGATCTCGTTCGACAGCGCATCGATCACCGCGCCGACGTCCTTGCGGGCCATACCCGTCGACGCCGCAATGTTGTTTAGCACTTCACTCTTTGACGGGGCCTTCGGCCTTGCTTCGTTAGCCATAAGTCAATGTCCTCCTGCCTTGTGAATGTTCCGAAGAACGAAATAAGCTACCAATCTACCGTCCGTCACTTGGACCGGGAGAATTAAACTCGATTTCCCTGCGTGCTGGCAAGTGTCGAATGGCAACAATCGTCCGAGAATGCCGATAAAAACGGTGGTTTTCGCGGTTCGGTCCGCGAAACGTCCGGGAATTTCGCCATCGACCCGGCGAAAAGCAGGCGAAAATCGCCCGCAAAACCCCTCAGACGAACCGCTCGAAGGCCCAGTTCGCGACCTTGTCAGTGGCTCATCGACAGTCCGCAATGCCGAAGTTCTGGTAAATTACACAAGCTGTTCCGATCGGAAAAACTGGCGCGACTGACCAAACCTTGCCGCCTGGCCAGGAACGATGTAAGATACTTTACCGTAAGGGCTTGCGCCGTTTCTAGGATTTGTGAAGGAATCGGCCCGGCCGCGAGGCAGTGCGATTCGGCTCAATGCCGGATGTCGGTGCCGGATGTCGGCAATGCCGCTATCGGCAATCGAAAAACGCCACGGAAAGACGGCACCCTATCGATCGCGAGTCGAACTTCGAGTTGCCGAATCGGCGGCCCGCGGCGACGTACTCGACCGGATTCGGGAGCATCGCGTCATGGATCGTCGATCGCCGGTGCCCGGAAGGGCTTGTGCAGGGGCCGGGCCTACGTCCGAGAATCGTGCGGCAATGGGGCGGGGCCCACACGTTCGCTTTGTTCTCGCACTTCGCGTAATCGCGTTCGGCGCGCTCCTTGCAATCGGCGTGTCAGGCGTCATTCCGCCGACCACGACATCGGCACAAGATGCCGAGGCCGACACCGAACGAGGCGACGCTTTCGCCCCGCTCGACTATTCCCGCCGCAGCAAGCTCGAACGGGCCGAGCGTTACTTAGCGGAAGAAAAATTCGATGAAGCCCTGCCGCTGCTTGCGTCGCTCCTCGACAACGACGCGGAGGATTATTTTCTCGACGCTCTCGGCGGCACTAGCCTTAAACGGCGTATCCACGCGACGCTTGCCGCGATGCCAGAAAAAGGCCTCGACGTGTGGGAAGCGTTCAACGGCGCGACGGCCAGGCACACGCTCGCCGATGGGCTGGCGTCTGGTTCGATCGAGAAGATTGAAGAAGTCGTCCGTCGCTATCCGTTCACATCGGCGGCGTCGACGGCGGGCATGTTGCTCGGACGACGCGCCTTCGACGCTGGCAGACCGCTAGCCGCGGCGACATACTTCGAGGACGTGCGGCGGTCGCGAGCGGCGAAAAGCCACGAACCGGCGCTGTCGATGGCGTTATCGCTGGCTTGGGCACGCGCGGGCGACGATGCGAAATCGGTCGATGCGCTCTTCGATTTGCGGCATCGCTACGATCGCGACGTAGCGATCCGCGGTCGCGACATCGCTTTGCCAACGCGTCGCGACGACGTGGCCCATTGGCTTACGAAACATTTCGGTCCGCAACGCGACGTATCGCCCCTTGCCGACGGTTGGACCGTGTTTCGCGGCAATGCGGCGCGGAATTATCTCGGATCGGGTGCGGACCCATTGGCGCGTCGTCGGTGGCGGGCCGCGACGTACATCGACCCGGCAGAAGAGGCGGAGTTGATGCGTCGCGATCGTCAGCACGTCGCACAAGGACGTGCCGTCGTTCCCGCCGCGGTACCTGTCGCAACGAGCTACGTCGACGCCGATGGAAACGCAGCCGACGTGGTCCTCGTGCGTTCGCTACGGCACATGCTCGCCATCGACTTCGCAACCGGCCGCGTCCTATGGCAGGCGGACACCGCGTCGGCCGACGCGAAGACCCGCGTCGATCGTGAAGAAATCGATGCGTTAACGCCGACGCCGACGGAGCGTCTCGCAAGCGACAGCGGATTGGCGCTGCTTGCTCAGCGGATGTGGGAAGACGTGCCTTACGGTCAACTGAGCACCGACGGCCACCGCGTCTATTCCGTCGACGATCTTGGGTTGTCGCGCGGCTCGGCGATGGCAGCGGAAGCGCCGTTTAACATTGGCCGCGGACGCTTGCGCGGCGACGATGAAATCCTCGTCAATCGGCTTGGGGCGCGAAGTCTCGCCGGGCAAGGAAAGCTCGCGTGGCACGTTGGCGGCGAGGAAAGCCGTCGCGAACCGCGGCTCGCCGGAGCATTTTTCCTCGGTCCGCCGCTTCCGGTCGACGGCACGTTGTATGCAATCGCCGAAATCAAACGCGAAGTGCGGCTCGTCGCTCTCGACGCCGCGACCGGCAAACTGATCTGGCAACAGCAACTCGTACCGGCGCTGCGCGGCGTTGGACTCGACCATTGGCGGCGTCGATATGGCGCGACGCCCGCGATGTCGTCCGGCGTGTTGATTTGCCCCACTTCAGCCGGCGCGGTTGTGGCGGTCGACGCCGTTCACCGCAGCCTACGCTGGGGAACGTATTACGGCAAACCGCCGACGGGCCAGATCACGCCGTGGGGGCTTCAGTCACTGTACGACCGCGATGACGACTCGAAGCGCCAACGCTGGTCCGACGCGACGGTGATCGTAGATGGCGACAACGTGCTCATCGCGCCAACCGACGGCGACGAAGGAAGCAACCTGTATTGCCTCGACTTGATGACCGGGGAAGAGCGATGGCAGCGGAGCTTCGCTCGCCGCGAGAATCTGTTCGTGGCCGGAGTGCGAGACGGGCTCGTGCTGGCCATTGGCTCGGATTCCATGCACGCGCTACGGCTGGACGACGGCGCCGCCGAGTGGACGAGCGACGAGTTTGGATTCGCGGCCAGCGGCGAACGATGCCTTCCGGCCGGACGTGGATTCGCGGGAGAGGACCGGTATTACCTGCCGACGTCCAACGGGGAGCTGATTGCCATCAAGCTCGACGACGGCCACATCATCGAACGGCGGCAAGTCGGGCGCCTGCCGCTGGGCAACTTGATTTGCTTCCGCGGCGAATTGATTTCTTACGGCGTGACCGGTCTGGAAGCGCTGTGGCAAACGGATTCGCTGCAACGACGCGTCGATACCCTATTGGCAAAAAACGAAAACGACGCGTGGGCACTGGCGCGTCGCGCGGAGCTGTTGCTCGAAGGGTCGAGTTCTCGTGCCGGCGACTTCGAC
>JAJDEG010000345.1 GCA_029259895.1 Planctomycetota bacterium
AAGATCGGATCGCCCGACAGCGGTAGCTTTACGGCTTTCCCCGTTTCGGCGGCTTTGTAAATCGCCAGAATCGTCTCGACCGCCTGCCGCCCCTGCTGTCCGTCCACCAGCGGCTTCGTTCCCCGTTTGATGGCGCTTAGCACGTCGGCAAACTGCAGCGCATGCCCGTGATGCCCGATCGCCGACGGATCGCTTGCCCCGCCGCCGGTGCTTTTCTGCGCAGCCGCCGCGGCGCGAATCGCTGCGTCGCGCTTCTGCTCCTTGGCAAAGTCCCACTTGACGATGTCCTCTTCCTCCATCAACGCCGAGCCGGTCGACCCGTGAATCTCGATCCGCTTGAGATAACCCGGATACGCCGCGGTCGTCGCCTCGATCACGCCCAGCGCGCCGCTTTTGAATTTCAACGTCGCTACCACGGTGTCTTCGACGGCGATCCGTTCGTGCGCCAGCGTCGCCGCATGCGCCGTCACTTCCGCCACCGGACCCATCAGCCACAGCAGCAGATCGACGCTATGCACGGCCTGATTCATCAGCGCCCCGCCGCCGTCCAACTCCCACGTCCCCCGCCACTTGCCGCTGTCGTAATACTGTTGCGTGCGAAACCACTTCACGTAGGCGTCGCCCACGGTCATCCGCCCAAACCGTCCCGCCTCGACGGCCCGCTTCATTTCAACCACGCTATCGTGAAACCGCGACGGAAAAATCGTCGACAGCGTCACCTTATTCGCCCGGCATGCCTCGATGATCTTGTCGCACCGCTTCAACGTGATCTCCAGCGGCTTCTCGACGATCACGTGCTTTCCGGCCTTCGCCGCCGCCACGGCCGGTTCCATGTGCGCCCCGCTCGGCGTGCCGATCACCACGACCTGCACCTTCTCGTCCGCGAGCATGGCCTTCAAATCGTGATACGCGCGACAGCCAAATTCCGCCGCCAGCGCATCGGCCAACTGCGGCACGCGGTCCACGCAAGCGACCAACTTCGCCCCGCGTACGTCGCCGATTGCCCGCGCATGAAACTTTGAAATCATCCCACAGCCGATCAAGCCAAATCCAGAACTCATAAGCCGCTATTCTTCTCGTAGAGATGGAGACAACGTAAAGATGGAGACAACCGCAGAAAGCGAACGAACACCGCGATCGCATCGCGAGTCCGCGGCCGCTTCTCGAAAAAAATCGATTCGCCGCGAATCGCCCAAAGAATACTTGGCTCGCGAACGCCAATTTATTGAACGAATTCCAGGGGGGCCCCAGCACCTGCGTTCAATAATTCCCCTATTCCATTCCAGCGGCCGCGATATCGTTCAATCGAAAACCGCGAACCGGCGGACGCATGCGATTCGCAGCGACCGGGCCCACGCAATACCAGCCGCACACTCTACCCGATTTTTCGACCGAATTCCACCGATTTTCAGGCCACGCAATCGGCGGTTGTCGCGCGATACGACCTCGCCGCCGCCCGCTCTTCGCCCGCTCGCCACGCGTGCGCCGTCCCTTGTCGGCAACAACGCGTGGCGGCTAAACTCTCACTTTCGCGTCCATGGGCATACGTTGGCGCGCTTTCACCGCGCACCTGCCGCGGCGGCGATGCGAGGACTGTGGTGCTATTCGAGTTTCGCGACGTCACCAAAACCTACGGCGCGATCACCGCGCTCGACCGCCTCTCCGTCGACGTCCCGCTCGGCGCCGTCGGTCTGCTCGGTCCTAACGGGTCTGGCAAGACCACGTTGATCCGCGCGCTGCTCGGCCTGATTCCCGTCGACTCTGGCTCCGGCGAAGTCCTCGGCCTCGACTTCCTCCGCCAACAGCTCGACATTCGCCGCCTCGTCGGCTTCGCGCCGGAGGACGAATGTCTCTTCCCGCACGTCGTCGGCGTCGAGTTTGTCTCCTACGCCGGCGAGTTGTGCGGCATGCGGCGCACCGATGCGCTGCAACGCGCCCACGAAGTACTCAACTACGTCGGTCTCGGCGAGGCCCGTTATCGCAAAGTCGAAACCTATTCCACCGGCATGAAGCAGCGGCTCAAGCTCGCCTCGGCCATCGTCCACGATCCGCGGATGCTCGTGCTCGACGAACCGACCAACGGCATGGACCCCGCCGGCCGCCAGGAGATTCTCGAGCTCGCCCGCGACCTGGCCCACAACAAACGCATGAACCTGCTCTTTTCCAGCCACTTGCTCCCGGACGTCGAGTTCGTCTGCGACCACGTCGTCGTCCTCGGCGGCGGCAAACTACTCGCGCACGGCCGCATCGACCAGCTCAAGCAGGTGCATCGCCAATGCTTCGAAGTCCGCCTCAAGGCCAACCTCAAGGCCGACCCAATGGCCGACCCAATGGCCGACGACGACACGTTCGCCCGGCAACTCGCCGCCCAAGGCTGCACGACGGAGACCCGCGACGACGTCCTACTCGTCCGCCTCGGCGAAGGCCAATCGCCGCAACTGCTCTGGCAACTCGCCGCCGACCACCAACACCAAATCCGCCACCTCCGCCCCCAACGCAGCACGCTCGAAGAAGTCTTCCTCTCCGCCGTCGAACAGTCGTAACTGAGGTCCGCAACGCACGCGTTCGAGCCGTCACTAGAAAGCCGCCGCCATGCCGATCTTCGATCAAGGCTACCAACACTGGTCCGGCGAACTATCCAGCCACACGTGGCGCTGGCTGGCCGTTACGCGCCACGGCATCCGCGTCAGCATGAAGAACCGCCTGTTGCGCCTCGTGCTGCTCCTCTCCTGGATGCCGGCCGCCTCATTCGCCGCGGCGCTCTGCGTGTGGGGATTGCTCGAACAGAAATCGACGCTCATCGCCCCGATCCTGCCGATGCTCTCGTTCCTCAACGTGGAGATCTTGGCGAACCCCAAGAATTTCCGCGTCGAAATCTGGACGCTCGCCTTCCACTACTTCCTGTCGATCGAACTCTGGTTCTCGATGGTGCTGATCGTGCTGGTCGGCCCCAACCTGATCAGTCGCGACCTCCGCTACAACGCCCTGCCACTCTACTTCTCGCGTCCGCTGCGGCGCATCGACTACTTCCTTGGCAAGCTCGGCGTCATCGTCGGCATCCTGTCGCTGGCAACCATCGTGCCGTCGCTGCTGGCCTACGCGTTCGGCCTGCTGTTCAGTCTCGACTTCTCGATCGTCGGCGACACATTCGGAATCTTGGTTTCGAGCGTCGCCTACGGCCTGCTAATTTCCATTTCCGCAGGGCTGTTCATCCTCGCCCTCTCATCGCTATCGCGCAACTCCCGCTACATCGCGCTGTTGTGGATCGGCATCTGGCTCGTCGGCGGCAGCGTCTCCGGCTTGCTAAGCTCGATCGACGAAACACAGCGCGCGAGAGAGGTCTGGCGGAAAAACCACGAAATTCACAACGACATGGCGATGATGATGCTCATGTACGACGAACAGTCGCGCTACGAGCGTGAAATGGAAGCCGCCCGATCGAATTGGCGGCCGCTCGTCTCGTACACGGCCAACCTGTCGCGCATCGAGAACCATCTGCTCGACACCGACGCCAGTTGGCACAAGCTGTGCGGTCTGTTGCCGCCCGGC
>JAJDEG010000346.1 GCA_029259895.1 Planctomycetota bacterium
ACAATTCCACCAATTTTCGGCCACCCCCACCACGGCGAAACGGCGACGCGGCGAAACGGCGAGCGGCCCGGCCCAACGAAAGAGTCCGCTGGCCCAATGCCCGCACTCGCCATGCCGCTAGATCGCCGTGAAAGCATTCCGCCGACCATCGTCGCGAACCGAGCACACGTCGGGATTAGTCCGACTAGCGCCGCCGCGTAACGTCGGCCGCCAATGCCTTAGCCAGTGAATCTGCCAGCAGATCGACATCGAATTCCAACAGGATCGAATCCGCCGCGTCCTCCGCAAGAACGCGATCCACACCCTCGCGTCGCGCTGCATCCTTCGCCGAGTTCGCCGCGACCGCCTTCGCCGTCAATGCGTCCTGCGAAACCGCGCCCACCAAGGCAACTTCGTACACCGCAGACGTTGCGCCATCGACGACGAAGCCCTTCTCCTTGCCGGAGAGATCCAACTCCGCGATCGCGTCGTAAGGATTCTCCGGTTCGGTCGTCTTGTTGGCCGGCCCGGCGTAAAGGATCGTGAGCTCGAGCGCTTCGCCGTCGCAGAAAGCGTTAGCAGCGTTGTCGCTGACGTTGCTAACCGCATCGCCGTAGATGCAATCGTCGAACGTATCGTAGTTGATCATGTACGTGTCGCCGTCGATCGCCACCCAATGCACTTCGGCCGTGAAGATGTCACTGTCGCCGCCACCTTGCAGGAAGTCGACGTAGTTGTCGTCTCCGCCGTTCAACGTGTCGGGCCCGTCTTGCCCGTACAGATAGTCCGCGCCGTCGCCTCCGTACAAGTCGTCGTAGTCTTCGCCGCCGTACAGAAAGTCGGTCCCCGAGCCGCCGTAGAGATCGTCGTTACCGTCTTCTCCACGCAGATAGTCCACACCGCCGTAGCCGAACAGTTCGTCTTCCCCGTCTCCGCCATGAAAGGAATCGGTGGCGCTACCGCCGAAAAAATAATCGTCGCCGCCGCCGCCCCATGCTTCCGAAGGAATGCTCGTGTTGTTCCAAAACATGTCCGTAGAGTTGCCGCCGCCGCCAACGAATTCGATCTTGTCGACGTCGTCGAATGCGGCTTCAAAAACGACGGATACCTCCGTGTCGTTGTCGAACGGATCGTCGTAAATGCTCGGGCCCGGATCGTAAACCATTCTCGCCCGGACGATCCACGCGTCACCGCCCGCGCCGCCGCCGATCGGCGGATTGGGCGCGGCGCCGCCCCCAATCGGCGCGAGGTCGTCCTCTTGCGTAGGATGAAACTCCAAGTCGACGGTGACGTAGTCCTCGAATTGCGTGCCGTCGATGCAGAGAACCCCGTCGTCCAGCGCGATCCCGTCCGCGACGCTACACGTCAACATCTTGCGGTCCTCGAGCGTTTCTACGGCCAGTCTACGTGTCGACGTCCGATGAAACATGGCGGCTCTCCCTTGCATGAAATGTTAGAGGAACGGCCGTTTCGGAAAAAAAAGTCGTCGGGCACAACCCCGAGCGACATCGCGCTACGGCTCTACACACATAAGCGTCCCCCTAGTGCAAAGCGCGCGCGTATTCCACAGAATGTTGCCGCTCGCGTAATGCAAAGTGCTATTGAAAGAACTACCGTGCCGCGAAACGGATTCAGTTTCCGTCGCGCACAAAGAGCTAGCGCCGGCAATTTGCGCGCCGACGAACGCCCGCCAGCGTCACGGTTGAGAAGTGGAGTGGCACTCGTGGCTCGTCCACCAGTGATCGTCGTCGTTTTCGCTCACGCCAGAATCTACCGGCGGTCCCGCCGCGATTTCGTCGAGAATGGCCGTCCGCAAAACCTCTTCCAAACGGACCAGCGCGTCGGCAACTTCGCCCCCGTCCAACACGCGATGATCGTACGTCAGCCGAACGTCGATCGTTCCATCCGACTCGAACGGACTGTAGTTCAGCGTTGTCGTAAGCGGCGACAGAACGTGTAGCCCAGCCGCGCCACGCGAAGCCGCCGCGCTGACGGCCAACGTTCCGAAGAAACACGCCCGAATCATTCCGTTCGCCCCCAGCCCCAGCCGCCAAACGAGACGCCGAATCGGTCGCGGAAACCGAGACAGCGACAGCGCCTGCCGAAAACTGTCGACGGATTCGATCGCCGCCGTCTTGTGTTGGTGAACCAGCGCGCTGAGCCGGTGCAGCTTCAAGCGCTCCGGCCGCGGCAGGCGGGCAAAGAACAACCCCTGCTCGCCGCGATACTCGCGTTCCACCACAAACGACGCGACGTTCTCCGGATGCTCGTAAAGGCGCGGCCAAGGAAACGGCAGATAAGCGCGGCGCAGCGCAGGGCGCTCCGCCGCCACCAGCGAATACGCTTTGAGAAAAATCGCACACCAACTCAAACGCCGCGGCCAATCCGCCCGCGCGGCGACGACGTCCGCCAACCGCATCCGTCGCTGCATCGGCACGCTCGGCACCTCGCGAGAAAAATGCATCAAATCGCCGACGAGACGTCTCGGCAGCGATAGCGAGAGCGTCCGCCCACGGCGCAGACGCATCCGTCGATTGGGCGTCGATTCGTCCGAACTCATGAGGCATCTCGAAGCAAGGTCATCGTCGTTGAACAACAAGTTCGGCCGGCGGCATCGAAATGCATCGCGCAACGCGGCATACAAGACGCAGTCCACGCAGCGAATGTTCTCGCGTCGCGCTCGCGTGCCGACCCATCGATCTTAATCCCCACCAACCCCGCATTCCACGCCGACCCCACACTTTTCGCCCGGCCGGGGCCTCGTCCGGCCGATCCCCGATCGAGTCACGTTTCCTCGTCGTTTTGAGCATGCCTTCACCCACGACGTTGACCCGCCGCCTTCCCGTACAGATACTGATGACGTGAAATAATGTCCACATTCGCGCCAATTCGGCCCCGCTTCAGCACATGCCACGACCATTCATGCACCACTCCATACGACGCAACATCGCCACGCTCGTTCTCGCCGCCATCGCGTCGTGCCTGTCGGCTCATTCCCAACTGCGGGCCGAAAACACCCCGGCCGACGGCGCTCCCAACATCGTCTTCATCTTCGCCGACGACTTG
>JAJDEG010000347.1 GCA_029259895.1 Planctomycetota bacterium
TCGTTCGACGAGACGCTGAAAGCCGGCGGCTTGCGGACCCAACGGACGCCGTACCGATCGCCGAACACGGTGGCGTTCGTCGAGAGGTTTATCCAAACAATCAAGTATGAGTGCTTGCATTATTTCGTCGTCTTCGGCGAGCGGCACTTGAACTACTTGATTGGACAGTTCGTCGACCACTTTCATCTGGAGCGTCCGCACCAGGGCTTGGACAACGAGTTGCCTGTCCGTCGTGGATATCGACGCAAGACGGTCGATGAGCCACATCTGTACCGCTCTCCGAGATCGGCTGCAAGACGCGGCTGGGCGGCTTGCTGAAGCACTACCATCGCAAGGCGGCGTGAAAGCGGCCATTGACCGGGAAAACCCGCGATCGCTCTGCGCCTGAATCGTGTGTTCGATTCTCGGAACACGGCCTTTGCCCATTCGTCCATCGATTAGATTCGATCATTGGTCGCGAATCGCCCGTGAACTCGCGGCCAAAACATGGCTCGCATCGCTTTCTTTCTTGCGCGATCTATTTGTTGCACAGGACGAACGTCGACGCGACGGCGCTTAGAATAACCAGCGGCGACGGTCAGCGTCGGCCTCCTTGAAAGCAAATTCACCCCCCAATTGCCAACCCACCATCAATAGGCCCGATTTTCCACCCACAATCGAGACGCTCACACGCCTCACGCCTCAAAACAGCTCCCCCCATTGCCAGCGACGCACCTGGCGTGCGAAAATAGGCGAATTGGCCCGACTTTGACGGGACCTTCGGCTTTGACGAGGTCGATGCATCGAAGCTCCAGTGAGGCGGCGTGTGGTTTCTCGGCGTGCGATCTTGATGTTGGTGGCGGCGGCGGTCGTGCTGCTGGTTACGTTCGCCGTAGCCAGCGCGCTGGTCCTGCTTCTCGACGAACTGGTCGACACCGCCGGCGCGATGTTGGCCAAGCGACTCGCCGTGGCCTCGCTCGTGGCTCTCGTGGTAGACTTAGTCTGCCTGCTGCTCGCCCTCGGCGTACACTCCGCCGACCCGCCCGCCGACGCGCGCAACGACGCGCCGCCACCGGCCGACTGACGGCCTGCGTCACGACTACGTGTGGCCCGCAACACTTGAGTTCGTCGCCTCGTTCTCGTTCCTTCGCCGCGTGAAAACCGCCTATGCCGGTTCGCTTTCGGTGCCACGGCTGCCAGCGAGTGCTCAGCGCCCTGGATCGCAAGATCGGCGACGAGGTGAATTGCCCAGGTTGCGGCACGGCTCTGGTCGTGCCGGCGGCCGACACGGTGCCAGCGCCCCCGAAGATCGCCCCGCAAGAGACCATCCATCGTCGCGACGCATCCCCTCCCAGTGACCCGCCTCTCGGCGATTCGCCTCTCAGTAATGCGTCGTTCGACGCATCGCGAGATTCCAAGTCGGCCACGATCAACCTCGGCGGCATTTACGTTTCGCGGCGCGTCGTCTACGCCCAGGCGGTGCTGCTGGCCCTCGCCGTCACCGCAGCCTTCGTCGCCGGTTACTTCATCGGATCCGCCGACGACCAACCGCCGCCGGCAACGCAGCAGGGGACGCGATCGATTCACGTATCGGGCCGCGTCACAATACAATCCAACGACGGGCAAGCACGAGCCGACGCCGGGGCCGCCGTGCTGATTCTTCCCGTCGAACGCGAACCACGACGCGACGCCAAAGTCCAGGCAGACGCGCTCAACCCGCGGCAACCGCTGCCGGCGGCTGACGATGCGACGCTCTCCGCCGTAGAAGCGCTCGGCGGAGCCTACGCACGCACCGACGACACGGGTGGCTATCGCGTCTCGCTGCCACAGCCGGGCCAATATCATATTCTCGTCCTGTCGCATGAGCTCCAGCGCGGCAATACGCTCGACCGCGTCGACCTCGCTACCCTCGGCGAATACGTGTTCGACGCGATTGCGCTGATCGGCCGTCAACGCTATGTGCTCGCGTCGCCGCAACTGAACGACGGCACGTCGTTCGACCACGATTTTCGCGAATAGGTGCGTGGCCCGAAACCGGAGTCTGTAGGAGGCGAATCCCTTCGCCGAAGGCACTGGCAAGCGATTCTGTCGGCGAATAGCTTCGCCTCCCACAATTTGGAAATTGGCGCCGAGCCATCCTGATAGGAAAACGCACCGTAACGCGGCACCGTAGCAACGCACGATGCAGTTGCCGGCCGAAGTTCCCTGCGGTTGTTGCCATAGCGGCGTAAAGCCGGTCGCGAACGATGAATCTCTCTCGGTTTTCGCGAGAAACCGCCATTGCACCCGCCTCGCCAACCAAGAGCGAACGCATGGACATTCGCCGCGCACAGGGCGTATAATCGTCGCTTCCGCGCCGCGGCCGAGGAAAGTCGTCGACATGAAAAACAGCACGAATTGCCCTCCGTTGAAGCTCGGCGCAGTCAACTATCTCAACACCAAGCCGCTCGTCTGCGGTCTGGAAGGCTCTGGGCCGCTGGCCCGGCTATCGTTCGACCTCCCCAGCCGCCTCGCCGACGACCTGGCTGCGGGCCGACTCGACGTGGCTTTGATTCCGTCCATCGAGTTCTTCCAAAACCCGTCGTACACCATCATTTCCAACGCCTGCATCGCCTGCCGCGGGCCGGTGCTAAGCGTCAAGCTGTTCAGCCGCGTGCCACTCGAATCGATCGCCACGCTCGCGCTCGACGAAGGCTCGCGAACGAGCGCCGCGCTGGTCCAGATTCTGCTGCAAAAGCAGTTCGGCCTCGCTCCTGCTCTCGAACCGCTCCCCATCGGCGCGACCCTCGCCGACACCTCTGCCGACGCCGTCCTGTTGATCGGTGACCGCGCAATCCAGTCGCCCCCCGGCCGCTTCGCCGCCGTTTGGGACTTGGGCGATCGCTGGCAACGCTGGTCCGGCCTCCCGTTCGTGTTCGCCATGTGGGTTGCCCGGCCCGGCATCGACGCCGATAAACTGACCGAAGTATCCGCGCTGCTCGCCGCAGCACGCGATCGCGGTCTCGCCCAGCTCGACGAAATCGCCGACCGCGAAGCGCCGCTGCTCGGCCTCACCATTCCGCAATGCATCGCATACCTCCGCGACAACTTGCACTTCACCCTAGGGCTGAACGAACGCCGCGGCCTTGAACTATTCCATCGCCTCGCCGCCGAACTAAACTTGGCCCCCGCCGACTCCAACTTGGCTTTCTCCGATGCCGACAACCAAAACACCTCCCAGCCCGACACCCTCGCGGCCGATTGCCAGGCTGCTCGATAAAGCCGTCGCCGGCGAGCGCCTCTCTCCCGCCGATGGTCTCGCGCTGCTCGAAAGCCACGATCTCGCCGCGCTTGGCCGCGCCGCCGATGAAGTCACGCGCCGTCTCCATCCGGAGCCGTATCGCACCTACAACATCGATCGCAACATCAACTACACCAACGTATGCACGGCCGTCTGCGATTTCTGCGCGTTCTACCGCCGGCCCAAGCACTCCGAAGGCTACGTCCTCGACCGCGCCGAGCTTTTGCAAAAGGTCCGCGAAGCCGTCGAGCTCGGCGGCGATCAAATCCTCATGCAAGGCGGCCTCCATCCCGATTACCAAATCGAGTGGTACGAAGAACTCCTCGCCGACATTAAGTCGCACTTCCCGCAAGTCAACATCCACGGCTTCAGCCCTCCGGAAATCTTTCACTTCACCAAAGTCTCGAAGCTCCCGCTCCGCACCATCCTGGAGCGGCTCAAAGCCGCCGGACTCGGCAGCCTCCCCGGCGGCGGCGGCGAGATTCTCGTCGACCGCGTTCGCAACGAAATCACCCGCGGCAAAGTCCTCACCGACGATTGGCTCGACGTCAACCGCGTCTGGCACGAACTCGGCGGCCGCAGCACGGCCACGATGATGTTCGGCCACATCGAAACCCTCGCCGAACGCATCGAGCATCTCGACCGGCTCCGCCAACTCCAAGACGAAACCGGCGGCTTCACGGCCTACATCTGCTGGACCTTTCAGCCCGAAAACACCGACATGGCCCACGTCCCCAAAGTCGGCGCGTTCGAGTACCTAAAAACGCAAGCCGTCTCCAGGCTCTACCTCGACAACTTCCCCAACATCCAATCCAGTTGGGTCACGCAAGGACTCAAGGTCGGCCAGCTCGCCTTCCTCTACGGCGCCAACGACATGGGCAGTCTCATGATCGAAGAAAACGTCGTCGCCCAGGCTGGCACGGTCCACTACCTCACGGTCGACCAAATCCGCGCCGCGATTACCGAATTAGGCTACGTCCCCCGCCAAAGAAACGTCTTCTACGAACTGATCGACGAACCGCCGCAACCGGCCAAAGCCCAATTAACGGTCCTCTAGCCGTGTAATGGTCTGAAACGCTACCTCGCTGAGGCGTAGACTGGGGGTTGGTTTTGCTGACCCTTTTGTGTTCGTCTCAGCGGAGGTAGCTATGAGCGTTTTGGCGGTTGGTTGGGATGTGCATCGTCGGTTCAGTCAGGTC
>JAJDEG010000348.1 GCA_029259895.1 Planctomycetota bacterium
ACGGAATACACGAACACGATCCGCGATCTCGTCGGCGTCGAGTTCCGCGCTGCCGACGATTTCCCCGTCGACGACGCTGGCTACGGTTTCGACAACATCGGCGATGTGCTGTCGACGTCGCCGCTGCTTTTGGAGAAGTATCTCGCCGCGGCAGAGAAGATTTCCGCCGCAGCAATCGACGCCGAGCATCCGAGCATCGCTGCGCCGAGAAAACGCTACGAGGCCGAGTCGCTCCAGGCTTCCGAAGGCGGTTCGGCGGCGCTGGGCGGCTTCCTGTTCTCGTCGACGGGCCGGCTCGCGACGACGCACGAGGCGTCCAAGGCCGGCCAGTACGCCCTACGATTTCGCGCCTTCGGCCAGCAAGCCGGCGACGAACCCGCCCGCATGAACGTTCTCGTCGACGGCAAGGAAATACACGTCTTCGACATCGAGGCCGAGCAGGACGATCCCCACGTCTACGAAAAGTCGATCGAACTGCCCCAGGGCAAGCACGAGATCGCGTTCGGATTCGTCAACGACTACTACAACCCGGACGCCCGGAATCGCCGCGATAGAGACCGCAACCTGTTCGTCGACTATCTCGACGTCCAAGGCCCATTCGGCGACGACGGAGCGAAGCTCAAACCGTCGCATCGCGAAATTGTGTTCGAGTCGCCCCGCACAACAGGCAAGTCCGTCGAGCGTTGTGCCCGCGAAGTGATGCGAAAGTTCGCATCCAAGGCCTATCGCCGACCGGTCGAGGATCGCGAACTCTCCCGGCTCGTGCGACTCGTCAAGGACGTCGCCGCCGACGGCGAATCGTTCGAGCGCGGCGTGCAACTCGCCATGCAAGCGGTGCTCGTATCGCCGCACTTCCTGTTCCGCATCGAGCAAGACCAATTCCCCGACGATCCAACGAAGATTCACAACATCACGGAATACGAGCTAGCCACGCGACTGTCGTATTTCTTGTGGAGTTCGATGCCGGACGAGGAGCTTTCGCGCCAAGCGGCCGCCGGAACGCTGCGAAAAAACCTCGATGCGCAAGTCCGGCGAATGATGGCCGACCAAAAATCGCACGCGCTGGTCGAGAATTTTTCCGGCCAGTGGCTGGAAACCCGCAAGCTCGTGACCGTCGAGCCTGACACTAGGCAATTTGCCGGTTTCGACGACGCGCTGCGCGACGCGATGCGGCAAGAGGTCGAAATGTTCTTCGCCGCGGTGATGCGCGACAACATGCCGGTCACGACGCTCCTCGACGCCAATTTCACGTTCCTAAACGAACGACTGGCCAGGCACTACGGCATCGATTCGGTCCGCGGCGATGAGTTTCGCCGGGTCGAGCTAAAGGATAATCGTCGCGGCGGCATTTTGACGCTCGCCAGCGTGCTCACCGTGACGTCGAACCCCACGCGCACCTCGCCCGTCAAACGCGGCAAGTGGATCATGGAACAAATCCTCGGCACACCTCCACCTCCGCCGCCGCCCGGCGTGCCGGAGCTAGAGGAAAGCGACGAGGCCGCGGCCACCGGCTCGCTACGACAGCGGATGGAAGCCCATCGCGAAAATCCGTCGTGCGCCTCGTGTCATCGACCGATGGATGCGCTCGGTTTCGCGTTTGAGAACTACGACGCCGTCGGCCGCTGGCGCGATAAGGATGGCAAGTTCCCCATCGAACCGGCCGGCGAGACGCCGTCGGGCAAGAAGTTCGCCAATCCCGCGGAACTGAAACAGGCCCTCATGAGCGAGGATCGCGATCTGTTCGTCCGATGCCTGGCCGAAAAAATGCTGACCTACGCCCTCGGACGCGGGCTGGAATACTACGACAAATGCACCGTCGACGACCTGTGGGCGGCGACCGCCAAGGACGACTACCGTTTTTCGGCCCTGGTCGACGCCATCGTGCATAGCGACGCCTTCCAAAAGCGTCGTGCAAGGAGGACGGAACGATAACGCCTGTGAGGGGTTAAATCCGTGCCGCACCGGCCGCTGCAAACGTGCCGCGGCATCACGGCGCCGCTATAATCGCCCCGCTTTGCCCCAGTTGACACAGTTTCGGCGAAACCCATAAGCTACTGCTGATGACAAGCCGACTTGCGTAGAATAGAACCAAAGGTACCGAAGACCTTTCCTGCCAACGGATGAGGTGGACGATGAGCGCCAGTTGGGGAATCAAACGACGCACGTTCCTGCGCGGTGTAGGCACGGCCATTGCGCTGCCGATGCTCGATGCCATGCTGCCGTCGCAATTGGCCCGCGCTGCCGCGGCTGCCGCCGACAAAGGTAAGCCCGCCCGACGGATGGCGTTCTGCTACATCCCCAATGGCGCGCACATGAGCGATTGGACGCCGGAGAAGGAAGGCGCGGACTTCGAGCTACCGGCGATCCTCAAGGAACTAGAACCGGTCCGCGGCGACATCTCCGTCCTCTCCGGGCTGGCCTGCGACAAGGCGCGGGCGAACGGCGACGGCCCCGGCGATCACGCCCGAGCGCAGTCGGCGTTCTTGACCTGCTCGCAACCGAAGAAAACGGCCGGCTCGGACATCAAGGTCGGTATCTCGGTCGATCAAGTGGCCGCGGAGAAGATTGGCGACCGCACGCGGTTCGCATCGCTCGAACTGGGCTGCGAAAAAGGTTCGCTGGCCGGCAATTGCGACTCGGGATATAGCTGTGCGTATTCCTCGAACATGTCCTGGCGCAGTGCCACCACGCCGGTGCCCAAGGAGATCAATCCGAAATCCGTATTCGAGCGACTCTTCGGTGATGGACCGGCCGACGCCGTGGCGTCGACGCGGGCCAAGCGCGACGCCCAGCGCAAGAGCGTGCTCGATTCCGCTCTGGAAGACGCCCGCGATTTGAAGCTAAAGCTCGGCGTCCGCGACCAGCAAAAGCTCGAAGAATACCTCTTTGCGATTCGCGAAGTCGAGACGCGCATCACGTCGGCCGAGTTGGTCGATCCGGCCGGTCGGCCCAACATCACGGTCCCCGTCGGCGTGCCGGCCGACTACGCCGAGCACTTGCGAATCATGTTCGACCTCATGGCGCTGGCCTTTCAGTCGGACCAAACGCGCGTGGCCACGTTCATGCTCGCCAACGACGGCAGCAACCGCAGCTACACGAACATCGGCGTTCGCGACGGGCACCACAACCTATCGCACCACGGTCGCGACAAGGCGAAGCAAGAGAAGATCAGCAAGATCAATCAGTTCCACATGCAGCAGTTCGGCTACTTCCTCAAGCGCCTGAAATCGGTCAAGGAAGGCGACGCAACGCTGCTCGACAATTGCATGGTCATGTACGGCAGCGGGATCGGCGACGGAAATCGCCACAACCACGACGATCTGCCGATCGTGCTCGCTGGCCGCGGCGGCGGTACGCTGCAGACGGGCAAGCACGTCAAGTATCCACGCAACACGCCGCTAGCGAATCTGTACGTGTCGCTGCTCGAACGCATGGGCGTCGAAGTCGATTCGTTCGGCGACAGCGAAGGCCGGCTGCTCGAAAGAATCGGTTAGTCAGCCGCGCTGGTTGCTTAACCACCGAGGCAGTGCATTCGGCCGAACAAACGGCACACAAAAAAACAAGGATCGGCGAAGGTTGGAAATAACCTTTGCCGATCCTAAATTTTTTTTTTTGGCGGAACGCCGTGCTTACTCTGTGTTCCTCCCTGCTCCCCCTCGGCGTCCTCTATGGTTAAGCATTCCGCGTCATACCATCTCTTCTCGGCCCGGTGTGTCGAATACCGAATCCATGCCGAGGCGGGTCGTCAGTTCTTGAAACTGCCGATAGAACGCCTCGCTCGTCGAGTGGACGTGTTCGGCTTCCGTGATGAACTTAATCTTGTCGTCGCACTCGAGATCGCCGTCGGTGAGCGCGCGCTCGAATTCCTCTAGTTCGTTGCCGTACACGATCAGCAGCTTGTGCTCGTCGAATTGAACTTCGAGCGGCACGCCGGGGTTGAGTACGGCGATGCCCGTGCAGCCGTCGTTGAGCAGCAGGTCTTCATATTCCCAGAGGACGCTCTTAAGCACGGGCAGGTCGATGTGCTCGCGGTATAGATCGACGTGGTCGCGGCTCTTGCGGTGGTGGCTGGTCTCGAGCACGACGTCGACTTCAAATCCCAATGGGTCGAGCAGGTCCATAAATGTATGGAACAGTTGCTCCTTCGACGCGGCGGCCATCAGCACGGGTACGCGGCTCTTGGTTTCTTCGTCTTTGTAGACATCGTGGCGATAGCCCTGCCGCGGCACGACCTTCAGATCGTACGACGGCCGCACCGCCTCCGTCAGCACGAACTCGCCGTAGCGAGCCACGCCGAGGTGCGCTTCGAGTTGCTCCTCGCTGAGCTGCTCGAAAGCACTGGCGCCGGCTCCCTCGGCCTCGTCGTGAAAGACGTTGCTGAAGAACTTTTTCAAAAAACCCATCGGCGAATCAACCTCTGTTGAGCACGCTTAGCAACAGCCGGCGAAGGCGACGCCGCAGCGGCGAATACAATCAAAACGTAGGTCACGTTGAGGGCCGAACCGGCGGTCGCAACGATGCGTTGCCCAGTTTCCAATCACGATCAGCACAAACGGTACGACCCGCACGTTCCGCGTCCTGCCCCCTCGATTCCGAGTCGGGCTCATTCGGCTCGCGCGGCCTGCAAAACGACACGCAGAACGCGGTTCGGGCTGAGTCCGCCCGATTCGCGATCCTGGTGAACCTTAGCTTTCACCGCAGCACGGTCGGGAAGCTGTGGCACACCACTGCGAAAAATCCCGTCTCTTGCGGAGTGGTGCGTGACAGTAGCGCCGTGTATGCGGCGTGTGTTAGGGCGTAGGCGGGGACCGTTGCCGCGATGGTGATTTTTCGTAACGCGATATGGCGACGTTCGCCGCGTTGCAAAGACGCACCTCGAAGCGGCGGCCGGTGTCGAGTCGCCGGTGCGGCCGGTATACTCGGTCTCGCCAATGTCGCGGCGAAACGGGACATTCCCCTGCGACGTAAGAGGAACGAGACATGCGCGGATTCAATTCGCCGAAGCGTATTGGCGGCGCGATCGCCGTCGTTGCCGCGACAATACTCGTAACGGCCTGCCAGAAGAAGCCGACGGAAGTCGTCGAAGCGCTCGAAACGGCGAATCCCGCTGCCGACGAGCGGTGGTACGGCATCTATATGCAAGGCGCGAAAGTCGGCCACGTGTCGATTCGCGAGCTCACTTTGAAGGAGCAAGGCGAAACGCTCGTCGAAACAACGTCGTCCGTCACCATCGAGACGCCCAAGGGAAACGCCGTCGCGCGCATGAGCATCACGGCCACTTCCATCGAAACGCCCGACGGCGAACTGCGGCGGTTTTCGCGGTCGATCGGAACGCAGTTGGCCAGCGGAAGCGTCGCCGATGGACAGTTGACCATCGACGATTCGACGAACGGCAGTCGACGACTAGCCTGGCAACCCGACTACCGCGGGCCACACGCTTGGCAAAGGATTCTCGCTTCGTCGCCGCCGGCACCGAACGAAACGCAGTCGTTTCAAGCGTTCGACGAAAGCTTCTTGGCCATCGTTCCTCAAACGCTGGTCGGCGGCCCGCTCGAAGAAACGGCAACGCCGACGGGCACGAAGCGGCTGCGACGGATTGAGCGACGTGCGACATTGCCAGACGGACAGACCCTGGTCACGAAATTGTGGATCGACGGAAAGGGAACGTGGTTAAAGCTTCTCGACGCGACGACGGGCTGGGAGTTTCACCTAGTTTCGCGCGAAGCGGCCCTTGCGCCGCCCGAGCGCGAGATCAACCTCCTGGCCGATATGATGGTGCGGCTGGCAACGCCGCTGACGAACGCCCGCCGTACTCAGTGGGTGCGATATCGCATCGCCGTCGAACACGGTGAAGCCGAGCGGCTCGTCGCAGCCTGTCCGGCGCAGGCGGTGCGGCGCATCGACGCACAAACCGTCGAATTGGTCGTACGTGCAGTAGCCCCCGATACGAACCTGATGGCGACGCCGGACAAGGTGACGTTCGTGAAGGAACGGCAACCGCCGGAACCGTCGTTTCTCGAGGCGAACCACTACATCGCGTCGAACGACCCGAGCGTCGTCGCAATGGCCCGCGAAGTGGCAGCCGCCCAGACGCAGCCGTGGCCCATCGCCGTGGCCTTGGAGCGTCACGTAGGTGAACGGATGGAACAAATCGATTACAGCCAGGCGTTCCTCACGGCCGCGGAAGTCGCGCGAGAACGCCGCGGCGATTGCAGTGAGCATGCCGTGCTACTGGCCGCCGTGTTGCGGGCGCGGGGCATCCCGTCACGCGTGGCCGTGGGGCTGGTCTACGTCGACGGCCCGGCCGCGATGGGTTATCACATGTGGACGGAAGCCTGGATCGACGGTCGCTGGGTGGGCCTAGACGCAACTCTCGGTGACGGTGGCATCGCCGCCGACCACATCAAAGTCGCCGCGACTAGCTTGGAACGCGGCTTGGCCGATCCAGCACTCGTAACGCTCGCGCAATTGCTCGGAGCGCGGCCGCGGATCGAGGTCGTCGATTCGCAGCTTCGCCAGCCTTAACGGGCGACCCGGCCGTCCGAGATGCGCGCCGCCGAGCGCGAAATTCCGCGATCGAGAACGAGAATCGTCGAAAACGCCAACGATGCTCCAAGCCCAATCGGCAAGACCGCCCCGCCCCAACCGCCGGCGGCCGAAAACGTATCGTCGACGACCACCGCGGCGACGTAAGGTTCCGCGGCCACGATGCCATACGGTTCGATCGCCGCTTCTAGCGTATCCGGCAACGCCGACGAATATGGAACCAAAATCGCAACGACGGCAAGGATCGCCAGCATGCTCAGCGCATTGCGTCGCACCCTCGTCGTGGCTTCGGCCGAACGCGCCGCGAGCAGCACCGCCGCGGCCGTGAACAGCCCTTCGGCAACGCCGAGCAACAAATGCAGCGGCACCATATGCCCAGCCGTGGCGAAGAAATCCGCTCGGCCAGAGAATTGCATTTCCATCGCACAAGCCACCGCGCCGAAAGTCAGCGACGCCGCTCCGGCAAAGGCGGCAACAACCGCGCGGCGTGCCGCAGCCGTGCCGCGTTGGTTCATTCGCCATACAGGATATCCCAGCAGCGATCCAAGAACGGCCATATTGAGCACGTTCGCGCCAAGGGCCGATAGCCCGCCGTCGCCGAGCAGCAGACACTGCACGGCCAGTACGGTGGAAACGACCAACGTACCCGCCCAAGGCCCGAGCAGCACGGCGGCCGCGACGCCGCCGAGCAGGTGCCCCGAGACGCCGTCGGCGATCGGGAAGTTAATGGCCTGAGCGGCGAAAACCGCCCCGCCGACGAAGGCCATTCGTCCCGCGCTCGGCGCAGCAAATTCGCGCTGTCGGCGGAGTTGCCAAAGACTCACGCCTACGGAGCCGGCCGCCGCGGCCGCCGTTAAAAGAACCGTTGGCGCGTCGAGCGTGCCGTCGCTAAGGTGCATGGTCTGGTCTCAGGCGAGAAGAAACGGGAATCGAAGCGCACAAGTCGTAACGCACAAGTTTAATCGACGCGATCGAACGCCTCGCAACACCACTTGGCCGCTACGCGGTTGTAGCTAGAAACTGCCGCCAAATCAACAGCGGCCGTTTGCAAGAGCACCCATCGACGCATCCGATTTTGCCGCTTGGGCAATCAGTCCGGAAACGCCGGGCCGTCATCGTCCGGCACAGCTGCGTCCGAAGCCGGAGCGTCGGGCTTCGCTCCGTCCACGGATGGCACATCGGACGGTTGGCCATCTGCCGACGGAACCGCATCGTTCGCGTTCGGATCTCGCGGCGGGCGGAGGGCCTCTAGCTGTTTCTCGATGTCGGCGATCTTCGCGGCGATGGCCGGTTTGTCGGCCTCCGGGGCCGACTCGACCGCCCGGCCATACCACGTTCTCGCCCGCTCGAACAACCGCGGCGCGGACAACCCACCCTTGCGCAACCCCAACGCATGCCACGTGTCCGCCAGCGCGACCTGCTCGGCCGCGGACATTGGCTGGGCGAGGTCAATCGTCGCCGGATCTTTCCAAGCAGGATCGGCGCCCTTCGCCAAGTGCGGCAGCGCCTTCGGCCAATCTGCTTTAACGAGCAGCCAATACCGCCCAACGCTAAGGTTCGCGCCGGCATCGTTGGCGTCCTTTTTCAAAAGCCTTAAGCTGCGGTCGAATCCTCTGACCTCACGGTCGTACTCCGCGACGTCCGCGGCGAGGCGGTCGACGTCGCTAAGCAAGTCTTCCAACCGCGGCAACTCCTTCAACGCCTTGGGCGTGCGAACTTTGAGCGACGTTGCCTTCGACAAACGAGTCAGAGCAACCGCGCCTTCGTTATTCTCCGCCGCCAGCGCATCGCGGGCGACCTGCTGCATGAGTCGTAGCAGATGCGTGTAGTCCTCTAGTTCGAGCGTCACGAATTGCGCGACGTCGTCCAGCGATTGCCGCTTCATCTCAAATACGTCGACGTCGAAATGCGATGACAGCAGGTCGACCACGTCGCACGCCTGATCCGGCGACGCCAACTGCACGCTGAGATTGCGGGCGAGCAGATACAGGGCGTACTTCGTCGCCGGTTCGCTGGCGGTCCCAGCCCGCTCGACGATCTGCCGAGCCAGATCGAATCGTTCCTCCGGCTCGATCGCCTCGCGCAATTGCGGCTCGAATTCCTTGCGAACGATGCGATATGCCTTGTCGATGGCTGCCGGCGACGGCGGCGGAGGTTTCTTCACGACGGCCGGTCGCGACGGAGACTCGTCTTCGGGTGGCGTCGATTCTTTGTTGGACGGAGCGTCCGGCGGCGGCTTGGGGTCCGAATCGTCCGATCGCGGAGTAACGTCCGCGTTGTCGTCCGATTTTTTGTCGTTCGGATTATCGTCGCCGTCGCCTTTCTTTCCGCCCGGCGTTGGCACGGGCGGTTTGGGATTCAAATCCTGCGTTGTCAAATCGTCGCGGCCCGCCGAATTGGCGATAGGAACGCCGACGCCTTCGTCGACTGTCGGCGGCGACTTATACGATGAGTCGCTCGTGGAATCCGCTTTCGTTTTCTTCGTCGGTCGCTGGCTACTGCGATTGCCGCTGGCCCCCTCGCCGTCGCCGCCAAGAAAAAACGCCACGAAGAGCACAAGTAAGACGAGCAACCCCACCGCCGCGACGACGGTTATCGCCGCCGATGGCGACGATCGGCGGACCGGGCGGCCGCGTGACACGCGCGTCGTGACGGCGATCGGCGCGGACGCGGTCGGCAAGTTCGACTGACCGTTCAATCGCGGTCCCGACATGGGCTGGTTCGCT
>JAJDEG010000349.1 GCA_029259895.1 Planctomycetota bacterium
GCCGCGCCGCGATAACTCGCAGCAGGCCACGTAAATCTGCCGAGCGGCCAGCGACGCGAGCCGTTCGACGCGGACCGTCGCGACGATGCGCGGCATCTCGTCCGGCACGAGCAACGCCAGCTCGAGCAACTCGCGTTCCCAAGCCGCCAGCGGTTCGAGCGCCGGCTGCGTGGCCGCCGTATTATCTTGAAAGCGGGTGCGCTGCGGTTTGCGGCGCAGCGCCGCCATCCGGCCGCGAAGTTCTTCCTCCGAGACGCGAAACCGCCGTGCCAGCCGCGAAAGCAACTGCTGCTGCCGCACGTGCGATTCGCTCGTCGCGTGCAAGCTGCCGACCGGCGCGGCCGCGAGCGTCGCGAGAATACCCTCGAGCGCCACGCTGGCTTGGTGCGTGTCGTTGAGGTCGAGATCGGCCGTAACGAGTTGAATCTTGTGCTCTAGCGCATCGACCGACTGCTCGATGAGCGCGGCGAACGCATCCGCCCCTTGCTGCTGCAAAAAGTCGCACGGATCGAGTTCGTCCGGCAGCGTGAGAATCCGCAAGTCGACCTGCGCCGCGACAAACAGTTCCAACACTTCGTTCGCCCGTTTGCGGCCCGCTTCGTCGCCGTCGAGCACGAGGATCACGCGGCAATGATCGGCAAATCGCAGCCGCCGCACGTGATTCTCGCCCAGCGCCGTCCCCAGCACAGCCACGACGTTGTGAAAGCCGTATTGCCAAGCGGTGATGCAATCGGTGTAGCCTTCCATCACCAGAACGTGATTCGACTTCGCTATTGCGTCGCGGGCCAAATCCAATCCGTAGAATTCGCGATTCTTCGAGAACAGCGGCGTTTCCGGCGAGTTGATGTACTTGGCCGGCGGTCGGTCGGATTTCTGCGCCGCGACGAGTGCCGGCAGGATGCGGCCCCCCAGCGCGATTGGCCGGCCGCTGATATCGCGAATCGGAAACAGCAGCCGGCCCTTGAAGCGGTCGTAGTAGCTGCCACGTTCGGACTTGCCCAGCAGGCCGACGCGTTCGAGCGTCCTTATCGCCGTCGCCTTGCCCTGCGCCTTTTCGACCAGCCAATCCCAACGATCCGGCGCGAAGCCGAGTTGGTACGTCTCGATGCTCTCGGACGTAATGCCGCGCTGGGCGAGATAATCGCGGGCGGGCGCAGCTTCGGGTAGATTCAACAGCGCGTCGTGAAACAATTCCACCGCCCATTTCATTGCCCGAAACATCGTCGGCTTGTCCGGCCCGGCATCGCGCTCTTCGCGACTGGCTGCCGCGCGCGAGCCGCCTGCACCGAGCGGCACATCCGGCGAGTCGTCGTACTCGCTCGTCGAGTAGTCGAGTTCGTCGTCCGGGCGATGGCTGCCCGTGCCGCCACTGTGCGACCGATTCATCCGCTGTTCGTACTCGACGGAAATGCCGGCCCGCTCGGCGAGCATCTCCAGTGCCTCGCGAAACTCGACGCCCTCTTTCTGCATCACGAACGAGAAAATGTCGCCGCCGAGATTGCAGACCCAACACTTGAAAGTCTGCCGCTCCTGGTTCACCTGCAAACTGGGCCGACTGTCGTCGTGCCACGGGCAGAGCGCGACGTAATTCCGCCCCTGTCGCCGCAACGGCATATAGCTGGCCACGAGGTCGACGATATCGACGGCCTGCTTGACGCGCTCTTTAACGTCGGAGAATTGGCCGGACAACGCACGCTCCCTCACGGCGGCCGAAGCGCAGTCGTTCGGCGCGCAAATCGATCGCAATATGCGACTAGATCGAAAGCGGCCGCGTCGAGAACGAAGCACTCGACGCGCGACAACCGCCTGGTCTTTCCTTGACCCGATCATATCACCGGCCCATGCGGGAGAGAACCGGCGCGGCCAATCCATTGGCTGCGGCACAAGTTTCTTGCCCAACGCGCGGCCGACGAATACCGACCCGCGCTGTCGCAAAAAACACCCCGCGCGACCCATCCGACCGAGGCCGGTCGCCGTGCAGGATTTCAATAGTCGTAATCCCTGCCGCGATGGTCGTCAAGTCGAGAATCGTAATTGAACCGAATCGGTTCGCGGCGGGTGCTAGCGGCGCTGGCTTGCTCCGCAAACTGGCGGTGTGTTGCGGGCATCGGCTAGACTGCAACATTGGGATGGCCGCCGCACTGGCGGCAACCTCGTTCACGGAGGCGGCGTCGCGAGCGTCGCGACTGGTCATGGCCAGCGAACCGCTTCAATTCGGCGGCGTCGAGCACTTCACCGCGTCGAGCGAGCGCGTGTTCGACGTCGTAACGGACCTCGCCACCCTCGCCCGCATCCTGCCCGACGTCGAATCGAGCGAACAACCCGACGCCAACACGCTCCGCTGCGTCGTTCGGCCCGGCTTCTCGTTCATCCGCGGCAAGCTGAACGTGACGATTACGCGCCATTCGACCGACGCCGCTGCCGATACGGCGACGTCCAGCGACGCAGCCAACGCCAGCCAGCCGCTTTCCGCCAGTTACCGTGTCGTATCGAAAGCCATCGGCGTTCAAATCACCGTCGAAACATCGCTCCGCGTCGGAGCGGCATCCGACCCCACCGCCCAATCCGCCCTTCACTGGCAAGCCGTTGTAACGGAACGCAAGGGCCTCGTGGCTGCCGTTAGCACGGCCCTAATCCGCGCGGCGGCGGAAAAGGTCATCCAGCAAACCTGGCAACGATTGGGCGAGGAATTAGGAGCGTAATGCGAGGCTTCGCATCCGGCGAATACGTACGCCGCGTCAAACCAGATCGCGCGTCGATGTTCCGTTCCGATGCGAATTGGCCTCGTACCTTTCCGCCCAGCATTACGCTCCAACCGCCGATGAACTAAGCTAGACGCTGTGGCATTTCTTTGCGCCTCCGCGTCTCGGCGGTTGCATATTCTCTCAAACCGCCGCCCGATGTCTCAGCCCATTGACCGCCGCGCCCCCGAGCTCCTCGCCCCTGCCGGCGATCGCGAGTGCCTGCGCGCTGCCATCGAGAACGGTGCCGACGCCGTTTACTTCGGTCTCGACTCCGGCTTCAACGCGCGGGCGAGGGCCAAGAATTTCGCTGTCGATGACGTGGGCGAAGTCATCGCCCTGCTTCACCGCCGCGGTGTGAAGGGGTACGTCACCGTCAACACGCTCGCCTTCCCCAACGAACTGGCCGAAGTCGAACGCCTCGTCCGCGTCCTGGCTGCCGCCGGCGTCGATGCCGTTCTCGTTCAAGATGTCGGCGTCGCTCGGCTTGTCCGCGCCGTCTGTCCAGAACTTTCGATCCACGCCAGCACGCAGATGACGCTCACCAGTGCCGAGTGCATCGCCGTCGCTGCGTCGCTGGGCATCGAGCGCGTCGTGCTGGCCCGCGAGCTGTCGATCCGCGAAATCAAAAAGATCCATCAGACTACGGAAATGCCCCTGGAAGTATTCGTCCACGGCGCATTGTGCGTTGCCTATTCCGGCCAGTGTCTGACCAGCGAATCGCTCGGCGGCCGCAGCGCCAACCGTGGCCAGTGCGCCCAGGCGTGCCGATTGCCCTACGAAGTGCTGCAAGACGGCGAAAAGATCGAACTCGACGACGTCCGCTATCTGCTCAGCCCTCAAGACCTCGCGGCGTTCGCCCTGGTGCCGGAGTTGATCGACGCTGGCGTCTGTTCGCTGAAGATCGAAGGCCGGCTCAAGACGCCGGAATACGTCGCCAACATCACGCGGCATTACCGCACCGCGATCGATGCCGCCGTGGCCGGTCGTCCGGTTGAGTTCGCGCCGCGCGAAATCGAGGACATGGAGCTGTCGTTCTCGCGTGGTTTTTCGCCGGGCTGGCTTGGCGGCTGCGACCACAAGATGCTCGTCCCCGGCCATAGTTCGGCCAAGCGTGGCGTTCCGCTGGGCATCGTGCGCCGCATCGAACGCGATCCCCGCGGCGGCCAGCGAGCCGTCGTCGAGTTGGCCGCCAGCATCAAGCGCGGCGACGGCGTGATGTTCGATTGCAGCAGTGACGAGAAACAACGCCAAGGCGGTCGCGTCTACGAAGTTTTCCAGCGCGGCCGTTCGATCGAGGAGCCGGCAACTTCCGGTTTCGCCGGCTTGTCGTTCGCCCGCGAAGCCATCGACTGGCCGCGCATCGAGCCGGGCCAGCAGGTTTGGAAGACCGACGATCCGGAATTGACGACTCGCCTTCGCCGCACGTTTACCGGTGCCGATCCGGTGCGGCGGACTCGGCTCGATATCGCGGTCGACGCTGCCATTGGAATTCCACTACGAATTCGCGCCACGGCCGTCTCGGGCGAGTCGTGCTGGGTCGAATCGGCCGAGCCGCTCGCCGAGGCTCAGCGTCATCCGCTCACCGCCGAAGTGCTGCGCGAACAACTCGGCCGACTCGGTGCGAGTCCTTACGAACTCGGGCAGTTCGAGGCAAAAATCGAAGGCGAACCGATGGTCCCGTTGTCGGTGCTGGGCAAGCTTCGCCGCGAGATGCTCGCACTGCTCGACCAGGCCGCCGCCACGCCGCCCGAGCGCGATATTGCCGCCGATTCCGTGCTGCCGAAAATTCGCGCGACGGACGAAGGTACTCGCCTCCCACGGCAAACAACGATTCGCGTTCTCGTCCGCTCGTTCGCGCAACTCGACGCCGCCCTCGCTTGCGGCGTAAGCGAACTGTACGCCGACTTTCAAGACATCCGCCAATACGCCGCCGCGGTGGGGATGGCGCATGGGGCCGGCGCGAAGATCTTTATCGCCACGCCCCGCATACAGAAGCCCGACGAGTTGGGCATCTTCCGCGTGTTGGCCCGCCACGGCGCCGACGGCATCCTGGTTCGCAATCTCGCCGGCCTCGACTATTACACCGCGCGCGGCATTACGGTCGTGGCCGATTTTTCGCTCAACGTAACGAACGAACTTTCCGCCGCGTGGCTGCGCGAACGCGGCGCGGCTCGGCTGACCGCTTCGTACGATCTCAACCGCGATCAGTTGCTCGACCTCGTCGCCGCCGTTCCGCCCGAATGGCTTGAAATCGTCATTCATCAACACATGCCGATGTTCCACATGGAGCATTGCGTGTTCTGCGCGGTCCTCTCGCCGGGCACGAACAAGACGAACTGCGGCCGGCCCTGCGACCGGCACGAAGTCCACCTCCGCGACCATATCGGCATGGAGCATCCGCTCACGGCCGACGTCGGCTGCCGCAACACGCTATTCAACGCCATTCCGCAAAGCGCGGCGGAAATTGTCCCGCTGCTCATCGAACGCGGGCTTGCCGACTTTCGTATTGAGCTATTGAGCGACGGGCCGGACGAAATCCGCCGAATCGTCGGCCTGTATCGCGACTTGCTCGCGGGAACGACAACCGGCCAAGCCGTCTGGCGAGAGTTGCGGGCGGCCAACCGCGTCGGCGTCACCCGCGGCACGCTGGAAGAACGCCGCAATCCGCTGGCCATTCTTTGAACCGCCGGCGGAAAGGGCGCGAGCGGCCTGAATCGCCGTTTGTCTGCCTTCCGCCAGATTTCGCGGACACAGACTTGCTGCCGCATTTCGGCCAAGTTATACCGATAGTACCGTCCTGCCGGGCCGCGGATTCCCGGCGATTACCGCGAAATTTGAGTCGAACGGCGCTACAAACGGCGCTGCGAACTCGCGTTAGCCGATTCCTCGAACATACTAAGGGAATGCGCGGACCTTGCCGCGACGTTCGGTGTTTCACGGATTATGGAGTTTGAGTGCCAGCGCGATCCTGCTTCGATTGAACGGTTGAACTCATGATTCGATTTCAAATGCCGCGACGGCGACGTCTCCTTTCGTATTGCTCCCAAGCGTTGGCGCTGATCGCGCTGACGGCCACGGCCTTTGCCGAAGACCGCGCGTACGACGGATCGGGCAACAACCAGCTCAACTCAACCTGGGGCGCAGCCGGGGCGAATCTCAGCCGCATGGCTCCCGCCGACTACGCCGACGGCATGTACGCACCGTCCGGTACATTGCGGCCCGGTGCTCGCGAGATCAGCAACGCCCTCATGTCGCAAAGCGTGATGATCGACGACACGCGGTTGCTCAGCAGCTTCGTCTTCCAGTGGGGGCAATTCATCGATCACGATATGGACCTGACCGGCGCGGCCGATCCGGTCGAGTCGCTGCCCATCGCGATCCCCGTGGGCGATTCGATGTTCGATCCGGAATCGACCGGCACGCAGACGATGATGTTTCAGCGGTCGGCCTACGACCCGGCGACCGGCACGGCCCTCGGCAATCCGCGGCAGCAAGTCAACGCGATCACTTCGTACATCGACGGCTCGATGGTGTATGGCTCGTCCGAGAGTCGGGCGTTTGCCCTGCGCACGATGAGCGGCGGCGCGATGAAGACCAGCGGCGACAATCTGCTCCCGCTCAACACGATGGGCCTCGACAACGCCACTGGCGGAAATCCGGTGGCCGCCGCGTTCTTCGCTGCTGGTGACGTCCGCGCGAACGAACAAGTCGGCCTGACCGCCATGCACACGCTATTCGTCCGCGAGCACAATCGTCTCGCTGGAGAGATTTCCGCGGCCAATCCGACTTGGAGCGATGAAGATATCTTTCAGCGCGCCCGTAAGTTGGTCGGCGCGGAGATTCAAGTGATCACGTACAACGAGTTTCTGCCCGCACTGTTGGGTACGATGACGCCCGGCGCGACGAGCACGTACGACACGAATCTGGACGCCACGGTGGCCACCGAGTTTTCCACGGCCCTGTTCCGCGTCGGCCACACGATGCTGCCGCCGAACCTGCTGCGCATCGCGAACGACGGTACGGAGGCCCCTGGTGGACCAATTCCGCTGCGCGATGCGTTCTTCGTTCCCGGCAACATCGCCGACGGCACGGAGCTTGGCTACCTACTAAAGGGTCTTGCCACGCAGTGCCAACAACAGGTCGATCAATTGCTCGTCGACGACGTCCGCAATTTTCTGTTCGGCGAGCCGATGCCCGGCGGATTCGATCTGGCGGCGCTGAATATCCAGCGCGGCCGCGACCACGGCCTGCCCGACTACAACGCGATTCGCATGGCGTACGGATTGTCGGCGGCGACGAGTTTCGCGGACATCACGAGTGATGCGGATTTGCAAGCGGCTCTCGCCTCGGTCTACGGCGACGTCAACGACATCGACGCCTGGGTCGGGGCATTGTCCGAGGATCACGTGAAGGGCAGCGGCGTCGGTCCGCTGGTCGCCGCGGCATTGGCGGATCAGTTCGCGCGTGCCCGCGACGGAGACCGCTTTTGGTACGCCAACGACCGGGGTTTTTCGGCCGCCGATATCGCCGTGCTCGAATCGACGCGACTGTCCGACATCATTCGTCTCAACACGGGCGTGACGAATTTGCAGGGCAACGTGTTCTTTGCGGTGCCGGAACCGAATGCGGTGGCGATGGCTTTGATCGGCATTGGCTCGTTGGCGCTGGTTTATCGTCGTCGCGGCAGCGCTTCGCCGGCCGCATGACAGGCGTCGCCGGACCGACGCGGATCGCCTAAGATGACGCTCGGCCGCGAGGTTTCTCGTTCGTGCCGCGTCTCGATTCTTTCGGCATAGCGCCGTCCATTCGCCCGTCGACGGAATTCATGTCATCGCCCGCCGCCCAACGTAGCTTTGCCATCGATGTGGTGCGGCGATTGCGCGAGGCTGGCTACGAAGCCGTCTGGGCCGGCGGCTGCGTTCGCGACCAGCTTCTCGGTTTGGTGCCCAAGGATTACGACGTCGCCACCAACGCCACGCCCGAGCAAGTTCGCGCCGTCTTTGGTCATCGCCGCACGCTCGCCATCGGCGCCGCGTTCGGCGTGATCGCCGTGCTCGGTCCCAAGGGTGCCGCGCCAGTCGAAGTCGCCACGTTTCGCCGCGACGTGGGCTACAGCGACGGTCGTCGGCCCGACGCGGTGGCCTTCACCACGGCCGAGGAAGACGCCCAACGCCGCGACTTCACCATCAACGGTCTGTTCTACGACCCGATCGACGACCGCGTTCTCGATTTCGTCGGCGGGCAGGACGACCTGAAGCGCGGCATCGTCCGCGCGATTGGCGATCCGGCGGCTCGCTTCACCGAGGACAAGCTGCGCATGCTGCGCGCGGTGCGAATCGCCGCCACGTTCGACTTCGCCATCGACCCGGCGACGCTTGCCGCCGTCCGCGCGATGGCCGCCGAGATCGACGTCGTCAGCGCCGAGCGGATCGCCGCGGAGTTGCGCCGCATGCTCGTCGATCCGCGCCGCGAGCGGGCCGTCGAGCTACTCGCCGAATCCGGTCTGCTCGCCGTGCTGCTTCCCGAGGCCGGCGAAAACGCTGGGCCGGCGTCGCCACGTTTGATCGAAGCACGCCGGCTTATCGCGGCACTCGACGCGCCGTCGTTTGCGTTGGCCTTGGGCGCGGTGTTCCATGCCCTCGGCGTGGCCGATCGCGCGTCGGGCGTCGGGCGTCGCTGGCGATTGTCGAACGACGAAATCGACCGTTCGCATTATCTGGCCGAGCGGGCCGAATCGCTCGACGCCGCCGCCGACATGCCCTGGTCCGCGCTCCAGCGCATCCTAGTTCACCCTTTCGCCGCCGAATTGGTCGCGCTCCACGCCGCGCGAGGGCAACTCGGCGCAAACAACGCCGCCGCGGTCGCCTTGTGCCAGCAACGGCTCGACTGGCCGCGCGAGCAACTCGATCCGCCGCCGCTAATTACC
>JAJDEG010000350.1 GCA_029259895.1 Planctomycetota bacterium
TTGGGTGACTTTGAAGGCAATAATCTGCGCGGTGATCGTCGTGCCGATATTCGCGCCCATGATGACGCCGATGGATTGCGACAGCGACATCAGTCCGGCAGAAACGAATCCGACGACCAACACGGTGGTGACGGAGGACGATTGAATCACGGCGGTCACGGCGGCGCCTGCCGTGGCGGCCTTGAATCGGTTGGTCGTCAGGCGGGCGAGGAGATTCTTCATTCCGTCGCCCGCCAGGATTTTCAGCGCGTCGGTCATCTGTTCGATGCCGAACAGAAACAGCGCCAAGCCGCCCAACAACCCCATTGCGGTGGCACCCAAGTTGAGTTCGTTGGTCGAGCCAAGCAGCAGCACAGTTAGCGTCACGGTCATCTCCGTCCTTGGTTTGTGGTCAATCGGCCGATCGGGAGTCGCTGCGAACGTCCTCGCCGCGGCGAACTCGAGTCGCGGCCGACGAGCGTCACACATTCGACATATTTCGGCACGGACGTACGTTCTAGATCGAACCACTGAACCAGTTCGTGCATCCAATCTGGAAAGCGGTCGGTGAATTTTAGTTCCAGCACGACCTCGCCAACATGCGGCCGAGACCATTTTTCGAGCCCGGCCACCGACAATACGCCGTCGTACGTGCCGGCGCGCAAACGGCGGTCGAAAGTGACTCGCACGATGTTGCTGTCCCGCGGTTCGTAGCCTTCGCGCATGTACGACGTGTACGCGGCGGGCTGTGCTCCGATTCGATTGCGTAGCGAACAAAAGTTGTAGAGCGCCGCGAAGTTCTTCTCGTCGTCGTGGACCAAGTCGGCCGGTTGCGGCCAATCGCCCGCTAAGAGTCGCGGCACACTCGATCGCCGCACTGCCGCTCGCTGTTTCATGATGACCAAGTTCACGCGCCGCTTGATCTCGAAGAACACCGGGCTATGGGGCGAATCGTCGTAGAAGCGTATCCGTAGCTTGAAGCGATTTTTTTCACCGTGCTGCGTGGCTCGGCACGTCATCAGGTCGGGACTATCCAGGTACAAACTATGCACGCTGTATCCCAGCCCCTCTCTTTCAATCGTGTGTGCGTCCGGCTCGATATGAAGCTTGGTAAAATGGAGCACTTTGTACGCCGTCGGCTCATCGATCACGTATTTGAATTCGTACCGACAAGATTGAAGCCGGTCCGAAGGTGGCGTTGGGCGAGCGCTCTGTTTGGTGGCGTTTTCGGTCATCTCTTCACACCAGGACGGCACACGGTATGCGTATCGCGAGGCAGGGCAATATTGCGGACGGCCACACTGCGGCTTAGCGATCGTCAAGGAACGCAAAGAGCACGTCGAACTGGCTTCGGATCTTTTCGGATCGCTGTGCCGTCCAGAAGACGCGAAACGCCTCGTACGACTGTTGCAAGGCGTGCTCTTCGTGCGACAAGCAATCCGCCAGCTCCTCGCGATCATCGGTCGTGGCGGCCTTCTCGCTCCAGCGCGTCAGAGCGGACTTGGCCGAAGCACGATTCGCTACGGCAGCGAGTGCTTGCTGCATCTGCAGGATGCTGCCCATCAGTTGCTCACGCAGTGTCGGATCGAATTCGCTTGCCAACGCTTCCGTTGCAAGCTGGAGTCGTCTTCCGAACGAATACATTTCGTAAAGCGCTGTAATCTCAGAGACATCGGCGCTGGCCGACGCGAAGAACGCATCGGCGATCGCAAGCAGTTTCGATCGGGCGAACGACGCGAAGCTCTGCTCGGTGCCCTCGCCGCGCCATTTCACGCGTTGCAACAGTCTTTTGATCTGACGCTTGAGACGCTTGCGCTTCCATCGGTCAAAGACGTTCCTAAGCGACGCATGCGCTATTCGCCGCTTTGCTTCGACCCTGTTGAGCGTATCGGACAACACGTGTTGCGTCGATGGTTCATCCGCTCGTTCCAGCCGCTGTGCCAGCGCGTCGAGATCGCGCGCTTTGCTCGCGCTTCGCCGCAGCAGCGTTAGTTCTCGGAGTATTCGTTCGGCGCGTCGTTTGGGCAGCATTTCCGCATACATTTCGATCGCGACCGATGCACGACGGGCTGCCATCGGCAACGCCTGCTCGTGTTGGCCAGTAGAACCGCGTTTTCTCGCCGCACGCCGAACGCCGCTAGTAACCTCGCCCAGGCTCTTCTTGAGCCAGCGACGGGCGACGGTCGACAGCGGTCGATCCGGCGTGGTGTATTCGATTGGCGTTTGGTCATCGGCTGGCTGCACTTTCTCGGCAACGACGCTCATCATGCGTGACTCTCCAGAAAAGGGCTCGCTGCGTGGGCCGCACCGCAGGATTGCGGCTCGCGATCCGATTCTTCGAGCAGTCGCCAAACGTCGTCCGCGCTCTGCGATTCGCGCAACGAGCATTCGAATTCCTCGTCGCCCAACGATCGCGATATCCGCTCCAACGCCCGCAAGTGGCCACTGGCGCTACCGGGCGGAACGACTAGCAGGAACACGACTTGAACGGCCTCGCCGTCGCGATTCTCGAAATCGATCCCATCGCGACTGACGCCGAGCGTGCCGACGACGCGCGGCGCGGCGCGATGCCTCGCGTGTGGAATGGCTACGCTGCGACCGATGCGCGAACTAGCGGCACGCTCCCGCTTGAGGATCGCGGCCATCAGGTCTTCGGCGAAAGGCTCCCCGATTTCGCCGGCCCGGACGAGCGCCTCGACGAGTTCGCGAAGCGCGCCTTCCATTTCTCGAGCCGACAGCGGTACGCGTATCGCGTCGGCGGATACAAAGTCGACAAATCTCATGAAAAAACACCTTCCATCGCCGGCGACGAATGAAGTGAGCCGCGGAGGGCGGAGTCCTATTCCGTTTTGTCGTCACAATAGACGTGAATCAAATCCTGTTGGCAACGATAGGGCGTATCGTCGGATGCCGGTATCGCCCTCGTGTAGGTACCGTCGGTTCGCAGCATTCGCGATTTCGTATTGTCTCTAAGGTAAGCGGGTACGATCTCTCGGACGATATGTTCGCGGAGTTCCGCATTCTCGACGGGAAACATGATCTCCACGCGGCGGTGGAAGTTCCTTGGCATCCAGTCGGCGCTCGACAGAAATACTTTGGCGGCGGCGTCCGGTCCGAATACGAACAGCCGGCTGTGTTCGTGAAAACGATCGACGATGCTGCGCACGCGGATGTTCTCTGATACTCCGGGAATACCGGGCCGGATTCCGCACACGCCGCGTACGACCAGGTCGATCGGCACACCATTCTGGCTTGCGCGATAGAGAGCCTCGATGACCTGCGGATCTCCTAGCGAGTTGAGTTTTGCGAAAATCCTCGCCGACTTCCCGTCGCGCGCTCGTTGCGCCTGCTCCTCGATCAGTTGAATCGTCCTTCGATGTAGATTGTCCGGCGCGACAATGAGCTTTCGCCAACGGCGTTTGTGCGCGTAACCCGTTAGCATGTTGAACACGGCACCGGCGTCGGCGACGATGTCCGCGTCGGCCGTGAATAGGCCGAGGTCTGTATAGGGTAGCGCCGTATGGTGATAGTTGCCGGTCGCCAGATGAACGTAGCCCTTCGGCCCGTCCGGTTCTTGGCGCACGATCATCAGCAGCTTGCAATGAGTTTTGAGGTCGGCGAAGCCGAATACGACGTGTACGCCGGCGCGCTGCATCTCCCGAGCCCAACGGACGTTTGCCGCTTCGTCGAAGCGCGCCTTCAGTTCGACGATCGCCGTTACCTGCTTGCCGTTCTCCGCCGCCCGAATCAGCGGCGCGACCAACTCGCTATCTCCGCTCGTGCGATACAGCGTTTGGCCGATCGACAATACGTCGGGGTCGCGCGCCGCCTGATTGACGAACTCGGTGACTGGATCGAAAGACTGATATGGATGGTGCAACAGGATGTCACCGCTGGCGATCTTGGCGAACATGTTCTCCGGTTGCCGGCGTTTTTTTCGCGGCGATGGCGGACACGGCACTGGGGGATAGCGCAATTCGTTGCGGCCCTCGATCGCCGCCAGCGGCGCCAGCCCGCCTAAATCGAGCGGTCCCGGAACCAGGTAAACGCCCGATCCTTCCTCGGCAGACGCCAGATCGCGATTCGTTTCCGCCTCGATCAGGCGTCTCGTCAGCGGGCTCAGCGTGCTCCCGACGATCTCCAGACGCACGGCTTGCGCGCGTTGGCGGGCCTTCAAACGCATTTCCAAGACTTGCATGATGTCGCCAGCCTCCGGCGGCGGGGACGCCATGTCGCTGTCGCGCGTCAGACGGAATGTGGTCCACTCCACGACGTCGAATCCGCCGAATAACTTTGGCATTCGCGCGGTGATGACGTCTTCCAAGAAGACGAACGCCGATTCGCCGGTGCCACCGACCGGCACAAGCCTCGGTAGTGACTGTGGCAGCGATACGACGGCGAATAGCTGCTGCGGCCCGCGCACGTTTCGGCGCGAGAGGAGCGCGGCCACGTAGATTGCTCGGTTGCGGAATACGGGCTTCGGATGGCTCGGATCGATTGCCATCGGCGTCAACAGAGGAAACGCGACCTGCTGAAAGAACGTCTCTACGGCGTGCAACTGGCTCTCGTTCAACTCGTCGTGGTTTAGGATGTGGATGCCGGCCGCACCCAGCGCCGGCCGCAGCGAGTCGCTCCAACAGCGATACGTTTGGGCTAACAACTGCCGTGTGCGCCGTGCGATGGCGTCGAGTTGTGCCCTCGGATGCAGCCCGTCCGGATGTCTATCTTTGGCGACCCGCGCCTCGACCGCCTGCTTCTGCAAGTCGGCCACGCGGACCATGAAGAAATCGTCCATTTTGTCGCTGAAGAACGACAGCAACTTGACCCGCTCGAGAATCGGCGTCGACGGATCCTCGGCCTCCTCGAGAAGTTGCGCGTGAGCCTCCAACCAACTGAGTTCGCGATTGAAGAAGAGTTCTGGCACGCAGAGGCCAGTAGGCCGCGGTCCGGTCGTGAACCGCTGAGGCATCGTTTGGGGCAACGTTGTGGCTTGTAGCATGGCTCGCCTCGCGATGTACGATGAACGGGGCATCCGTGCCGGCCAGCAATTCCATTCTCAAGCACGCCAGTCGAACCAGCACGTCGCTCCGACCGCGTTTTTTCGGCCGGCACGTACAAGGCTTGGTCGACTTGATTTCGATCTCTTGCGCGTGGATTCCGTAAAAAAACGATGAAGAATCGATTAGCGAATCTTAGACGGCGCGGCCGACGACATGTAACCGGTAATTTCCCAGGATGCCCTAGGAAATCCCTAGTTCCCGTCGGCTCGAGGCAACGGTGAGGCGGTCGCCAGAGATGTTGCCGGGAGCGCGCGGTCGCTGTCGTCGCGGCGGCGGCACTACGCGAAGAAGTGTCCGCAATCGCACATACTTAGCTGCGCAGAATCGGGTCTTCGTTGCGGAGACGGAGTTACCCGGCATGGACGACTTGTTTTTCACGATCGCGGCTGCGCGATCCGGCGATCTCGCGGCATGCGGACGGCTGGGTACGGCGATTCGCGCTCGAACATTTTGTCCGGCAGACGCGGCGCAGACGCCGTGTACTCGATGGAGACGGCTGGATCGACTGCGAAATCAGCCGGCGATCCTTCGCGCTTCCCCGCAATCGATCGATTCGTTCCCGCTGCGGACGCGCCTATCCCGGAGCGGTCATGGGTGGTGTTAGTAGGCCCGGCACGCATCGCGCTGCTTGGCTACATCGGACGACGAAGACGTTCCGGTTAGCGCGAGCGCGACTTTGTCTGAACGCGAGAAGATGCTTGGCTGTGAAAGTCCGCGAACCGGTCGATCGTCAGCGCGACCGTTAGATGTCGAACCCGCGACTGGGCATTTGTTTTTAGAAGTGACCGCAATGCGTGCGCTCCGATAGATTCATGATCTGGCGGGAACCGTCCACCAGAATCGCGTCGCCATTGCTGCTCGCGATGTCGGTCGTTTCGACGTTGATGTCGCTCGGTAGCTGGTAGACGATATGACCGGGTGAGGCCAGCGACAACACCTTGATTCGCTTCTCTTCCTTCTTTACGACGCGCCCGTTGGATAGGTCGCGGACGAAAGTGAATCCTTCGACTTTCAACAACGGGCCGTCGGACGCGATCGTCCGACCCACAAAGAAACGTGCCTCGTCGCGTTCGAACATGCGACGATGGGACACCAACACAGCATCGCCCGTGTCGACAATCATGATCGATACCTCTACGGTAATTCTCTGCAATCCGATTTTGAACTTCGGCATCGGCCAAGTAACTATACTTCGCAGTTTTACGCCAAAACAAGCCGATGGAAATCGGCTTTTGATTACGAAGTGCTGGAACGAAACAAGCGCATTTGGACCTTGTTTCGTCAGAAAATGGCGTTTGTCGCCACGGCGGCGTTTCCGCTAGCCGGAGCTAGGATCCGGCGGCGACTTGAGATGGCGGGCGACATAGTGCGCGAGATCGACCATGTTCTTGGCGTGCATTTTTTCGAGCACGTTCCAGCGGTGAAAGTCGACCGTCTTGGCGCTGATGTTCAGCAGCGTGGCGATTTTCTTCGTGTTCTTTCCGGCGACGAACAAGTCCATGACTTCGCGTTCGCGGCGCGACAGGCTGGCCAGCCGAGCGGCGGCGATATCGCGCTTGCGATTCTCCTGACGCTGCGCGAGATCGCGCGATACGGCCTCTTGAATGCGGTCGACCATTTCCTGCCGGCCGTAGGGTTTTTGGATGAAGTCCAACGCGCCCGCCTTGATGGCGCGCACGGCCATTGGAACTTCGCCGTAGGCGGTCACGATAATGGTCGGCAAATGGATGTTGAGCGACGCCAAGCGGCTTTGTAGCTCCAACCCGTTCATTCCCGGAAGACACACGTCCAAGACGAGGCAGCCCGGCCGATCGGGTCGATAGTTGTCCAGAAAATCTTGCGCGGTTTCGTAGGCTTCGACGTTGAGTTGAACGGATTGCGCGATCAAGCAGAGCGATTTGCGAACTTGCGGATCGTCGTCGACGACGAACACGGTCGGCTCGGTCGCAGGTTTCGGTTTGGAGGGCTTGGACATTGGCGACTGCCGCTCTGAGACGAAATTGATACGAACGTTTTGTTGTGGTCGGTCTCGCGACGTGCCACGGTTAATGGGATGGACTTCTAATCTTGACTCACATTCTCCGCCAGCGGAAGCTCGACGGTAATGGTCGTTCCCCGGCTCGGCTCGCTCTGCACGTCGATCGTTCCGCCGTGGGCTTGGACGATGCGGTAGACGATGCTTAGGCCGAGTCCTGTGCCGCCGGCCTGTCTCCGCGTCGTGTAGAAGGGGTCGAAAATGTGCGTCTTTTCGTCGTCGGCGATTCCCCGCCCATCGTCCTCGACCGAGATTCTGGCGACTTCGGCCATGCGAGCAGTGCGCACCACGATGCGACCAGGCTTCTCGTCGATCGCGGCCTCGACGGCGTTACGCAGCAAGTTGGTCACCAGGACTTCAATTTCCAACGGATTGATGTAAACGAAGAGCGGCGACTCGTCGAGGTGAAGCGTTACTGTCGCGCCGGATTGGCCGATCGCACCTCGCGAAAAATCTACGGCACGGCCCACCACGGCGTTCAGGCAATGCCGGCGTTTTTCTGTCGATTCGTGCCGGGCGAACTTGAGAACGTCCGTAACGATCTCGCCGCAGCGCGTCGCCGAATCGACGATGTTCTTCAAACATTCCTCGACCATACCTCCGCTGTCCGATCGGTCTTTGACGGCTAGTGCCGTTTCCGCTGAGTTCAATGCGGCAACGACGGGATTGTTGATCTCGTGGGCGATTCCCGCGGCCAGTATCCCAATCGAAGCGAGTCGCTCGGCCCGCCGCAGCGCTTCCTCGGCCCGCTGGCGGTGTGATATCTGTTCTTGAAGCTGTTCGTCTGCATCTGCCAATTGGGCGGAATGCGCTTCGGCCGTCGTTTGCAGTTCGGCGTGAGCTATCCGCAGTGCAACTTCGGTCTGCTTGCGTGCGGTGATGTCCGTAATGATGGCGATGAAACCGGCAACTTGCCCCTGCTCGTCTCGCTGGTACGTCCAATCGACCTGGACGTCGATGATCGTGCCGTCCTTGCGGCGATGTCGAGTCGCGTACGACGTCGGCGGCGGTTGGCTTGCGACTCTCGTGGCGAGTTGCTCGCGCAATACGTTCCGCTCCGCGTCGGTGGCCAGCAGATTCCAGATCGCCTTCCCGGTAAGCTCGCCCTCGACGTATCCATGCATCCGGCAATGAGCCGCATTGGCGAAGGTGATGACGCCCTCTGCGTCGATTTCCTGCACACCGTGCGGAATCGTTTGCAACAGCGTGCGATGGCGCTGTTCACTCGTCTTGACCGACTTGTTTCCATCACCGCGATCACTTTCGTCGCGCGTCCGAGAAGCGCTCGTCGCGACGTTTTCCAATCGGACGGCGCTGGCCTGCACGGCCTGAAGGCGCTCGACGCGGTCGAGCGCTTGTCGCAGCTCGTGGGCCTGCCGTTGGAGCGCCTGCATTTCGCCAAAACGTCGAACGACGAGAGCGATCGCCGTTTCCAGATCGGCTCGCTTGATCGGTTTGACCAAGTAGGCAAACACATGATCGGCCAGCGCCCGTTCGATGAGTTGGGTGTTGTGATGGGCCGAAACGAGAATTACCGGAAGCGGCCTCTCGCGACAGATTTCCATCGACGCGCCAATGCCGTCGAGCTTAGGCATCTTGATGCCCGTTAGGATCAGATCGGGACACTCGGCGCGACAATGCTTGACGAGCTGCTTGCCGTTTTCGGCAACGGATACGACCTCGTGGCCCAACTCGCCGAGCGTGGCGCGAAGAAAGTCGAGGTTCGCCCGATCATCGTCGGCGATGGCGATGCGAAAGCAAGCGTCCATGGGCGTTTTGACGGGGAAACAATAAAGGGTTCAGCGAGGCGTGGACGACCGAACATTCCGTCCGGTGGGCGTATTTTCTAGGCTTTGTCGGAAATGAGCTCTTGGCTCGTGATGCCTGGTTGGCGCAGTCTGGTGTGCTCGGTTGGGTTGTTTTCAGGCCACGGAGGGCACGATCATGTTACGGCATCAGCTTTCCGATGAACAATGGGACTTGATTCAGGATGTGTTTCCGCCGGCCAAGAGGATGGGCCGAATGCCGCGCGAGCGACGGGAATCGACCGCCTCGCTCCGCCATTTTCAACTGCCGTCAAAATGCGCAAACGTCGAACTAACCCAACCGCGCATGTGGCGCTACGGGCGTCGGAAACGTCAGCGCAAACCGCTGTTCGGCCTCTCCGTCGCCGATCAGAATCAGGTCCGCGCTGGCCGGCAAGGGAAGATGGCCGTCGGGATTGATATCCACCGCCCCGTCGCTAGCCACGGCAACGACGTTGCAGCCGGTAAGCTCGCGCACCCTACAATCAACCAACGACCGCCCCGCCAGACCCGGTGGCATCG
>JAJDEG010000036.1 GCA_029259895.1 Planctomycetota bacterium
CGGCTGCCCCATTCGACGGCCAGCCCGCGGGTCATGTGCCCCACGCCGGCCTTGCTCATTGCGTATGGCAGCACCCACGCCAGCGGCTTGTCCGTGTTGAGCGACGCGATGTTGATCTGATTGCCCGACCCGCGCGTTAGCATGTGCCGGCCCACCGCCTGCGACATCAGCCAGCATCCCTTGAGGTTGATGTCCATCACGAAGTCGTAATCGTCCTCGGTCACGTCCTCGGCCGGCTTGCGGCGATTCACGCCGGCGACGTTCACCAGCGTATCGATGCGGCCGAAGCGGGCGATCACGTCCTCGACCATCGGAGCGATCGCCGCCGCATCGGCCACGTCGCAAACGATCGGATGCACCGCAACTTCGGGCGCGGCAATCTGGGCATTGATCTGGGCAGCCGCGGCGGCAAGCGTCGCCTCTTCGCGGCCCGTGATAATGACGGTCGCCGCACGCTCGGCGAATCCGGCGGCGATCGCGCGACCGATGCCGCGACTGCCTCCGGAGACGAGCACGACTTGATTGGCGACGGAGAAGAGCGGATCGAATGGCATGGTCGGCGAGGTACTCCGTCGCGGCATTCCGTCGCGGCATATTGAATCGAATCGGCGTGTGGGCTCACGGTAATTCTCCGCGACGCGCTCGTGGCGGGCAAGTCGCGGCGACGGTAAGGACGACGCAGAGGACCGCGCGCAAAACGTTGCGTCCGACGCGAAGCTCGCTATCATCTAACAGCCAGTTGAAAAAGGGGTCAGACCCTTGGGGAAACCTCGTTTTCGCCGGAGAATGCGCCGTGCCTGAGAGGGTCAGCCCCCTTTTTCAACAGGCTGCTAAGCGACGCTTGGCAGGCACGGCCACCCAAACTTCTGCAATTTGACGCCCGACGATTGGACTCCCGACGATGAAACTCGGCCTCATCAACTCCGCCTGGGTCCAGGCGAACCGCCCCACGCTGTTTGGCCTGGAACAAACCAAGCGGATCGGCTTCGACACGATCGACATTTTCGTCGACCCGCTCGACATCGACGTCGTCGAGCGGCGGCTCATCAAGCGTGAGTGCGACCGGCTGGAGTTGCCGATCGTTTCCATCGCTTGCGTGGCCGTCGGGCTGATCGACTTCAACCCCAGCGTCCAGCGGTTCCACTTCGACCGCGTGAAGGCGTATCTCGATCTGGCTTACGAGTATGAGGCCCGCAACGTGCTGTTGGTGATCGGCGAGTACATCTGGAACCAGGAAGTGATTCCGCCGGCCGAGCAGTGGCAAACCGGCGTGCGGCATTTGCAAACGCTGGGCGAGTATGCGGAGCGGCTGGGCGTGGAGATCGCCATCGAGCTGGAGCCGTTTCATCTTTCGCTGGTCAAGGACGTCGAAACGATGGTCAAATTCCTCGACGACGTGAACCGCCCGGCGGTGAAAGCGAACATCGACGTGTCGCACCTGGTGCTTTCCAACGTCAAGCCGGAGGAACTCGCCCGCCTCAAGGGGCGTGCCGCGCACGTCCACATCAGCGACTGCGACGGCAAGATCCACGGTGATCTCCCACCCGGCCGGGGCGTGGTGCCGTTCGAGCCATATCTCAAGGCGATCAAGGAACTCGGCATCGACGGGACGATTGCGATCGAGTTGGAGTATTCGCCCGACCCGGAAAAGATCGTCGAGTGGGTGGAGGAAGCTTATCGGGAAACGGACAAGCGAATGCGGGCGGTGGGTTTGCGCGGATAGCGCGCTTGGTGTCGTAACGTGGACAAGGTCGAGAATCGCGTATGCGGAGCCCCTCATCTTCAAGTTGCTCGCCGAGTTGCTGATGCGCCGTCGCCCGATACTAATTCCGCACTAATTCCTCGTAGTCTTTAGGTTACGCCTTCGCGTCCGGTACACGACAGCTTGTAGCGCGGCTTGACACGACACCCCCACGATGAGATGGTGGGGAGTACACGATGGCACTTTGCCTCCCGCGGGAAATGTGAATGCGCGTCCATTGCCCTCACTGTCGGAAGTCGTTGCGCGTCGGTGTGGATTTCGCCGGTAAACGAGCGAAGTGCCCGGCGTGTGGTCAAACGATGACGATACCTCTCACCCGAGAGGAACAGATTATCGCTACAACACCGGAACCAAACGCTGCGTCACGTGGTACCGACCCTCCTGGTTTGGGCACATCAACAAAGGTCGCCATTGCGGCTTGTGGCATGGTTTGCTTTGCAGCGATTTGCTTCCTCGTTTGGTTTGTTGCCATTCGCGACACGTGGGAAATCGACAATTCTGCTCGAATCGCGCAAATGATTGATGAGGCAAATCGGATACGCGAGTCCGAACCGCTAAGGGCTTACAAACTCTATGAAGAATTGATCCGAGAGTCGAGCGATCGCATAATTCGGGATGAGGATTTCGCGGAAAGAATTCAAGCCGCAGCACTCGCCAGAGACGAACTACGGGACCAACATCATGCAGAAATCGAACGCGAGGCAGCACAAGCAGCGAGAATGAAAGTACTCGCTGAACAAGAGGCGGAGCGCCAACGCGCCGCGCAACTCGCGCGCGAAGCCGAGGAAACGAGGCGTTTGGCGGCAGAGGAAGCGCAACGTATAGCGGCGGAGAAGCGACGGAAAGAAGCCGCCGAAATAATTGAGGAGATCGATCGCCGGTACCGTCGCGCACCGCCGTCAGCGCGTAATGCATTGAACGCACTAAAACGAGTTGAAGCACGGGTGGAGGTTGGTGTCACATACAATGATTATCTAAAGATTGTCGGTGAATCTTGGGGAGACGTGAAGATCTTCATCGAATCTCCAGAAGGCAAGTCGCTTCCCGAACTTAACGCAATTCTCGGCAAGGCCGTTGCGGACTACAAGTTGGCGATGGACATTTGGCAAAGTCGAGTTCGCTATTCCACCCTCTACGGCGATCGAACCGACGTCGAACTGCTTCAGCAACGATGCTGGTTGCGAGCGAGCGAATGGATTACGCTTTCGGAGTCGTTGTTGGACCCAGATCAAACCGAAAGGGCTTTAGAAGCAATTGAAAAGGCACTAAAGGACGAAAACGACCTGCAGATCGAGTGGACTAAGATCAACGATCGAATCCTCGGTAAGGGCGGTTAGCGCCGAGTGCCACTGGCTATGCCAGTTCGGAGCCGCAAACTCGCTCTTAATTCTCGTTTGACGTGCCTCGACCGCGGCGGGGTAGCACTGCCAACGCCCGCTGTTCTACCAAACGGCCAGATTCATTCCATTCTCCGCGGGGGTGTGCCACTGGCTATGCCAGTGAAAAGCCGCCACTGACCAGCATTAAATTCTTGTACCACGGCTTATGAAGGAACGGGTTAGGGAACGGGTAACGGGGTTGCTTCTGCCCGCCGGGTGTGCGGCTGCGGGCTGAGCGTAGCGAAGTCCGCAGCCGCA
>JAJDEG010000351.1 GCA_029259895.1 Planctomycetota bacterium
GCCGAGACGATCACCTTATTGCCCAGCACGCAGATGCCCTGCGGCGAGATCAGCTCCTTGCCCTGGTAGTAGACGATCGTCTTGTCCGAGCGGCCGTCGCCGTCGGTGTCTTCGAGGATGAGGATGCGATCCCCCTCGGGCCGCTCGCCGTTGTGGCCGCGGTAGTTCGCAACGTCGCAGACCCAGACGCGGCCGCGATGGTCGACGTCGATGTTCGTCGGGTTGGTCAGCGTCGGCTCGCTGGCGAACAACGTAGCTTCCAGGCCGTCATACACATCCAGCCCCGCCACGGCGTTCTCCGGATCGCGCTGGTCGCTGTCCCCGCCGCCGCCGCCAGATCGCTTGGCGAGAAACTGGCGTGGCGGCGCTTCGGTGAAGACGAAGAACTCGACGGTCGCCCCGCCCCCCTGATCCGTCCCACCATTGTCCAATCCCGCGCGGGCCTTGAACCGCTTCGTCCCCGCCGGCAAGTCGAAAGCAATGACGCTATTCGCATGCGTCCCAATGCCATATTCAACATCCTTCCCGCCAATCTTCATCGCCCCGCCGCCCGCGTTCTTATTCACCCGCACCTGCCCCCACTCGGCCCGCGCCGATTTCCATTTCAGTTCCGTCAGCTTCGTCGTCTCGCCTTTCTCGCCCACCAATCGCGGCTCAGCCCAATTGGCCCAATCGCAAGCGAACCCGTCGCCCCCATCGGTCACGACCAGATACAACTCCTTCGCCCCAGCCACGTCGATGTCAATCTCGACGGCATGCCCCTTCGTATCCCGCGAAACCAACTTCGAAGCAAAAGCCGGCTCCACACCCCGCTGAGCCGACGCCGGCGCCCACAGCAACCCTATGGCCGAGGCTGACATCAACAACACCGCGCCATACCGAAACGGCCCGAACAATCGACGGATCGAACGAGACGGCAAACGACCGGAAAATCGCATCGCAAAGTTCTCCCTGTGCGCAAATTCGCAGCGGAAATTCAAGCCTTCTAGCATAGTTTACAACACCCCGCCGCAACAGCGCCAAGCCGGCCCGCGCTAAAGGCGATGACGCCGCGTTTGTGCAATCGGCCGACAGGCGGTAACGTAATGGCGTCAATGCCCTCGCGGTGCGGCCGGCGCGGCTCCCGACCTCAAAGCGTTGGCCGCGACAACGCTTCCCTGACTCCCGAATCCCGGCTCCTGACTCCTAACTCCCGCCCTCCATCGCCCATGCCTTCCCCCTTCGACAACCTCTGCCAACACGTCCGCGAAACCGCGCTGCTCGCCTCGACCGTCGAAACGCTCGGCTGGGACGAGCGAACCATGCTCCCCCAAGAGGCCGGCGCGTATCGTGCCGAGCAAATGACCTACCTCGCCGGGCTGGTCCACCAGAAACAAACCGACCCACGCCTCGGCGAGTGGCTCGCCGAACTCGCCGCCAGCGACCGCGCCGCCGATCCGCACGGCGACGCTACCGCGACCATTCGCAACCTCCGCCGCGAATACGACCGCCAGCGGAAAATCCCCCAACGCCTCGTCGAAGAACTAACGCGGGCGACCGTCCTCGGCCAACAAAAATGGGGCACCGCCCGCAAGGCCGACCGCTTCGCCGACTTCGCGCCGCAGCTCGAAACCATCATGAAGCTGTTGCGCGAAAAGGCCGACGCCCTCGGCTATACCGGCGCACGTTACGACGCGCTGCTCGACGAATACGAACCGCACGCCCTCTCGAAAGAAGTCGCCGTCGTCCTCGAAAACCTCCGCCGCGAACTCGTGCCGCTCGTCGAGGCGATCGCCGGCAGTGTTAAGAAGCCCGATTTGACGATCCTCAAACGCCGTTTTCCCGCGCCGGCTCAAGAAACGTTCGGACGCGCCGCCGCCGCCCGCATCGGCTTCGCGTTCTCGCGTGGCCGGCTCGACACGACCAACCATCCCTTCTGCACCGGCCTAGGGCCAAACGATTGCCGCATCACCACCCGCTACGACGAGCAGTTCTTCCCGTCGGCGTTCTTCGGCATCCTCCACGAAGCGGGCCACGGCATCTACGAGCAAGGACTTCGCGGCGACTGGTTCGGCCTCCCACCGGGCGAAGCCATCTCGCTCGGCATCCACGAGTCGCAATCGCGAATGTGGGAAAACCTCGTCGGCCGCAGCCAACCGTTCTGGCAACATTTCTACCCGCAAGCCGTCGCCGCATTCCCGCAGGCCCTCGCCGACGTGCCGCTCGATGCCTTCCACTTCGCGGTCAACAACGTCCGGCCGTCGCTCATTCGCGTCGAGGCGGACGAAGCCACGTACAACCTGCACATCCTCATCCGATTCGAACTCGAGCAGGCCCTCATCAACGACGACCTGCCGATCGCCGACTTGCCGGCGGCATGGAACGAAAAATATCGAGCGTACCTCGGCATCGCGCCGCCGAGCGACGCCCTCGGCGTCCTGCAAGACATCCACTGGAGCGCGGGCCTCGTCGGATACTTTCCCACCTATTCGCTTGGCAATCTCTACGCCGCCCAATTCTTCGACCAGGCGGACGAGGAAATCGGCCCGCTCGCCGACCAGTTCGCCGCCGGCGAGTTCGCCCCGCTCCGCAACTGGCTCGGCGAAAAGATCCACCGCCAAGGCAAATGCTACACGGCCGCCGAACTCATCGAACAAGTTACCGGCAAGCCGCTGTCGCACGAACCGCTGATTCGGCGGCTACGCGGGACGCTGGGGGCGCTGTACGGCGTTGTGTGATTGCAATCGCGCGGCGTGTGATCGTCGACGCCGCCTACTAACGATTTGTAAAAGCATCGCTCAACGGCACTCTGCACTTCTGGACAAAGTGAGCAGTGGCACGCGGTGCCCAGCACGCGGCGAATAACGTCGCCTTTTCACGAGTGGTCCGGATTTCGTTTGAGTTTAAAGACCACCGATTCAATTTGCATGACTCGGATCGATTTCCCCGAACGGCTGGGAGGGAATGCATGCGTCGCTTGATATTCGTTTCAGGCACGATTTTCGTTTCGATCGCCGTCATGCTCGTCGCCGTGTGGCTTTTGTTCCCGATACCGCATGTGGCACCAACTTGGCGGTGGAGTGAACGCCCGTGGTTTTCGAGTGGTGAGCCTGAGTACCGGGGCCTACGCAAAGCTTGGTCGGAACCGCAGCCCGACTTGCGCGGTAAGTCGCTTACGATCTTCGTCGACGTCGATCGCAACGTTTTATGTTGCGTGTCCGACCCGATTGACAAATCCCGACCCTTGATAAGCAGCGACGGACACAGTAGTTGGGTTGTCGTGCGATCAATAAACCACCTGTTTGTGTGTGAGGAGGAAGCGTGCCTTGTGCTTATTCGATTTGGCCAGCAAGATTCTCGGCAGATTGAATTTCCGATGCGCACGGGGTTCTCAAAATCGGAATTAGCGCCGCTTGCAAATCCCCCCCGTCAAGATTTTAAAACCGTCGATGATGAGGAAATTCTTCGCCTTGTCACGAGCATGTGCGATGCGGAACACGCGGAGAGGATTCGAGATACTCTACAGTGAACGTGACTGATGTCGTCGAAGTTGCGGGTTCTGGTCGACGTTCGTTGGGCAGTTGCGTGCCTGACTAATCGCGCCGCGTGTGTCGTATCGAGCGTGAGTCTTAAGAACGCTAACGCTCGTGCGGCTTGACACCAGCGAGGACGGGATGTCCCAGAGTGTCAGGATCAGGATGCGCGGACACGTTTCGATGCTCGCTTGTTGGCTAACTGGTCCGTGGCATTAACGACCGCCGCGCCACGAGATCGCCGTGTGCCTCTGCTCGCCGGGTACAACTGCTGGCTTGTCCAGCCGTGCGGAACCGGGGATCTATCGTTCATCGCATGTTCCGTCTTTACCTCGGAGTTCGACCAATCGAGATCGATCCCCACGCCCCGCGCTGTCGTCGCGAAAGCAACATCGCGCCGCCAATCGCCGCCAGCGCCAGCGTGCTCGGCTCTGGCACGGCATACCGCCCGGCCACCGCGTCCAGATCGTGTCCGCCGTTGCCGAATGTCAAGTCCGTCGTCGGCCACGATTCAAGGATCCCGCGGCCCATCGCATCGAGCGACGCCCCGTTGCCCGGTATATCGACCAGCCGCACGTAGCGAATGTCGTCCAGCCGCACCGTGCCGCTGGTGACCTCGACCGTCGCCGCCAAATCGGCGAAATCCAGCGGCGTGCCGATCAGCCCTTGATGCAGTCCCGCGAGGTTGCGCACGTCCGTCGGATCGATGCCGGCGAACGACGGTCCGAACGGCTCGAATAGCGTCGTCGTGAGTGAATCGCTCGGAAACCGCACGAACGCCGCTCCATCGCTCGACACTTCGACGTAAGCCAACTCGGCGAACACCTTGTCGTCGTCTGGCGGGAAAAACGCAAACGCGTTCTCGAACACCGCCAAATCCCAGCCCGGGCCGTCGCGCAGCGGCGCGCCCATCCGCAGCGTAATCGCACCCGGCGGCAGTCCCAGCGCCAGTTCGTCGGCCGTCAGGTCGCCCAGCGAAACCGTTCTGCCGTCCGGCGAAGTGCCGATCGGGCCGAGCGCCTTC
>JAJDEG010000352.1 GCA_029259895.1 Planctomycetota bacterium
GACACCACGGACGTCCCACACGTCCACAATTCAATCATTCTCACGGGCTGCCACTGGCTCGGCCAGTGCGACACGGCCAACGTGCCTTCCATTCTCAATTGACCGCGTTCCAATTCACCAACCTCCCGCGATGCGCCCAGGCCAACGTGTCGTGCCGCCGTCTCCCGACGGCGGCGCCCGCGCCCGACCGTCATCTCTCCCGCGTCCGCACGCGACTAATTGAACAAACTCCTGGGGGGCCCCAGCACTTGCGTTCAATAATTCCTCCATTCGCCCCCAATTTCGTTAAGCAGGAGGGCTGTGCCCGTCTCCGATTCCATTTTCGTTTTACATCCTATCGGCGGGCTGCCCCGACCAACCCCGTCGCATAAACAGCCGTCTATCTATCGAGCGCTGCCACCGGCTCAGCCAGTGCCCAGCCGCTCCCCCGCTCTCCATCGCGAAAAAAAAACGCCCCAAAATCTCAAACTGCCCAAACCCTCGGCCAAACTCCTTCTCGCTCCAAAATAAACGCGAGTAATGCTCACAAATTCCCTCTTCCGGACTATTCGCATCGCTCGGGTCGTAACGCGGTCTCCCCACAACGCAAGTTATGCAGCGGTCACCAAGTTATGCAGCGGTCACCAAGTTGTGCAGCGGTCACCAAGTTGTGCAGCATTCTCCCGACCGCCGCACCCACCCCGACCGAAGGTCTCAACCATCGCAATCTCAAAACCATCGCAATCTCACAACCAACACCACCGCCGAATCAAAATCGGCGCAGCCATTCCCTCGATACCGCCGCCATTCTACCAGACGCCCCCCGCCCGCCAAAGCAAAAATCGGCCACCCTCCCCGTGGGTAGGTCCCGGCGGCGTGGGACTGTCGAAAACGTCTGACTCCACTGACGGCGCGCACGACCCCAATTCAACCAGCGTCGCCGGGCGCTCCTGGCCCGGCCAGTGCGGCGGCGTAAACCTTCTCGCCGTTCTCGCGCGCCTCTGCCCGCGTGGTTTTCATCGCGCGAACAGCCAAGCAGTGTGAGCTGCGCCCACCTTTCGCCCCATCGCCGTCGCACGTCGCATGGTCGTCGCCCCCGTTTCCCGTCCGACGCGAAGTCGACTTGCCGCTCGTGCGCTGCATTCCGATTCTTCGCTCGCTCGTCCTCGGACATTCCGGTGCGCAAGGCCAACCGTGCTCGACTGAGGCGCTCCGAAAAGGTTCGACACGCCCCCGCCCAACGTGGTATCATCCACGCCACGTGTCGCCCGTCGGACGACGCGATTCTGGCGACTCGGCCGCTCACGGGCCGCCGCGTTCTTCGGGAGGTGTGCTTGCCATGATTCGCCACTTGCTTATCCGTTGTTCGCTGACCGTTTCGCTAGTTGCAGCGGCGCTTTTCGCCGCGCCCAACGTAGCGACATCCGCGGAAGTGCCCGCCGCTCCGCTCGAAGTCGCCTTCGGCCACGTCGACATCACGCCCAAGCTCGAACGCCGCCGCCCGGTCTACATCGCCGGCTACGGCATGAATCGCCGCGCTACCGGCGTACACGATCCGCTCTACGCGCGGGCCGTCGTCATGAACATCGGCGGCGAGAAGGTCGCCTTCGTTTCGGTCGATCTGATCGGCCTGCAATACCCGGCCGTCAAGCAGATTCGCGAGGGCCTGGGGGATTACAAGTATGTGATGGTCTCCAGCACGCACAGCCACGAAGGCCCCGACGTGATCGGCATTTGGGGTTCGTCGCCGCTGCGGTCCGGCGTCGATTTTCGTTACGTCGACGACGTCGCGAAGAAGGTCATCGCCATCGTCAAGGATACACAGAAGCGACTCGCTCCGGCCGAAGCGCGCTACGGAACGGCCGAAGACGAATCGCTGCTCGGCGACAGCCGCAAACCGAAAGTCTACGACGGCGTCCTCCGCGTCATTCGCTTCAACGCGCCGGGCGAAGCCGAACCGTCAGGCGTTCTCGTCCAATGGAATTGCCACCCCGAGGCGATGGGCTCGCGCAATACGCTCCTCACCGCCGACTTTCCCTACGCCACCATCGCCGCGCTCGAAAAGCAATACAAATGCCCGATTGCCTACTTCACCGGCGCGGTCGGCGGACTGATGGCCCCGCCCGATCACGTCGTCAAGAACGACAAAGGCGAGGAGCTTAAGGAAGGCGACTTCGCCTATTGCGAGCGCTACGGCCAGATGGTCGCCGAACTGGCCGCCAAAGCCGTCGACGCCGCCGAGCCGATCGATCTCGCTTCCGTCACCGTATCGACCAAGCCGATCGCCGTTCCGCTCGACAACATGCTCTATCAAGTCGCGCGGGCGATGGGCGTGTTGCAGCGCGAGGGAATCGAATGGACCGGCGACAGCGAAACCCTCGGCAAACCGATCTCGGTCAAAAATAGCCGCGCCGCCGCCGCCGTCGAGACCGAAGTCGCGTACCTTCGCCTCGGCGAACTACACATCGCCTGCATCCCCGGCGAAATCTATCCGGAGTTGGTCTACGGCAAGTTCCAAGAACCGGTCGAGGCGAACGTCGATTTCCCCGACGCGCCGCTAGAAAAATCCGTCGCCAGCATCCTGCCCGGCGACAAATGGCTCCTGTTCGGCCTCGCTAACGACGAAATCGGCTACATCATCCCCAAGCGGCAATGGGACCAGCGCGGGCCGTTCGCCTACACCGGCAAGCGGCAATACGGCGAGATCAACAGTTGCGGACCGGAAGTCGCGCCAATCGTCATGCGAGCCTTGGAGAATCGCGTCCGCGAAGTGCCGGCCACACTGGCCGTCGTCAATCAAGCCGTCGAGGTGAACAGCGACGAACTCGCCGTCGGCGTGGCGACGATCGACATCACGCCGCCCGTCGGCTACCGCATGAGCGGCTATTTCAGCGAGCGCCCCAGCACCGGCACGCACGATCCCCTGCAAGCCAAGGCCCTCGTCATGCGACAAGGCGACACCAGCGCCGCCATCGTCGTCTGCGATTTGATCGGCCTGCCCGCCGAAGTGTCGCAGTCGGCTCGCGAAGCCGCCGAAAAGAAACTCGGCATTCCGGCCAAGAACATCACCATTGCGGCCACGCACACGCACACCGGCCCGCTCTATTTCGGCGCGCTCCGCAACCACCTGCACGACGTCGCCGTAAAGGCGAGCGGCGACGGCCGCGACCCGCGCGAAGCCGTCGACTATCCGAAGCAACTCGCCGAAAAGCTCGTCGAGGCACTCGCGCTCGCCGACAAAGCCGCCCGACCGGCGAGCATCGCGTCGACGATCGCCCGCCGCGACGATCTGTCGTTCAATCGCCGCTTCCACTTGAAGGACGGCACCGTCCGCTTTAATCCCGGCAAGCTGAACCCCAACATCGTTCGCGTGGCCGGTCCCATCGACCCCGACGTCGGCCTGCTGGCGATCCAAGACGCCGACGGCAAGACCACGGCCACGCTGACCGCCTTCGCCCTGCACCTCGACACCGTCGGCGGCACGGAATACGGCGGCGACTATCCCTATTACTTGCAGCAATCGCTCCGCCGCGAACTCGGCGACGATTTCATTTCCATTTTCGGCACCGGCACCTGCGGCGATATCAATCACATCGACGTCCGTAACGACCGGCCGCAAAAAGGCCACGAAGAAGCCCGCCGCATCGGCGAAGCACTGGCCGAGACGGTCATCGCCGCGCTCCCCAAGCTGTCGGCCAGCAAATCGCCGCGCCTCGGCGTTCGCTCGGCCGGCGTCGAAGCGCCGCTACAGCGCAACTCCGCGGACGAAACCGCCGCCGCCCGAGCGGATATGTTCAAAGTCGGCCACCGCAAGCTGCCATTTCTCGACGAAGTGAAGGCCTGCACGATCGTCGACGTCGCGCTGCGCGACGCGCGCGGCGACGGTCTGCTGCGGATGGAAGTGCAAGCGTTTCGCCTCGACGACGAAACGGCCATCGTCTGCCTGCCGGGCGAAGTGTTCGTCGACCTGGGCCTGGCGATCAAGCAAACCTCGCCGTTCGCGCGGACGCTGGTCATCGAACTCTGCAACGACGACCCGGCATACGTTCCCACCCGCAAAGCGTTCGCCGAAGGCAGCTACGAAACGGTCAACTCGCGCATCCAACCCGGCGCCGGCGAACTGCTCGTAACCACGGCTCTCAAGCTGCTCGGGGAATTGAAGGACGAATAGTTCGGCATTTTGAGACACGGAGGCACGGAGTAAGAAGAAAATGAAGAATGCAAAATGAAAAATGCAAGATGGACAATTCGCCTAGGCCTGAAGAGTCACCTTCATTTTTCATTCTTCATTTTGCCTTTTGTATTTCCTCCGTTTCTCCGTGCCTCCGTGTTTCGCTTGAGTTTCCCGGCCAAGGATGCGCCAACGTGCTCGACGCAACGACATTCAAGGACGTGGTCAGCGGTCGCCGTCGCGGAGCCGCGGCATCGGTCATGCGCTCGGCGTTGCGACTGGCCGAAGCGCCGTATACCTTCGCCGTTCGCCGCCGCAATCTTCGTTTCGACTCCGGCCGCGCCGAGATCGTCGACGTCGGCGTTCCCGTCGTGAGCATCGGCAATCTCACGCTCGGCGGCACCGGCAAGACGCCGATGGTCGCATGGATCGCCCGCCGCCTACTCGACCGCGGCGTTCGCGTCGCCATCGTCAGCCGCGGCTACGGCACCAGCGACGACCAACCCAACGACGAAGCCCGCGAACTCGCCGCCCGCTTGCCCGACGTGCCGCACATTCAGAACCGCGACCGCGTCGCCGCCGCTCGCGTGGCCATCGACCGCCACGGTGCGCAGGCGATCGTGATGGACGACGGCTTCCAACACCGCCGCTTGGCCCGCGATCTCGACGTCGTGCTCATCGACGCCACGGAACCGTTCGGCTTCGATCACGTCTTCCCCCGCGGCACGCTTCGCGAGCCTGTCGAATCGCTCCGCCGCGCGCAAGTCGCCGTGCTGACGCGTGCCGATTTGGTCTCGCCCCAGCGGCGCGAGGAAATCCGCCGCCGCGTTTTCGAGATCGCCCCGTCGCTAGACTGGATCGAATCGAATCACGCGCCCAGCGAACTCGTCAACGCCGCCGGCCAGCGTCGCGATCTGTCGTGGCTCGCCGACCGCAACATCGCCGCCTTCTGCGGCATCGGCAACCCCGCCGCGTTCGAGCAAGCGCTCCGCGCCTGCCGCGCCAACGTCACCGGCTTCCGCACCTTCGCCGATCATTTCGACTACACTCAGCACGCCGGCACGGGGCAACGCGACGAAGCCCCTCCCATCACCGCCCAACTCGGCCACTGGGCGAAGTCCCTCGCCGCCGAAGCCCTCGTCGCGACCTGCAAAGACCTAACCAAAATCCCGCACGCCGAACTCGCCGGCGTCCCCCTCTGGGCGCTCGCCATCAACCTACAATTCACCAGCGGCGGCAGCCTCCTAGAGCAACGATTGACAAGCTTGCTGCATCCCTCGAATCCCGAATCCCAAGTCCTGACCCCCAATTCCCGACCACCAATCGCCGCCCCATGATTCTCACCGCGCTCGACAACGCCCAAGCCTACGCAGCCCTCCATCCCGGCTTCAACGCCGCGCTGGCGTTCCTCCGAACCGGCGATTGCGCGACCCTGCCGCCCGGCAAGCACACCATCGTCGGCGAGCGCCTCTTCGTGCTCATCGCCGCGGACGCCGGCCGTGGACGTGCCGCTGCGCCGCTCGAAGCCCATCGCCGCTACATCGACATCCAAATGGTCGTCGACGGCATCGACACGATGGGCTGGCGGCCGATTGCCGATTGCCACAAACCGCGCGGCCAGTTCGACGCGGCCAAGGACATCCTGTTCTTCGACGACGAGCCGACAACCTGGTTCGACGTCGCCGCCGGCACGCTCGCCGTGTTCTTTCCCAACGACGCCCACGCGCCGTTGGCCGGCGATGGTCGCCCCAAAAAGGCCGTCGTCAAGCTCGCGGTCGAGTGGTAATCGGCTCAGTAGCAACGCATTGCCAGCGGCGGAGTACGGCGCATGCACGAAGACTTCGAAATCGAGACCACCGCCTTCGCCTTCCGCGGCTACAACGTAACGAATCTCGGTCGCACCGCCGAACTGCTCGCCGACGAGCGATTTGCCGAGCCGATCGAGCGCTACCTCGATCGCGCGTCGGCCTTGTGTAGCGACATCATCGCACGTCCGGTCGATCTCGCCGCCCGCGTTCGTCGCGGCGAGGAAGCCACGCTCGCCGAATACGCCGAAGCGGTCGCCCTAGTCGTCGCCGTCGAACTGGCGCAGATCGAAATCCTCGAATCGCAGTTCGGCGTCAAGTATGCGGCCGCCCAAATGGCGTACGGCTACAGTCTCGGCGAGATCACGGCCCTGGCCGCCGGCGGCACGATCTCCTTCGAGGACGCCCTGCGCATCCCGCTGACGATGTCCGCCGACTGCGCCTCGCTGGCCGGCGACATCACGATGGGCATCCTCTTCTCCCGCGCCGCCGTCCTCGACACCCGCGCCGTCGACCGCATGTGCCGCGAGATCAACGCCGAAGGCCGCGGCGTCATCGGCATCTCGGCCTACCTCGCCCCCAACAGCCTGTTGCTCCTCGGCCAGCAGGACACCATCGACCGTATCGAGCGCCGCATGGCCGACGTCCTCCCCCGCGGCACGCACCTCCGCCGTAATCCCGATCGCTGGCCGCCGCTGCACACGCCGATCGTCTGGCAGAAAAACGTCTCCAATCGCGCCGCTGTGATGATGCACACGCTCGCCGGACCCTGTCGCGCGCCGCGGCCCAAAGTCCTCTCGATGGTCACCGGCAAATACAGCTACACCGACGACAACGCCCGCGAATTGGTCGGCCAATGGATCGACCACCCGCAGCGCCTCTGGGACGTGCTCTACGAAACGCTCGCCGCCGGCGTGCAAACCATCGTTCACGTCGGCCCCGAAGCGAATCTCATTCCCTCCACGTTCGAGCGGATCAGCAAGAACGTCCGCGAGCAAACCGAGCAAGGATCGCTCGCCGGCCGAGTCGGCTGGTCGGCCGTCCGCCGCTTGGCCAATCGCGCTTGGCTCCGCGCCGTGCTCCCCGCCCGCGCGGCCCTGCTCCGCGCCCCCAGTCTTCGCCACGTCCGGCTAGAAGACTGGCTGCTCGAGCAGCCACGGTAAACTACAACGTCCGCGCAAGCCGAGCAGTCCGCGAGAATAACGTAGGGTGGGTCGAACGAAGTGAGGCCCACCAATCGCATCGCGCCGCACGCGCGCACTCGCGGCACGCAAAACTTCGCATTGACGCTCCCCTGTCCGGCGGCTAGCATTCGCCCTCCATTTCCGGCGGTCGCCCACGCGGCGATTCCAAACCGCCAATGCGTTTCTCGCCTCCCCATGCCAAGGAGTCAGGCCATGCGCTGCGCTACGCCGTTCCTCTCCGCCATGCTGTTCCAAGCCATCATCATCGCGCCCGTTGTCGCCGCGCCCGTTGTCGCCGACGACGTGCCGGACGCAGACGCGACAAGAAGCTCGACTGCGGCGACGGATGCCAACGTACTTCGCGCCGAATCAAACACCGCCGCGCAACCGGCCCCAGCGCTTTCCCGGCGATCTGCGCGCAAATCCGTCGCATTGCCGCTTCCAGGTCCAATCCAAGGCCCGCAGCGCACCTACCGCATCGCATGCCGCATCGTCGAGCGCCAAGACGACGGCCAAGATAAGGTCACGTCGTCGCCCAAGGTCGTCACCGTCGCCCACCAACCGGCCCAAATCCAAATCGCCCAGGCGACGCCGTTGGTCACCGGCGTAGAAACCAACGCCGCCGGCGCGTCGAAACCGAACGTCACCGTCGTCACGACCGGCCTTTCGCTGGCATTCAAGATCGCCCCCGATCGGCCCGGCCGCGCGTCGTTCGACGTCTCGATCGAACGCTCCGACATCGAATCCGTCGACGTCACCAAGCACGCCGACGGATCGGCCAGTCAATCCGCCCGCGTCGCTTCGCAAACGACCCGCGTCATCGATGTCATCGAATTCACCAAAAAGTTCGTCGTCGGCATCGACCATAAAGACCCGGCCAAAAGCAAGCGTCGCGCCGAATTCGTCGTCGACGAAATCGAGGCGAAATAGTTCTCGACAGCGTACTGTCTCGTTGGCGTACTGTCTCATTGGCACGCGGACGCGGTAGACGCGTACGTGCGCGGCACCGCGCCGTCGAACCTACCCGCCCGCGATCGCCCCGATCACCATCAGCGGCTCTTCGCCCTGCGCCACTGCCTCTGGCAATACGGCGTCCGGCAAATCGTGCGAAAGATCGCGCTCGCAAGCATAGAAACGAATGAACGGCCGCCG
>JAJDEG010000353.1 GCA_029259895.1 Planctomycetota bacterium
GAAAATGTCCCACGCCTGTTGATTGAGCGGATCGAAGAAATCGCCGCGGCTGACATGCTGGCGAATCTCATCGAACGAGCCGCCGAGCAAAACGCTGCCCAGCACGCCCATCTCCGCGGCCAGGTCGTGTTCGACCGTGAATATGTCCGCGTTCCGCGACAGCTTGCCGTTGGACAACGAGCCGTTGACCGCAGGGTCGCCGTCGTGCGGATTCCACTCGGCATCTTCCGCCGGTGTTGGGATACGCGATTGCGTCATGCGTCACCCCTCCCGTCAATTGTCACGCCGGCGTGACAATTTGAGCGGTCGATCGTCCGTAGCAGGTCCGCACCTTCGACAAGCTCGGCGTCGATAGGCAAGCCATCCGACGACAGCCCGCGCTCGCGGAAAAATGCTTCACGCTCGTCCTCCGACATGCCGTCGATGATGCCCCAGTAGATTTCGGATTGTTGGTCGAGGTAGTCGTCGAAGTTAATCACGCCGCCACCTCCGCGCCGATGCGCTCTCGAATCTTGCCGACGTATCGTTCGACGGCGTCGGCCGCCCGCTCCTGATCTTCCGGCGTTGCGCCTTTTATGATGCGGTCGAACTTCGCCAACAGGCTCACCACTTCGTCGGCGACGCTGAACTCGACGCGCGGCTCGGCGTCGTCGCATTCGTCTGGTTCGGTCGAGCCTGGGGATGCGGTTGGCTTGGGCATTGGGGCGGGCTTGCGTTTCTTTGATGCCGGGTAACTCTTGCCGTCCTTGCCTTTGCGGCGGACCGGCTTGTCTGGTGAGTTGTTAACGGTTAACAACTGACCGCGAACGCTGCCAACAAACGGAACACTGACGCCGACGTGCTCGGCAATAGCGTTGTCGCTCATCGCCTTCCATTCACCATCGGCCAGCGCCATTTCGACGCGGCGGCGCTTGTCGGCATTCGTCAACCGAATCCCGTTGGTCGTGTTGGCGGACAGCGCGAACCACACGGCATCGCGAAGTTCGCCTTTGTGGACGTTCGCCTTGATCTTCTCCTGCTCCGCTACGGCCGCCGCGCTGTACCGATGGAAACCATCGGCGAGCCAGTAGTGGTTGTTCTTGTCCAGGAAGATGTCGACGGGCGGAAACTCCGCGCCGCTGCGCATGGCTTCGGCGTATTCTTCAATAACGTCGCTGCGCAGTTCGGCGCGGGTTTGTGTTCCGCCATCCGAGCGAACCTCATCGACGGGAAGCATGATGGTGTTCATCGCGTCACCGCCTTCCGCACGAGGGCGCGGGCGTGCTGGTGCGCGTCGTCGGGATTCGCCTGACGAGCCAAGGCGGGGAAGCTGAAGTAAATCAGCAATGCCTGAAGCTCTTGAAAGAGCGTGCCCGGTTGGTCCGGCGATGGCCGCGGTTGACGCGGCTGGTGTTCGTGTACAATGCCCATATAGTTCTCCCTTGCCCGTCCTGCGCAAACGCCAAGCCTGCGCACGGCGGGCTTTTGCGTTAGGATTCGGCCGACTCGTGCGACACGGTGCGGCGAGCGATGAACTCGTCAAGGTCGGCGCGGCGATAGCGGACGGCTCGCCCTACCTTGACGACCGGCAGGCGATAGCGCCCGGTCGTGTGCCATACGGCAAGGGTCTGCGGCTTGATGCCGAGATACTCGGCGGCTTGATGCCGCTTGAGAAGAGATGCGACGGTCATAGTCAACTCCGATTGCAAAACGTGATTGCGAAGGGTTCACAATCAACACTGATGCAATCGTTGCCGATGTCGCCAAGCTTGAAAACTCAGCAGAAACGCAGCTTGCGGCGCAAACTGCATACTACTTTTTGCGTCGTCGCTTTGCTGGTTTCTTGAACGTGTTCACCGTCTTGTCGAAAATCGTGCGCCACTTCACAACCCTAAAATGCTTGGCGGCCCTCTTGCACGCCTCGGTATGTGATACCCTTCCGCCTCGCATCTCTTCGTCGACTCGTGGTTGATAACTTGCCGCCAATTTCGCATACGCTTCGGCGCGTGCCTTGTTCGCGCCTCGTGACGATTTCTTGCTGCGCTTACCGCGGTCAACGTCTGGCTCGAATTCTCGCACGCCAATACGCTCGGCGAGAACGCCCAGATAGTACGCGAAATAGCCAACACGCTCAGGCATTGCGTTTCCGCTCATATACCGCCGAAGCCCTTGCACGTCGCGCACCAGCTTTTCAGCTTCGCGGCGTTTCTTTAATTCATGTGGCTTGACGGCCGCGGTGGCAAGCACTTCCGCTGCCGCCTCGTCGAGTCCGTCTAAGATGTCGTCAAGCGTCACGTCGAAACCGCATTCGTCGAATAACTGCTTCACTGCGGCGGGGTCATCAAACGACGCGCTGTCGGCCGTCGTCCTGTAGATGCCCGTTGAAACCGGGTCGCCGCGCCCAATACCGCTCTTACTTCGCTTCGCCATTGCTGCCGCCCTCCTTTGCTTCCGGTCGCCCGAGCCGCAGCATTTCCGTGGCCGCCCGGTTGACGGATTCGCGTACCGGGTCAACGGACAATCGAGCGTAAACTCTCGTGCTCTTGGGGTCGCGATGACCAAGGCTCGCACCGATGACCGGCATACTCGCCCCCATCATCGCCTGCCACGAGCCGAGAGAACGGCGCAAGTCGTGCAAGCGCAGGTCGTCAATCTCGGCGTTCTTGAGCACCCGCGCCCATTGCTTG
>JAJDEG010000354.1 GCA_029259895.1 Planctomycetota bacterium
GCCATACAGCGCCCGCATATGCCGCTCCACCTCGCCCGAATACGGTTTCATCGCCATACCCTCCACGACTGGATTACTGAACTCCTTTCAAAGTATCATGCCGAAAGAACAAGGGAAGTTATTCTCCGTGCGGTCCTTAGCTCGTGAATGACCGAACTAACGTCTCCTGGCGACAGCTCTTTAACGAGATTTGTCCCCAGCGACGTTCCATCGCTTGTCCATAATTCCGCGCCATGAATACCATCGTCGGCCACAAACGCCAAACTCTCACCGACGCTTGTAAGCATGGTTGGTGATGAACTCGCCCCACCTGTGCGAATGTCTTTGACGAGCAAAGTGCCCGTCTGCGAGCCATCACTTTTCCAGAGCTCTCGACCGCGTATGCCGTCGTCGGCAGCAAAAAACAGCAATCCATTGACACCGACAAAACTCGGAAAAGGCGACACCACAACTAAGCTCACGTCCTCAGGAAAAATGTCAGTCACGCGTACCGTGCCTTCGTCGGTTCCGTCACTCTTCCAAAGTTCTGGTCCACTTATGCCGTCGTTAGCCGCAAAAAAAAGCGTTCCGTCGACATTGGTAAGATTGGTGGCACTCGAACTTGCGCTGCCCGGATTGATGGCTTTGACGCGAACGGTGCCTTCCTCGGTTCCGTCACTCTTCCAAAGCTCAGAGCCACTGATGCCGTCGCTGGCCGAAAAGAATAGCGTTCCGTCGACATCGACAAGGCTGCTTGGAATTGAGTGCGCGCTGCCCGGATTGATGTCCTTCACGCGAACGGTGCCTTCCTCGGTGCCATCACTCTTCCACAACTCAACGCCGCTTACGCCATCGCTGGCAGTGAAGAACAAGTTCCCGTTAAAAGCTACCAAGCGGTTCGGAGACGAGCTTGCGCTCCCCGGATTGATATCCTTGACGCGGACAGTGCCTCCCTCGGTGCCATCACTCTTCCAAAGCTCGCGACCGCTCATATTAACGTCCGTCGTGAAGAATAACGTGCCCGCGACGTTTACAAGGTTCTGTGGTCCCGCTATAGTCGGGAAAGACGCTGGCGAACCAATATTATTGCTCGTAACGCGAACTGTGTTTTCGGGTGTTCCATCGCTCCTCCAAAGTCCGAAATCTACATCGGGATGATTGAATAGGCGGTCGCGAGTGATAAAATACAGAGTGCCGTTGACATCGGTAAGGGAAGAGACTTCGAGAGTTGCATCCATGTCCATGACACGAAAAGTTCCATCTTCAGCCCCATCACTCTTCCAAAGATCGCGCCCACCTGCCACATCGACCGCTGTGAAGTACACAGTGCTATTCGAGTAAACAAGGTTCCGTGGATCTACGCCATCCTTGACGAGCACGGTACCCGCCTCGGAACCGTTGCTTCGCCACAACCCTTCTCCTGTAGTGTCATCCTGTGCGGAGAAGAACAAGACGTCGCCCGCGGCCAAAAAGTCCCTTGGAAAAGAAGAGAGAGAGCCTGGAAAGGCATTGATGTCTCGAACGAGCTCCGGAACCCCCGAAAGCAAATCGCGCCGTTCGAGCGTTTCAAGGCCGAGCGATGTTAATGACAAACTCTTAGTGCTGGCTAAGCGCCGCAGTTTATTGCGTCGAGCGAATGCCATTTTTCCGTTCTATCGAGAGTAAGCGGAATCGTGAGGTTGAAGCACGAACCTCTATGCCCCCACTTAGCCAGCGGGGGGGAGAGAGGTCATTTTGTCCTCGCACAGCCGTCAAGTCAATCCTTTCGCTCTTGATTCGATCCGCCACTTAGTTGCTCGCCACAACGCGAATGCCGATGGCGCACCGGTGGTCGTGGATGGCAAGTTCCGAAACGGACCGCCGTCAAAGGTTCCAGACGGGTTTGATCAGCATCAGCAGAATTCCTCCCCCTGCACCCCAAAATCCACCACCACCGCCACACGCCGCCCCGCGACCACGTTCCCCGGATGCAAGTCACGCGGAAGCGGAAACCGCGCCAACAGCCGATTGCACGTTTCATGCGTCGCCGGACCGCCGACGATCCACCGCGATGTGGTCCAATGCAGCCACGGCACGTAACACAGCACTTCGCGACAAGCATGCAGAGCGCGTTGGACGTATCGCCTGTCGCGATTTCCCACCAACACGCGATGTTCGCGACGGGACAACTTCGCAAAGTTGCGCCGCGTCCAAGCGTGTAGGTACCATCATAGAAAATGGCAGCCGCTTGGGGGCGCGCCCCCGGGCAGGGCCGCCGATCGCCGCTCCACACCGTCGTGTCGATCCGTTTTTCCGCAGGATTCTCGGCGCGGCCATATAACAAAACGAATAAGCCCGCGTTGGGGCCGACCGGCTGGGGTGTCTTCGTTGTCGTCGAGCGTCGCTGGCGCACTCTCTCTGTCGATCGCAGCGCATTTGCGCGCAGCAAACAGCGCTCAATCAGCATCGAAACAGCGCCCAAACAACGCCGCAACAGCGAGCAAAGAGTATTGCAACAACGTCCATACGCCATCGCATACACATGGGCGGCGCAACTTCGCGGCGAACTATTTCCCGCAAAATGTTCGCGCCGCGCTTGACGTATATGCGAACGATACTAGGATGCCGTTTAGACGTTTGCGGATCGTCCGCAAACAAAAGCGGCCACGCCCGATGTTAGAGCATCGAACGCGGCCTAATGACACAACCTATGAGGAGGTTGCATCATGTCCGGTTCCACGTACCAACGTATCACTGCGCTGATTGTCGAACAACTCGAAAAGGGCGCACCGCCGTGGCGTCGCCCGTGGGGCGGCCAATTCCAATGGCCGCGGAATCTCTCGACGCTAAAGCAGTATCGCGGCGTCAACGTCTTTCTCTTATCGGCCCAAGGCTTCGCGTCGCCGTTCTGGCTGACCTACCGCCAAGCCCAGCAACTCGGCGGCCACGTCCGCAAAGGCGAACACGGCGCGCCGGTCGTGTTCTGGAAAGAATGGGAAACCGAAGACCGCGACACGGGCGCAGCAGCCAAAATCCCCGTCTTGCGGCATTACACGGTTTTCCACGTCAACCAGATCGACGGCGTCGACCATCTTGTCCCGCCGGGCGAAGTCTTCGACAAGCCCCACACGCCGATCGAGCGCTGCGAGCAAGTCGTTCACGACATGCAACGCCGCCCCACGATCCGCCACGACTTCGGCCGGGCATTCTATCGCCCATCCGATGACATGGTCGGAATGCCGAAGATCGGCGCATTCGACTCGGCGGAAGGCTACCACGCCACGCTGTTTCACGAACTAGGCCACGCCACGGGCCACAAAGACCGCTTGAACCGCGCCAGCATTGTCGAAGCGGTCCACTTCGGCAGCGAAAGTTACGGCAAAGAGGAATTGGTCGCCGAGATGACGGCGGCGTTTCTATGCGGCCATACGGGCATCGACCCGGCCACGCTGGACAACTCAGCGGCCTACGTCGCCGGTTGGCTGCGAGCGATCCGCAAAGACGCCCGGCTAGTCGTCACCGCCGCAGCGGCCGCCCAGCGCGCCGCAGATTTCATCCTCGGCCAGTCGTTCGGCCTGCCTGCCAGCGCGTAGCCAAACGCCGCGCTCGCGCCGTCGATCTAAGCGATCGGCGGCCGGGCGGTTTCTGATTCACTACTCACACAAGGAAACGACACGATGAAAACGAGAATTGACAACGGCGGCGTGACGATCGTGTTCGCCGACAAGCCATCCGATGCGATCCGCTCCGCCCTCAAAGCCAGCGGATTCCGTTGGTCGCCCGCCGGGCAAGTATGGTGGCGACGCCGTGTCACCGGCGCGGCCGACTTGATTACCTACCTGGATCGGATGCTGCATCCCGACCGTCCCGACGGCAATTGCTGGAATTGCCGCGAGCCGGGCAAGTTTCGCCCTCGCGGTGCCGCAACGCCCGTCCTATGCGACGCCTGCCACGCCATCGACCTAGCCCACGAAGCGACCGCGGAAGGGGGCCGATAATGCAACTCCACGAACAATACCGCCCCACGACATGGTCTGACGTCGTCGGCCAGGACAAAGCGCTCGCGCGGATCGACAAGCTACGCCGACGCGGCATCGGCGGCCGCGCCTTCTGGATAACCGGCCAGAGCGGGCAAGGCAAAAGCACGATCGCCCGGTTGATCGCTGCCGAGATCGCCGACGAATGGGCTACCGAAGAAGTCGACGCCGAGAACCTATCGCCCGGCCGCGTCGCCGAATTGGAGCGGATGAGCAACTGCCGCGCCATCGGCAAGGGCGGTTGGGCATTCCTCGTCAACGAAGCCCACGGCCTGCGCAAAGGGACCGTCCGCCAATTGCTCGTCACGCTGGAGCGCGTCCCGGCGCACGTCGTCTGGCTTTTCACGACGACCGTCGAGGGCGAACAAGCGTTGTTCGACGGCTGCGAAGACTCTCACCCGCTCGTCAGCCGTTGCACGATGCTGGCGCTTGCCCGCCGCGATTTGGCGACGCCGTTCGCCCAGCGTGCCCAGCAGATCGCCCAGGCCGAAGGCTTGGACGGCCA
>JAJDEG010000355.1 GCA_029259895.1 Planctomycetota bacterium
CCGCGCGACGAAACGCAATCTGGTGGGCCTCACTTCGTTCGACCCACCCTACGAAATCGCCGGACGCGGAATCGGGAAGAAATGTCGTCAGGTCGGCACGGATTGATTCGATCGAGAATTGTTGGGCCGCTTGCCGCTTGACCTGACCTGACCTGCGCGGTGGGGAAGTTGGTCGTTTTCTTGCTTGAAATCAGGCCAGGGGATTTGGTAGAAGGGTTGGTGCGGCGTTGTTGCCTTGGCGTTTTGCTTCGCGCGGCGATTGCGGCGCGTTGGCGGACGCACGTTGTTTGGCAATTTGTTGTTTTCTTGGCGAATGGCCGACTTCGCCGGAGATTTTTTTTGGTTGGCGACTTGATCGCCGTGGGGGAATTATTGAGCGCAGGTACTGGGGCCCCCCAGCGATTCGTTCAATAATTCGGCGCGGCGAGCGGGCGATGAGGGTGGTTGGGGCGTTGGGGGTGGTTGGTTTGGCGGCGGTCGCGCTAAGGGTTTTCTTGGCGCGTGTGCCGCGAGCGGTGACTGCGGGCGGTGACTGCGGGCGGCGAATCTGGCTGCCGATCGCGCGGGTATGTCGCCGCGTCGGCGAAGGGATTCGCCTTCGTCGAGTGTCCGCACTAGTCGTTGCGGCGGCCGCCGGCGAAGAGCATGACGTAGTAGAGCAGCGTCATTACGGATTGGAGCGTGCCGGCGACGTAGGTCCAGGCGGCGGCGCTGAGGACGCGGTTGACGTGGACGAGTTCTTGTTGCGGCACGATGCCCAGCGCGACGAGTTGCTGCTTCGCGCGGCTGCTGGCGTTGAACTCGACCGGCAGATTGACGAGTTGGAACAGCACGACGCAAGCGAATAGGCCGATGCCGACGAGGAGCAACGCGGGCATGCTGAAGATCAAACCGCCGATGATCAGAATGACGCCGAAGCCGCTGCCGAAGCCGGCGGCAGGCACCGCGGCATTGCGAACGACGAGCGGGGCGTAGTTGGCCGCGTCTTGAAGGGCGTGGCCGGCTTCGTGGGCCGCGATGCCAACGGCGGCCATCGAACGGTTGTGGTAGACGTCGGGGCTGAGCCGGAGCACTTTGGCCCGCGGATCGTAGTGATCGCTCAGGAAACCTTGCACCGGCTCGACGGCGACGTTGGTCAGTCCGGCCGAGTCGAGAATGTGCCGGGCCGCGGCGGCTCCGCTGAGCGGGGCGGGCTGCTGCTGGGCTTGGGCATAGGTCGAACGGACGCGGAATTGCGCCCAAATGCCGAGCAAGATCGCCGGGCCGATCATCAGCCAGTATGTCGGGTCGAACAGGGTGGGGTTGAAAAGGTATGGCACGGCGGAAATCTCCCGTCGATGATGCGATGGATAACGTTGGCTATTCGGTCATTCGTCGTCGGAGTGGGAATCTTGCCACGGCTCTTGCTACGGCCCTTGCTTCGGCTCTTGCTACGGCGGCGAAACGGTATCGCGTCGCCGCCAATTTGGCAGACGCCGAGACACCACGATCATCGTGCAAGCGTCGTACCAATCGGTGGCGGGTGTGAAGCTGGATAAGCAAACGGGCCGTTGGTTGGTGAATGGTATGCCGGAGCATTTGGTCGACAAGGTCGCCGGGGGGACGATTTCGACTCGGGCGATCGCGATTCCCCCCTCGCTTGAATGGATGTGCGACGTAGGGCGATCGCGTCGTTGCGAACGCGGACTTTGGCGAGCATTGCCCTGGAAGGTGGTTCCGTCATAATCGTTACGGACGCGCGCCGCGTTTGGTCGACCGCCCGATTCGGTCGATGCAATTTCAATCGCCGTCGATTGCCGCGATCGATGCGGCGATACTTCGGAGACCTGTCCTCACCGTCGATCGCCATGTTTCGTCCGTTCCATACTTCCGCCGGCCGATTGTCGCTGTTGCTCGGTGGAGCGGCGGTGGTCGTCGGCGTCGCGTTGGGGATCGCCGGTTGCGGTTCGTTCGAGCCGCCGGTGCCGGTCGACGTGCAGCTCGACTTGGACAACATGAGCGACGACGAGCTGCTCGAACGGCTCGACCGGGCGATCGAATATAACTTTCGCCACCGCCGGTTGAACACGCGCGTAAACGCGGCTTGGCAGATTATCCATGCGGTGATTCCGTTCGGGCGGAACTTGCTGATCGACGATCCGCAGGGCAACGTCGTGCGAGCGATGGATTACGTGTTCGACGGCGGCGTGATGCGGGGCTGGAACTTGCAGCCTGGGGTGCCGCTGGCCGATGGGCGGACGGGCGTCGTCTCGATTTTGGAAGCGGGATCGTCGACCGGGCAGGGTCACAAGGACCAGTGGCTGGGCTACATGGCCGTGTCTTCGGTGACGCATTCGCGAGCGCCGCTGCTGCCGGAAACCAAAGTGATGGTCCGCGGCGAAGAACGGACGATCGCCGATTGGGTCGAGCAGATCAAGTACGACATTCACGACGGCACGGAACATGGCTGGTCGTTGATGGCGCTGTCGCAGTATCTCAAGTCGACCGACACCTGGATGGCGGGC
>JAJDEG010000356.1 GCA_029259895.1 Planctomycetota bacterium
CGGCCGCGAGCTATTAAAGCTCGAACAACTCGAACGCGAAGCCTGGCGGGCCTGGGAACGGTCGCAGAAGCCGAGCCAATCGGCCGTCGTCCGCGGCGAAGGCAACAACGGCCAGTCGGCCAAGACGATGCGCAGCCGCGACGGCGATCCGCGGTTCTTGGAAGTGATCTTCAAGTGCAGCGCCAGCCGCCGAGCGCTGTTGGGATTAGACGCGGCCCCGCCGCCGCGCGAAGGAGGCACGACTGATGTCAACGTCACCGTTGAAGTTCGCCGCGAACGAGTCCTGGGCATCATCGCTTCGCTGGGCGACCGAGAGCGAACTGGAGTACTTGGAGCAGAATCTGCCGTTATTGAGTCCGGGCACGTTTGCACAATGGACGAGCGAAGGGAAGTGGAAGCGAGCCCGCCACCTCGCCTTCCTGGATCAGGCGATCATCGAGGCGATTGACGCCGCCGCCAAGGGCACGCTCGACGGTCTGGTCGTGTCCATGCCGCCGCAGCACGGCAAGAGCGAACTGTGCTCCAAGTATCTGCCGGCATGGTATCTCGGCACGTATCCTGATCGCCGCGTGATCCTCACGAGTTACGAAGCCGACTTCGCGGCCACCTGGGGCCGCAAGGCTCGCGATCTGCTCGAACAGCACGGACATCTGTTCGGTGTCGCCGTGTCGAGCCGTTCGTCGGCTGTGAACCGTTGGGATATCGCCGGCCGCGACGGCGGCATGTCGACCGCTGGCGTAGGCGGACCGATCACCGGCCGCGGCGCCCACCTGTTGATCGTCGACGACCCGGTGAAGAACGACGAGGAGGCCCGCAGCCCGACGCAGCGGCAGAAGCAGTGGGAATGGTGGCAGTCGGTGGCCAGCACGCGATTGCGCCCGGGCGGACTGTCGGTCGTGATCCAGACCCGCTGGCACCGCGACGATCTGACCGGCAAGATTCTCCAGCACGCCGACGAGCACGGCCAGCGGTGGCGGCAAATCTGCTTCCCGGCCATCGCCGAGGACAAAGACGATCTCGGTCGCCAGCCCGGCGAGGCGTTGTGGGAGGAAACCTATTCCCTGGAGCGGCTGCTGCGGATGAAGGCGGCGCGGACGGCGTACTACTGGCAGGCGCTCTACCAGCAGAACCCGCAGGCCGAGGGCGGCGTCGAGTGGCCCGATGACTTCTTCGGTCCCGACATTTGGTTCGACGAGTGATGGCGATGAGGCGGTTGGAAGGCTCTTTGAGTAGCTTCGACAGAACTATGCAAGGCATGGAGGATTGACGGATTCCAGCCGACATTCTCAACTCATTGAACTCCCGCCGTCACAGGTGGTACCGATAGCGGCATTGCATTCTCGTATGATTCGCCTGCTGCGACGTCAGTTTGAAGTTCCCGTCCCGTTGACGGAAGCGTGGAGATTCCTTGCGCGCGTCGAAGACTGGCCGCGCTGGGCGAAGCACATCCGGCGCGTTGAGATGAATCCTCCTGGCGAGATCGGACCGGAGTCGTCCGGCACCATTCACTTGCGCAATGGGGTCCGCTCGACGTTTCGCATGCAGGAGTTCCGGCCGGGGACGAGTTGGAAGTGGGCAGGCGCATTCTTGTGGCTGACCGTTCACTACGACCACCAGTTCGAAGTTGTGGATGCGGATCACACTCGGCTGACATGGCTCGTGGACGCGGACGGATTCGGCGCACGAGCAATCGGGAGACTGTTTGCCGCCCTGTATGCGATAAACCTCGACAAGGCGATTCCGATTCTCATCTCCGCAATCGGGAGGTCGAATCGAAGTGGCGATGATGCGTGACGACCGGCGACCGCCGTTCGGCAGGCCATCGCCGTGACCCGATGAAAGCATCCTTCGCGCCCCCATCGTTCCGTTGCGAACCAATCATCGAGGCTCGGCCAAGAAAAAGAGTACCATCGGTGTCTCGTCGCCCGCATCGACCGAGATCGTGATCCATCGCGCCACGCCGCGACGTTTGCGCCGTGTTGCGGCCGACGGGCCGGATTGGCCAACAACGCCAACCACGAGAAAACGCCCCGACGTTGGGCGTCGTGGGCGTTGGAGGGCGAGAACGTGGCAGGAGCCGCTACGTCTTCACCGCAAACTTCCCCCGCTCCGTCTTCACGAACCGCGCGTCCTTGCCCTTCGTGCTGACCTCGCGAAGTATTGCCGAATACAACGTCCGGTCTGGCGTTGCGCCCGCCGGGCTGGTTCAGTAGCCCTTCGCCGCCATCGCGTCGATCATCTGCTTGCTCGTCATCGGCTCGCCCGTCTCGGCGAGCACTTTCGCAGCGGCGGCGAGTGCGCTCATCTTCGCCGCGGCTTTCGGCTTCGTCGTCCTCACTGGCACCTTGGCCGTCTTCTTGGCGGCAGGCCGCTTCGCAGCGGTCGTCTTCGTGGTCTTCTTAGCGGGCATGTTCGTTCTCCCGATTCTGGCGTTTCGCAGCGCCGCCCGTCGAAGCTCGGCGGATCAGCGGCGTCGCGACACGACACATGGAGCCATGCGGGCGGGAGAACAGCAAGCGCGG
>JAJDEG010000357.1 GCA_029259895.1 Planctomycetota bacterium
TGGGTCGCCACCATCGACAAGGACCGCCGCCGCGTCGGCCTGTCGATGCTCCCGCCGGGCACCGAACGCGAACATCCGCCCCGCGGCCGCCAGGGACGCGGCCAACAAGGCCAAGGCCGCCGCGACGGCCAAGGCGAAGCCGGCGGCGATCGACCCGCGACAGGCGCAAGCCAAGGCGGCGCGACGCAACAAGGACAATCGCGACAGGGACAACAGGGCGGAGCACGCCGCGGCGGTGGACGCCAAGGAGGCGGCCGCCAGGGCGGAGGTCACCAGGGAGGAGGCCGTCCAGGCGGTGGAGACCGACGTCGCTTCAACCAGCCGCACCATCAGCCCAGGCCGAAGCCCAAGCCGGTCGTTCCGCTCACCAAGGATATGGAAGCCGGCAAAGAACCGCTCCGCACCTTCGGCGATCTGATGCAGTTCTATCAAAAGAAAAAACCAGAAACGCCAGACACTCCGGGCGACGCGAAGGAATAGGACGGAGGACGCAAGCGTGCGTATTCCCAATACGGTATCTGTGCGAAGCAATCCTTTCGCCGAAAGCCGCGGCCGGGCGAGTTTTGACGGCGCAAGAAATCGCCGCGCGAAACTCGGCGATAAGCACTGCATGGCCCAGGTGTGATTGGCGCACAGCGCCGCCCCAAATCAACGCGCGTTTCACGTGGAACGCGCGGCTTTGGCTCAAAATTGGGCCGTGACCAGCGCTGTTCTGCAAGCGGTGGTTGACATGCCACAAGCACTCACCGAGTACTGCACTGATATCTCGGAGCCATACCGTGGACGAAACACCGCACGAAACAAATCCGCATAAGGCATTCGGTTTGGACACGTGTGATCCCCGCGTCCAAGGAATCCCTCTTCCGCCATTGCCGCCACCGCCCGAACCTCAATTGGCCTGCTCCCCGCGGCACGAAACTAAAAAAACCCGAAACGCCACCCCCTGACCTGACGGCAGGTTATGACACTTCGGGGCAGTCCGAGGCAGAATCTGGCACAGATTCTGCCCAGTGGAGGCGGCGGGGATCGAACCCGCGTGCGGATACTCCTAACCCGTTACAGCATAGGGACTTACTGTTTGGGCTTGTCGGCCAGTCAGCGATTCTGTCACAGACTGACGGCTCAAATCGGCGCGTCCTGGCAGCAATTGACACCGACCTCGCTCGTGTCGCTGCACTTTGGCCGACGCTCCCCGAGTTCGCCAAGCAAGCGATTCTCACGCTCGCCGAGAGTTCCGCATCGCAGCCGCGTCGAGGTGACGCATGACGCGATACGTTCGGCCATCACAGCGACCAGGCAAAACCACGGCTCGCCCGCTTCGGCTTCACTTCAGTTAGCGTCCGCCGCTCACCATTGTACTAAAAAAACTCGGTCACTTTGGCGGCGTCGGTTCGGTTTTCATTTCTTGCGTTCTCCTTTAGGAGAACGCGCCGCTTGCCGCGAATCGGCAAGCCGGCGAACGAACGTCCGTTTGGGCCGCCTTCCCGTCGCGAATTCTCGGCCACGAAACTGCGGCTTCGGTGGGGTTGGTTTTGGCGAAACTATCGCGTCCGAGTTGCTCGCGGCATTCTTTTTCATGTCGTTTTTTCCAACACACACACACACACGCACACCTGTCGCACCGCGGTGCAATTGTGCTGTTTACGAAGGCTGTCTACGCGAGCGACCAACGCGGCTTCTAACTACCGACCAGACAGTTCTTTACGTTGTCCGCAGTTTGCATACGCTGCAATTCGCCGGCGAGCTAAGTCGTTATGAGTTCTCGTTTACGGATGAATACGAGACATCGGACAGCACGCAGTCGAAGGAGAAACCGCGATGAAGCATCAAGCCGAAAAATGGGACGCCAGAGACTTTCGTTCGACCGTTTCCTTTCGTCCCGACGAAGCCCTAGCCGAGGCATTGGCGGCAACGGCCAACCGGTACCGGTCGCCCGACAAGACGACGCTCATTTCATCGTTGCTGGAATCGGCCCTTAGCCAAGGCGTCGGTTCCGACGAAAAGCAGGCGATGATTCTTCGCTTGCTCCAGGACAACGACCGCGACGCGGAAGCCCGCAGCGGCGAACTGGAGACCGTCGTGGAGCAACTTGGCGAAATAACCGCCGAACTCGCGTCATGGTCCGCAATCGGTGAGCGGGTTTCCGAACTCTCCGCACAGCTTGAGTCGCTCAAGCGAATCCGCGGGGAAGTCGCAGCGGCGATGGCCGTCTTGCTCTGCACGAGCAAGGACACGCCGATGGATGAGGCGAAGGCCAGAAAAATCGTGGAGCGAATTTTCCCGATAACGCTCGCGGAGAATTCCTGATGCTCTCGCTCCACAAAATCGCCGCCGGAAGAAACGCCGAGGATTATCACCTTCGTCTCACGCGGTACTATCGAGCCGGTCGGCGAGGGAAGGGTGGTCGCCGCGGCGAAGGCGATGACGACGGTGACGATACGCTCGCCGACCCCGACGATGACTTGGAGGCGGATGCCCTCACGCGGCCAGGCGAACCGCCCGGCATCTGGATGGGCAGCGGTGCCGACTATCTTGGGCTAGCGGGCATTGTCAACGACGACGCCCTGCGGTCGCTGTTCCGGGGGTATCATCCGGCGACGCAACGCCCGCTGGTCCAAAACGCCGGAGGCCGTCGCCAGCCGGCGAATGACTTGACATTCACGGTACCCAAGACGGTCAGCGTGGTTTGGAGCCAAGCCGACCCGACGCTTCGCACCAATATCGAGGACGCCGTGCGGGATTCTGTCCGCGACGTCGTCGCCGAGATGGAACGGGGGCTCATTTTTTCGCGAGTTGGAAAGGCCGGACACGACCTCCAATGGGTCTCCGCCAAGCCGGTAATCGCCGCTTTCGAGCATGGAATTAGCCGAGCCGACGAAGCGAATCTGCATTGGCATTGCCTGCTGCTAAATCTAGGCGTCAGGCCCGACGGAACCACGGGGGCCATCGACACGCAATTTTTCTATCAACCGGGCGTCAAGAAAGTGCTTGGTGCCCTGTTTCGGACGCTGCTGGCGACACGGCTTCGCCAAATCGGCTTTGTCACAGTTCGTGTGGGGACGAGTTTCGAAATCGCCGGCGTGCCCGCCGGCGTCGTCGACGCTCACTCCACGCGACGCAAACAGATTCTCCGCCACCAAAAGCGACGCGGTACGTCGGGAGCCAAAGACGCTGCCACGGCCTGTTTGGCGACACGGCAAACTAAGACGACGGTGCCGTCGCGAAACGAGCGGTTTCGCCAATGGCAAGAGCTGAACTCGAAGTTTGGCTTCACGACCAAGCTCGCCGATAAGCTGGCCACTCGACGCCCTCGCCCGGTCGACCAGCAAGCTACGGCAAGAAAAGCCATTAAGGCCGCGATTCGGAACGTCACGGCCACGTGCTCGCACTTCACGGCGCATGCTTTCCGTTTCGAGGCACTTGTCGAGGCGGCGGGCAGGGGAGTTGCGGCCGAAGCCATCAACATCGCCGTCGGCGAGTATTTGCGTTCGTCGGCCGTCATCCCGTTGGAGCCGCTGAACGGTGTTGCGGGACTTACGACGGCAAGCATTTTGGCCGGCTTGAAAAAAATGCTTCAGACATCGGACGAACTTCGTTCTCGTCGCGGCGTGCGAGCCACCGCCGCCGCAATTCGTCGCGTGCTGCGACGTTATCCGAGCATCAATCCAGAACAACTTCGGGCGGTCCACTGGCTCGCGGAGGGTGAAGGGGCGATTCGCTTTGTGCGTGGTTTAGCCGGCACCGGCAAAACTTCCTACGTGATGAAACCGACATTCGAGGCGTTCCAGGCCTCTGGCATCCGCGTCATCGGCGTTGCCCCCACCAACACTGCCGCGACGGAACTACAGCAGAAGTCGGGCATCCCAACCACGACCATCGCTCGGCTCACCGGCGATTATTCGCTGCCGTTCTCCTACTACGCCGGGCAAGCCGCACGGGCACTGATCCAGGGGCGACGAACCAACTTCGGCAAGCCACCCGCACGCGTCGTCGACAACGGGCCGCTCGCTAAGACAAAACACCACGTTCGCCAAGTCGGGCGTGCGTTACGCGGCCGACCGACGTCTCGGAAAATGCAGCCGACCCCCGTCAAAATCGACGGCCGGACGGTGATCGTCGTCGACGAGGCCGGCATGGTAAATGAACGGCAGTTCAAGATGCTGCTTGACTTGGCGAAACGTCGCGGGGCCACGATTTGTTTCCTCGGCGACCCAAACCAACTTCCGCCGGTCGAAGGCTGTCCACCATTTCTGTCGCTGTCGACGCGGCATGACGCTGCCGAGCTAAAGCTCATTGCTCGCCAGAAGAACGATTGGGCCAAGGAGGCCGCCAAGCTATTTGAAGCGGGAGCCGCCGACATCGCGTTGGCGATGTTCGCGGCGAGAGGCCTGGTCGAGCCGTATGCGGACATGGAGGCGGCCCTCGCCGCATTGGTCAACGAATGGAAAGGGTTTGCACGGCTGACGCCCGAAGACGCGGCGATTCTCGTGCATACGAACGAGCAGGTCGAAGCCGCCAACAAGGCTTGCCAGGAAGCACGCCTTTCCGTGCTCGATACGTCGCGGTTCGTGACCATCCACGACATTAACGTGGAGTTGGGCCGCTCGTACGTGAATCGAGCCTATGTAGACGACCGCGTGCTATTCACGGCAAATGCACGCGGTCTCAACCGCGTCGACAATGGTTCGTTCGGGTCGGTCGTCGCTATCAAAGGTAACTGGTTGTCGGTGCGATTGGACACCGGCAAGCAGGTCGAATTCCACGCCAAGCGGTTTCCGCACGTCCGGCTCGGATACGCGATGACCGTGTATCGGGCACAAGGCAAAGACATCCCCTACGTTTTCATCCTGGCCGGCGCACGAAGCAACATTGAAGAAGACAACGAGATCGACGGCGCCGCTTTGCCGACGCCGCCGATCTCGATGGTGCCGTCACTACTTGGGAAGCAGAACGGTGTCGATGACGTGGATCACGCCGTTGGACGTATGAATGTCGGCCTTGACGACCTTGGCGTTATTGATCTTCACGCCGTCCGTCGCGTCGATAGC
>JAJDEG010000358.1 GCA_029259895.1 Planctomycetota bacterium
TACCTTCGATCAACACGATCGGCAATTCCCAAACGCGGTCGTTGGCGCGCATCAACACGCCAAAGGGAATCTTAAAGTCAACGTGATCTGGCGGTCCAGGATTGTCTGGCGGACCTGGATCGACCACGCCCGCTAACGTTGACGAACCGATAAGCAGGCCCAAGACAAGGGCCATGAGAACTCGGGGGTATTGGACCGTCATTAGCTTAACCTCACGTCGTAGTTGCGCAACGTTCTTGTTGAAATAATCACGTAGGGCAGGATAGTGTCAAATGTCGAGTTAGCCAAAAAGGTTTCGATGAGCGGCGTGCGGCATTTTTCGCATTTTTCTTCGGGGCCGCGAACGATTTCGACTTCGCGGGAGCCTCCGAAGCCAATCTTTATCGAAGCGAACGTCTCCGCCTTACTCGGGCAGCACACACGAACCCCAGGCCCAGGGCGGCCAATACCATTGTACTTGGCTCGGGGACGATTCCGCCTTGTTCGGCGATCTCGGCGTGGCCGGTCAAGGCCGCGATATCACCGCCGCCCGACAGCATGAAGCCGACATCGAGTTTTAACATCGTATACGGGCCGATGGCTGGGCCGACCGTAATGGGCAAAGAATACGGGCCGTAAACGTGTTGAGCCCCGGCCGGGCCGGGACCGAACGACGCGGCCGGACCGACATCGACGCCCATATTCGCGTAGGGCAGGCCGGCGCTGGCAACCTGTAGTTCGGCGATGGCGTCGCCGTCGGCGTCAGCGAGCGTCGGCGTGATTGAAATGCCGTTGCCGGTGAAGTCGTTCAACCCGCCGTTGATCGACGCGATGACTTCCGTCGGCGCTGCGGTCGACACGATGGGCGAGGAAATACTGAATCCGAAGCTGCTCGGTGCACCGAAGTCGGTCACCGCGAGGCCGTATCCGATGGACGGATCGGGATCGACGACGCCCGTCATGCTGATTCGGTACTGATTGGGAACATCAACGTTGAAGTTGAGGCCCCACAGGCCGGATTCTTCGTCGAGTTCAAATTCGAGAGGGTAATCCGTGCCGTCGGCGTGAACGAAGCCGGTTGGCCCGTTCGTCGGCAACGCGCCACCGTAAAGAGATTGCGCGCAAAGCATCGCCACGCAAAAGCAAGTCAGAGTACTACGCAAACGCATTAGCCACCCCCTCGTCCTCGGATAGGTGTATCGTCAATGTTTCAGAGACAAACCGTGTCGCGTCGATTCCATGAGGCAATTCAATGATTGCTACCGCGTAAGGCCGAGCAATTACGGCTCGCCGCAGCCACCGTGAATATACACGGCCCCGATCCCGTTTCAAGATTTTGGCAATCGGATTTATCGAAATTTCCGGAAAAGCCGCTTTCCCCCACTCTTGCGGAGGATGTGTACACGCGCGGGAAAGCCGCATTGGCTATTCCGGGCACTAGCGTTTGCCGCTGCCGCCCGTTTTCTTGACCGCCTTCTTGCCGGCCGGGCGTTTTCGCTGCCGCTTCGCCCATTCGCTTTTCATGAATTCCAGGCCGTCTTTGGAAAGCTGCATTTCCGATTTGTACATCCGCCGCCAGATCTTGGTCGCAGCGACCAACGCAGGGAGGGCAAGGCCGAACGCTTCGATCATGAGCCAGCCGTCGTAGCCGACTTCCTTGAGCGTGTCGAATGTGTCGGCCCAATCGACGTGGCCGGTGCCAGGCGTGCCGCGGTCGTTTTCCGAGATGTGGACGTGGACCATGTGCTTCGAGGCGGCCCGGATCGCGTCGGGGATGTTTTTTTCCTCGATGTTGGCGTGAAAGGTGTCGTACATCATCCGGCAATAGGGGTGCTTGACCGCTTTGACGAACTTCACGGTTTGGGCGACGCTGGTAAGCAGATACGTCTCGAAGCGGTTGAGATACTCGACGCCGAGCATGACGCCGGCCTGTTGCGCGTGCTCCGCGACGGGACGCATCGAATCGACGCCCCAATTGAATTCGTCGTCGGTCGGTCCTTGTCCGCTGAATTGGCCGATGGCCGAATGATACGGGCCGACGAGAACCGTCGCGCCGACCGCGTGGCAACAATCGAGCGTTCGCTTGTTGTTCTCGACGCCTTTAGCGCGGACGGCGGCCCTGGGATCGATCGGATTGTCGTCGCCGCCGCGAACGGTGACCGCGGTTCGGCCGAGACCGACGTCGTCGAGAATCTTGCCCCAGCGGGCGTACTTTTGCTCATCCAACTCGAAGATCGGCAGCTCGACGCCGTCGTAGCCCATCTTCTTGAGCTGCTTGAGTACCGGAATCAGCTCGTCCTTAAGCGTGTCGGTCCACAGCAGCAGGTTCATTCCGTATTTCATTGGTCGAAGCTCCGGAGAGGGAGTAGGAGGCAGGGGACAGGGGATAGGGGGCAGGGAGTTTCGTTATCGCGTTGCGTTGTCGCTCTTGGCGGCGATAGTATCGGGGGCCACGGTATCGGGGGTGAACAGTTGTTCGTGGTCGTCGCGAACTAGCACTCGGGCTTCGCTAAGTAGGTCGACAAACGACGGGGGCAATTGCGGCAGCCTCGCTCGCTGCATGACTTGGTTTAGGCGAAATAGCAGTCTCTCATCGTCGGCGTAATCCGACAAGAACCGCTCGCTCGAAAACCGCTCGATGAACCATGCCAGGCGATCGGTAGAACGTGGCGCCATGCGGTTGATCGACTGCTCGACGAACAGCCGATCGATGCGGCCCATCGCCGCGTAGTATTCGTCCAGAATGGCACGGTCGCTGGCAATCAGCACATCGTCGAGCAGCAGTTCCACCAGGATATGCCCGAGGAAACTGGCCCGGAAACCGCCATTTGCCGGAAGCCGTGCGCGAATGCGGGCGGTCAATTCCGTAGACAGTTCATAGAAGGCTCGGCTGACGTGGAACCAGGCGTCGTCGGCGTGATGCTGAAGAATGCCGCGCGCCAGCGCGGACAAACGCGGATCTTCGTCGGCGACGAACGGCTCGGCGTGTTTGGGACGAACGCGAACGCGGCGGTCGACGACGACCAGCCAGTCCGGCACCGCCGTGCCCGCGAGATAGTACGGATCGTTGATGAACGAGCGGCCGTGGGCGAAGTAGTTCATGCCTAATACTTTGCCACGTCTTGGCCGGCCTGCTGCGGCAGCACGACGCGGACGACGTCCTGCGCCGCTTTTGTCAACATGGCAAGCTCGCTGCCCACCGCGATGAACCGCATTCCTTGTTCGGCGCGTCGCAGGGCGGTTTGCGGGTCCATCGTGTGCATGCCGGTCGGCGTGCCGGTCTGCTTGCCGACGTCGACGATGCGTTGCAGCGCGGCCTCGAACCGCTCGTCCGTCGCGGGCGTGCCGTCGCTTTGCGTCATGTTCGCCCGCAGGTCGACTGGGCCGACGAAGATCGCGTCGACGCCGGGCAGGGAATAAATCGCCTCGGCGTTGTCGATACCTGTTGGGCTTTCGGTTTGCAGGATCACCAGGATTTCGTCGTTCGCCTGAGCGTAATACTCGGCCGGCGTGGCGGCGAAGTTCATGGCGTGCCAACCGCCGCCGAGACTGCGATTGCCGGCCGGCGGGTACTTGGCCGCGGCGATGGCCGTGCGAGCCTGCTCGACCGTGTTGACCATTGGCACCACGATGCCCCACGCCCCGCAGTCGAGCACGCGCTTGATGTAGTCGTGGCTCCCTTGCGGCACACGGGCCAGCGGCACGCAGCCGGCGTCGGCGATGGCGGCGAAGATCGTCGCGGCTTGCGACCAGTCGATCGCGCCGTGTTCCAGATCGAGCGTGAGCCAGTCGAAGCCGCAGCGGGCCAGCGCCCGCGTGGCGTAGAGATCCCCCAGCGAGAGCCAGGTGCCGAAAGTCGCCTCGCCGGCGGCCAGTTTACGTTTGACGGGATTGGTTTTCATCGGGCGGATCGATTGCAAGGAATGGGCGGGAAATACGATCATTCGCGGGCGAAATGGTACAATGAACGAGGGTATCCGGCAGCGGCGGTGCTGTCTGCGCCCGGACTATCAACGTTGTGGCCGGCGGAGTGCCGGGACCGAGCCGATCAGCGGCGATTCTGCTTTGCTAGGAAGTTGCCAGGAGCTGAGCGATGGATCAGACGAGATTCTCGACCATTCTCATTCTTCGCACGGCGGTCGCCGTGTTGTCGCTCTCGCTATGGACGCCGTTCCCGGCGCCCGCCGCCGCCCAATCGCGCAAGGCACTCGACGACGCCCGCGAGCGGATGGTCAAGCAGGACTTGATCGGCAACGGCGTTAAGAACAAGCGGGTGCTCGCCGCGATGGGGAAAGTGCCGCGGCACGAGTTTGTGGCGGTCAACTTGCGCGACAAGGCCTATCTCGACATGGCGCTGCCGATTGGCGAGAGCCAGACGATTTCGTCGACCTATATCGTGGCGTTCATGACCGAGCAACTCGACCCGCAGCCGACCGACAAAGTGCTCGAGATCGGTACGGGGAGCGGCTATCAGGCCGCCGTGCTCGGCGAGTTGGTCAAGGAGGTGTACTCGATCGAAATCGTCGAACGCCTGGGGCGGAAAGCCGCGTCGACTCTGCGGCGGTTGCGCTACGACAACGTCAAGACGAAAGTCGGCGACGGCTTCGCCGGCTGGAAGCAACACGCGCCGTTCGACAAGATCATCGTCACGTGCTCACCGGAATCGGTCCCTCAAGCGCTCGTCGATCAACTTCGCGAAGGCGGGCGGATCGTCGTGCCGGTGGGTCAGCGCTATCAGCAGGTGCTGTATCTCTATCGCAAGCAAGACGGCAAGCTCGAACCGGAAGCGCTGCAAACGACGTTCTTCGTGCCGATGACCGGAACGGCCGAATCGCGGCGGAAAGTTAAGCCCGACCCGGAGAATCCGTCGATCGGCAATGGGGGTTTCGAGGAGGTCATCGAAGTGCCCGCCGAGAAGCCCGACGATGCGCCGGGGGAAACGCCTTCGGCGTGGTATTACATGCAGCAGATGGAACTGGCCCAGGACGCCGGCGGATCGGGCGAGCGCTGCGCGCTATTCAGCAACAAGCAGCCCGGCCAAATGAGCCACGTCATGCAGGGTTTTGCCGTCGACGGCCGAAAGGTGCGCGAGTTGGATGTGTCGTGTCGCGTCAAAGGCGAGCAGATACGGGCGGGCGACCATCTCGATCAGATGCCGCATGTGTTGATATCCTTTTTCGACGAACGCCGAGCGCCGATTGGCCAGCCGGCGGTGATCGGCCGCTGGTTTGGCACGTTCGGATGGTATAAGGAGACTGCCCTCGTCGCCGTGCCGGGCAACGCGCGCGAGGCCAGCATCCGCATCGGACTGCTCGGCGGCGTGGGAAAGATTTGGTTCGACGAAGTGTCGGTGAAGAAAGCCGAGCCGCGGTAATCGTCGATCGCAAACGGCAAGACGGTCGATCGCCCGTCGATTCGCTCGCCGATAGCTCGCTCGACATCAACAACAAGGCGGCCGCGGCAAGTTGATTTGCCGCGGCCGCCTTCGTTTTTCCAGGACTCGCGTAGCGTTTGAAACGTCGCTGGCGCTACTTCAACTGCACGACTTCGCCCGTCTCTAGTTGGTAGACGGCACGGAAGACTCCGATCTTCTGCTCGTCGAAGTGCGATCGAATGATGTCACTGTTTTTGAGCATGTCGCGAACGACCCAGTGAACGTTCGTCTCGACGCCCTTGCGGACGAATTCGTCCATGTTGTCTCGCGATTCGATGCCGGCAAGCGCTGGGCCGATCTTGTTGACGATCGCTTCGAGGTTCGGCGAGGGCATCTTTCCGCCCGAAGCGGCCGCCGTGACCGCGCCGCACTTGGTGTGGCCCAACACGACGATCGCGGTCGAATGGCAGTGTTCGACGGCATATTCGATGCTCCCCAATACGATCGGGTCGGCGATGTTGCCGGCCGTGCGGAGCACGAAGAGTTCGCCGAGGTTGGCATCGAAAACGAGCTCCGGGCTGACGCGGCTGTCGGCACAGGTGATGACGATCGTGTGCGGGTGTTGACCCTTGGCCAGCTCGCGTCGGGTGTGAATGTATTCTCTTTGTTTAGGCTTGCCGGCCACGAAGCGGGCGTTACCGACCATCAGTTGATTCCAGACCTCTTCGGGGCCGGCGGCTTTGTCGCTGACGGCGTTGTCGCTGGCGGCTTCGTGGGCGCTGCTGGCGTGTTCGTTCGTGGACACGGGCGCTGAGGTGGCGACCTTATGGTCGGCGTGGTGATCGGCGTCTTCGGCATGATCGGATGCGCGAAGCGAAGCGGTCGACATCGCGGCCACCAGGACCGTGAGAATCGCAATGCGGTTAAGGACAAACGAGACGTAGCCACTCATAGCGGAACCTTCTTCTGGTTCGAGGAAAAGAATTACGGTCGAACCGGCGATAGTTCCCCTCGCCGATCGACGAACTTGGCGACGAGCGCCAAGCGAATTGGTATCTCGACGCGCGTCCGAAAAACCGTAGCTCAACCTTGCGCCACGCCAAGAAGACAAAACGCTAAGTGCTTGCTGGCCGTCCACGGCCGTCGGCATTTTGCGATATCTCGCGATCACGCGAGTACGTAGAGGTCAACGACGTTCGGGCTTGGACCGACCGACGCGGATTTGCCGTTTGTCGGCATCGGGAGGTGGCTCTATTGGCGATCGTTTCGCAGATTTTCGCCGCATTTCGGTCAGTAAGCTCAGAATATGTTGGTGCATTCACCCCAGCGCACCGATTGCGGGCTAGATATTTCTGTAAAGTCCGACGCGATGCGGGGTGAATACCCCGGTCGACGCAGCGGACCGTCGCGGCTATGTCGATTGTCGCGGCAGGTGCAAGACACTCGCGGTGCGCCGCTGGAACTCGTTTCATCGTGGAACTCCACACATTCTCAAGAGGGGCAATCTTATGTTCGCCTGGTTACAGAACGTTCGCGTCGGCAAGCGGATCGCCGGCGGTTTTGGGCTGGTGTTGTTGTTGGTGTGCGCGATGGGCGGGATTGGGTATTTCTCGCTCGATTCGGCCACCGAGTCGTTTTCGGAATATCGTTCGCTGGCTCGGCAGACGAAGCTGACTGGCCAGATTGAGACCGACCTGATCGAGGCCCGGCTGCAAGTTCGCACGTTCGCGACGAATCAAGATCCCAAGGTCGTCGAGAAGTACCACAAGCTCGTCGAACATCTGATGGCGGCCGTCAAGGAGGCCGAGGGGATGGTCACGGACGCGGACCTGTTGGCGAAGCTCGGAACGATCGACGACGACATGCACCATCACGCGGAGCAGTTCGATAAGCGCGTGAAGCATCAGGCAGAAATCGCGGCGCTCGGAAAGGACGTCCTTGACGTGAAGGGCCCGGCGATCCGCGAGTCGTTGTCGGAGATCATCGAATCGGCCCGCGGCGACAACGACATGGAGGCGGCCACCGTCGCCGGAATCGCCCAGCAGCACTTGCTGCTCGGTCGGTTGTACGTCGCCAAGTTCCTCGGCGACAACACGCCGGCCACGGCCGAACGCGTCCGCAAGGAGTTCGCCGACGCCAAAGAAAACTACCGTCATTTGGACGCGCAACTCACGAATCCCAATCGTCGCGAAATGCTCGCGTCGGCTTCGACGGCGACCGAAGAGTACGTCGCGGCGTTTGAGCAAGTGGTGGGCATCGCCCACGCCATCGACGCTGTCGACGAATCGATGACCAAGGACGGATCGCACATCGCCCACACGATCGACGAGATCAACGACACCTTGGCGGCCGAACAGGACGTCCTCGGCCCGGCGGTCGCGGCGGCCAACGCCAAAGCGGAGATCGAAACGCTCGTGTTGAGCGGCGTGGCCTTGCTGATGGGCATCGTCGCGGCGATCGTGCTGACGAAGAGCATCGTGAAGCCGCTCCGCGGCGCTCTGACGAAGCTCCAATTGATCTCCAACGGCGATCTGTCGACGCGAATCGAAATCGACCGCAAGGACGAATTCGGCGAAATCGCCACCGCCATTAACCTGGCTACCGAGGCTTCGGAGAAACTCGTTACCGACGTCGAACAGTCGGCACAACGCGAGCAGGAAGCTCAAGAAAAGCAAATGGTCGAGCAAAAAACTCGCGCCGATCAGCAACGCCAATCGGTGGCGGAAGCTGAGGAGAAAGTCGCGGACATGCTGGCGGCACTCGAATGCGTCGCTCAAGGCGACTATTCGCGATCGATTCAAGCCAATGGAGATGACGCGCTTGGCAAACTCGGCGACGGATTGCGAACGTTCTTCAGTGAAAAGCAGGCCGCCGAACTTCGCGAACGCGAATCGCAGGAGCGCGATCGCGCGGCAAACCTTGAACTGCGAAATCGCGTCGACGAGGTTCTCAAGGTCGTAAATCTCGCTGCCGACGGCGATCTGACCCGTGAACTCACGGTCACCGGCGATGATCCGGTGGGGCAACTCGCCTCTGGACTGAGCAAGATGATCACCGATCTGCGGCGAATCATCACGGAGATACTCACTAGCTCGGAGCAGTTTACGGAAGGCTCTCGCGTCGTCGCGGAAAGCGCACAATCGCTCGCCCACGGTGCACAGAACAACTCCGCGACTGTCGAGGAAATGAACGCCGCGATCGACGAGTTAGCGCGTTCCATTCAGTCCGTACGCGACGGCGCCGTCGATGCAAATCGTCTCGCTGGCGAAGCCACGGACCACGCCAATCAGGGCGGCGCAGCCATGCAACGCTCGATCGACGCCATGGACAAGATTCGCGCAAGCTCGCAACAGGTCACGGAAATCATCGACGTGATCTCCGAAATCGCCAGCCAAACGAATCTTCTGGCACTCAACGCCGCCATCGAAGCCGCCCGCGCCGGCGAGCACGGCATGGGCTTCGCCGTCGTGGCCGACGAAGTTCGCAAGCTAGCGGAGCGTGCCAGCGAGGCGGCCAAGAAGATCTCGACGTTGATTCGCGAATCGGCGACACGAGTCGACGAAGGCGTGTCCATGAGCAACGAAACCGCCGAGTCGCTCAAGCGGATCATCGACGGCGTGCAAGTGACCGCCGGACGGATCTCGTCCATCGTCGAAGAGTCTCAACGTCAGGCCGACATCGCACGAGAGGTCACATCCGCCATCGGAAACGTTGCCACCGCCTCGGAGTCGGCGGCCGCCGGTTCGGAGGAAATGGCCTCGAGCAGCGAGGAGCTCGGTGCGCAGGCCGCCAGCCTTCGCACGCTTGTGCAACGCTTCAGGGTCCATTCCGACGACCGCCCAGCGACGCGCCGCGCAGAAGTCAATCGCGGAGAAGAGCCGAGCTATGAAGGCAGCCTGGCTCACTAGTCGTCGCCGACGTCGAACGCGGAGAGCATCGACCTAATCAGTTCGCTGGGAGCGTCGACCGAAAGGGCGGCGCTCCCAGCGTTTCTTCTTGCGCTCCAGGCAAGTTCCGCCACCTTTCAAGACTGGACTCAACGCGATCCGTCACTCGCCTGCGCCACGCCAAAACCGAACGCGGCGTCGTCAGCAACTGCCGCCACGTGACATTGCTGACACCGGCTGCGCTCCGGATGCGTGCAGCGAATTTCTGGTCGAGCGGATGGGCCGTCGTGACAGGCCAGGCAATTCTCGCGCATGAACGACGAATGGGGCATCGTCGGCGGCGCAGTCGGATGAGCCCGCGAGCCACGCAGGCCGACGGTCGTGAGCGGCTCGAATCTCGACGCCACGAACACGTCGCCGGTTTGCTGAAACAGATGGCACTGTTTACAACGAGCCGAATCGCCAATGCCGGACGTGTCGCCGTGCGGACTAGCCGGAGCAAAGCCGAGTCGCGGTACTTCCATGCCCGACGACGTGTGGCACTTGGTACATTCGCTCGACTGGGGCGGATGCGGAATCACCGGCGGCGCTCCGGCGAACGCACGGCGTTCGGCGCGAACGGAAAGCGCTGCCGGCGAAGCAGTGTCGCCGTCGGTTCGGTTGTCGCCGCAACCGGCCGCGGTCAGCACCACCAGCACGATCGCGCCGTAGTTCCAACGAATCGATGATCGCATGGCTCAGGCTTTCTCGATGCGCACCGCGCACTTCTTGTAATCCGGTTCCTTACTGATCGAGTCCATCGCGTCGAGCGTGAGCAGGTTGATCTGCTTTGCCTCGTCGAAGAAAGGAACGAAGACCGAACCCTTCGCCGGACGACCGCGTCCATCGACGACGGCGGCCAAAATCAGCTCGCCGCGGCGACTCTTCACCCGCACTTTATCACCCGACGTCACGCCGATTGCATCCGCGTCGGTCCGCTCGATTTCCACGTAAGCTGCCGGCACGGCTTGATGCAGTTGCTTTACGCGACGCGTCATCGAACCGGTGTGCCAGTGTTCGAGAACGCGACCCGTCGATAGCCAAAACGGATATTCCTCGTCGGGCGACTCCGCCGGCGGATGATGCGGCCGCAGCCACAGCGCCGCGCGTTCGCCGTAGCCCTTCGCCTTGTAGAAATGAACGCCTTCCGGCTTCTTGACGTACGGATCGTAAGGCGCGGCGTAGCGGTATCGCGTCTCGCGGCCATTGACGACCGGCCAACGAAGGCCTCGCTCCGCCTGAAGCTGGTCGTAGCTCGCCAAGTCTTTGCCGATGCCAACGGTGAACGATCGATACTCCTCGAACATCGGCTTGTGCCAATCGTCTTCCGGCCAAGGGAACAACTTGTCGTAGCCCATCTTCTTGGCGACTTGAACGATCTGCCAGGCGTCCTCTTTGGCCTCGCCGGGCGGATCGACGAGTTTATTCCATTGCTGCGTCCGGCGTTCGGTATTGCCGAATACGCCCTCGCGCTCGACCCAAGCCGCCGACGGCAAGATCAAGTCGGCCGCGGCCGTCGATGGCGTCGGATAGATGTCGCTGACGATGATGAACCGGTCGTCGTTCGCCTTCCGCTCGAAGCGCGTGAGGTTCGGAAGGCTGACCCAGGGGTTCGTCGTCTGGACCCAAATCACTTTCACGTCGCCGCGAGCCAGTGCGCGGAACATATCCATCGTGTGATAGCCCGGCTTATCGGGAATCGTTCCGGCCGGCAGATTCCAAAGCTTTTCCGTTTCGGCGCGGTGCTCGGGCTTGGTCACCGTGCGGTCGGCGGGCAAGCGATCGCAGAGCGTGCCGACTTCGCGCACCGTTCCGCACGCCGACGGCTGACCGGTGAGGCTGAACGGATTGTTGCCCGGCCGCGAGATTTTTCCAGTAAGTAGATGAAGATCGGTGATGAGATTGTTCATCCACGTGCCGCGGACGTGCTGATTCACGCCCATACACCAGACGCTCACGGTATTGCGTCGCTGGTTGCCGTAAAGCTCGGCGAGGATTTCGATCTGAGCCGGCGACACGCCCGTGATCTCGCTGACCTTGGTGGGCGTGTAATCTGCTAAGAACTGTTCGAGTTCTTCGAGGCTACTATCGCGCGGCTCATCTTTGAACGTGTAGCGTTCCGCCTGCTCGTCGTAGCAGCCGTAGCCAATCTTCTCGATGTCCTCGATGCCCCGTTTGAACGTGATGTGCTGCTCGACGAATGACGCGTTGACGTGCCCCTTGGCGACGAGCAGATGCAGGATGGCGTTGGCCAGCGCCAAGTCGGTGCCCGGACGAATCTGTACGAACATGTCGGCAAAGTCCGACGTTTGCGTCCACCGCGTGGCGATGTCGATGATCTGCACGCTTGGATTCTTGCGACGGTTTTCCAGGACGCGGCTGAACAACACCGGATGGCACTCCGCCATGTTGTTGCCCCATAGAAAGAAATCGTGACCGGCCTCGAAATCGTCGTAGCAGCCCATCGGCTCGTCGCTCTGAAACTGCGTCATAAATCCGGCCACCGCGCTGGCCATGCACACCCGGGCGTTGGCTTCCAGATTATTGCTCTTCATGCCCCCCTTGAACCACTTGGCCGCCGCGTAGCCGTCGAACACGGTCCACTGGCCAGAGCCGTACATGGCGATCGATTCCGGGCCATGTTTGTCGAGAGCCTCCCGATACTTCTCGGCGATCAGCGCAATCGCCTCGTCCCAACTGATCCGCGAAAAACTTTTGCCGTCCGCGCTGCGTTTCATCGGATACTGCAATCGGTCCTCGCCGTACAACATGCCGGGCAGGTGATAGCCCTTTGCGCACAGCAGACCGCGATTGACCGGCGAAAGCTCATCGCCACGGACCGCGACGACCTTGCTATCTTTCACGCCGACTTCGACACCACAGCCAGTTCCGCAATAGCGGCACGGCGCTTTCGACCACGCCACGCCCTTAAGATCCGCCACGTCCGTCTTCGTGCCATCTCCCTGGCCGCAACCGGCGATAACCGTGCCACCGGCGATGATCGAGAGCTGCATGAGAAAATCGCGGCGGTCGACCCCAGACGGCGCGACGATGTCGGCCGCGCGGCTATCGGAAGTCGATTCGGGCGTAGCGAAGTGGGATGTCATCTTGTTTCTCGTCTAGCGGCGGAAATAAAGTGAAAAGCGACGCCGCGATCGTCAGAGGCACATTCGCGGCGGCGATTCCGCTCCCGATAGTTTCGGCCTCGGCGCGCGGACATCGTAAGCCAAAACGCGGCTTTCCGTCCAGTCGCGCAAAGAACGCTGACGAGCGCGCGAATCCGCACGCTCACGCAAATCTATCGCGAACCCGCTTAGCGCAGCGACTGAACGTGCCGCAAGAACTCGGCGTCGAGCGTTTCCAAGTCGCCCAAAGCCGCTTCAAACTGCTGGAGTCGCTCCGCCGGCGTGTCGATCACCGCCGCCGGCTTGTCCGCGATCGTCTTCAGATACGCCACATACTCCTTCGTGTGCCGTTGCATGAGAAAGTGATTCATCGCCCAAGCTTCGGCATAGGCCGCCGTTGCGACGCGGGCATCACGGAAGCGAACGTCGTCGATGATGAGCGACTTCAGCGACGCGGCGGGCCGGTTGCCCAGAGAAGCCCGGAAATCTCGCAGGCGACCATAGTTGACCGCGCCAATCGTGCGCCACCCTTGGGCCGATTTCAGGTCCGGCGTCTCGAAGTACATCGCCAAGCCTTCGGCGACCCAAAGCGGCACGTCGGCAAACCGCTGACTCAGCCCGCAATTGAATTGAAGTTGATGAAAGGCCTCGTGAACGACCGTTGCCACGTTTCGCTCGGCGCTCGGATGCGAGAGCATCGCGTTCACTTGGGCGAGGTTGCCGCGGCGATTGCCTTCGCGTCGCAGCGCGCCAACGCCGGTCAGGTCGTACAGCGTCACGTGATTCGTCGACAGCGCGTAGAACGCCACGAGTTTGCTCGCGCCTTCGCCGTAGTGCTGCTTGGCATACGCCGCGTAGGATTCGTCATCGGCGAACACCAGTACGCACAGCGGAAACTCGGGCTCGGTGAGCTTTATACCCTTGCCCTGCCAATACGTATGAAACGCGCGATGCAGCCGCTCGAACAGCGCGCCAACCCACTGTGCGTACGCCTTATTGCTGTTGTAGCAAATCACGAAATTCCGCGTGCGGTGGATATCGAACCCCGCCGGCAGCCCTGCGAGCAACTGCTTACCAATGTCGTCGGCGGCGACCGGCGCGAACGCTCGGGCGTCCGACGCGCGTCGAATCACCTGCTCCGCGGTGATGGCGTAAAGCCCGCCATCGGCCGTTTGAAGCAGCAGGCTCTTGTCGGCCGCTTCGACGACCACCCGGCCTTCCACCCGCGTTGCTTCGGCATCGCCCTCGCGACGGAACTCCACCTGCTCGACG
>JAJDEG010000359.1 GCA_029259895.1 Planctomycetota bacterium
ACGGCTGGGTGGTCGCCCGGTGGTAATGGTGTTCGCTCGGAACAACACCGCCGACTTGGCCGGTCTGGTCAAGAAGCTCGACAAGCTCGTCGCGGAAAAGAAAGACAGCAAGCTGACCTCGGTCGTAAACGTCATTACGGAGGAAGCCGACAAGACGAAGGAAGAGATCGTGAAGTTCGCCGAGAAGAACGAAGTCTCGAACGTCGCCCTCGCGGTGGCGAACGAGAAGGGTTCCAAGAACTTCAAAATCAATCCCGACGCCGCCGTGACCGTAATGGTTTATCGCGACAAGAAGGTGACGGCCAATCACGCGGTCAAGGCCGGCGGATTGGACGAGAAGACGATCGCCGCGATCATCGCCGACGCCACGAAGGCCACGGAAGACTAGGCGAATTGGACAAGGCATTGATGGTCTCGCATTGACGAGTTGTCGATTCCTTCCAGGACGGCCCGTTGGGGCCCGACGGAAAACTACTAAAAGCGCGGTCCTTGCTCCGGCGGGGACCGCGCTTTTTTCTTGCGCCGCGAATTACCCGGCAACCACTCTCGTGGGTATGGCATCGCGTCTCTGCCACAGGCGAACCGCGGTCCGCATCCGACACCAGGTCGGACATCCGGCCGTGGTCGGATTTCGACCGGCGTATTACAATGCAGGGCCGCGGCGCGAGGCCGCTCGTGCGCCTCGTTATTGGTAGTCGTTCGTGATTCTCGCGAACCGACCCGCCGCTCGGGCAGAAAATCCGTTCGCATCCTAACAGCCGAATTGCGCGATGCCTCAGACCAACTCCGTTTCAACCGATATTCGCCGCGCCGCTTTGTTGTTTTCGGGCGGACCGGCGCCGAGCGCGAACGCCGTGATATCGACGTGCGCCGGCTCGTTTCTGCGCAACGACATCGACGTCGTCGGCATGATGTATGGCTACTCGAACTTGGTGAATTACTCGGCCGAGAAGCCGATGGTGCTAGGCCAGCACTACACGGCGATCGACGAGACGTCGCTCAAGCGGACGCGCAACACGCAGGGAATATTGATCGGCACGGCGCGGGCCAACCCAGGCAAGCACGTCGAAGCGCCGGAACACCTCGACGACGCCGAGCGCGTCAAGCCGCTACGAACTGTGTACGAAGCGTTGTGCTCGCTCGAAGTCGATGCGCTGGTTTCGATCGGCGGCGACGACACGCTGAAGACGGCCAACAAGTTTAAGTTGTTTCAGGACCGCTGTCTGCCTGCGGGAAGCCGGCGGATTCGCGTGGTTCACGTGCCAAAGACGATCGACAACGATTACCACGGCATCGACTTCACGTTCGGCTACTTCACGGCGGTCGAGACGCTGGCCAGTGAGATTCGCAATTTGCTGGCCGATGCCGAGGCGTCGCGGAGCTATTTTCTGGCCGAGACGATGGGCCGCAGCGCGGGGTGGCTGGCATACGGGGCGGCCATCGCCGGCGAGGCGTCGCTGGTGATCAGCGTCGAGGACGTCGTCGACGAATACCTTTCGCAGGAGGACGTCGAGGAGAGCGGTCGCATGTCGCGGCACGCGATCATGAACGTCGAAAAGGTCGTGGAACGGATCGTCAAGATGATGCGCGTTCGCGAGGAGAAACACGGCAAGAGCTACGGTGTGATCGTGATGGCCGAAGGCTTGGCCGAGATGCTGCCCACGGAGATGCTCAAAGGCGTCCCTCGCGACGATCACGGTCACATCTCCGTGGCGCACGTGAACCTCGGCAAGATGTTCGCCGATCTGGTCGCCCGCGAGTACAAGAAGCAAACGAACCGCTCGCGAAAAGTGACGGGCCTGCAATTGGGATACGAGGCACGCTGCGCCCGACCGCATGCCTTCGACGTGATGCTGGGTAGCCAACTCGGCGTGGGGGCATATCGGGCGCTCGTCGAGGAGAAGCTCGACGGCGTGATGGTGTCGGTCAGCGGCCAGTTAGACTTGCACTACGAGCCGTTCGAGAAGTTGATCGACCCGAATAATTTGGTGACGGTGGTACGATTCGTTAGGCCGGAGTCGGACTTTCACAAATTGGCGCGGTTTTTGGAGACGGATGTGAACGACTGACGCGGCGAGGCAATTGAACCATGTGGCGGTTTATCGCGCATGGGGAGGAAAATACGATGTCACGCACGTTGCGATCATCATTCCTATTAGCGGCGCTCATCGCCGCCTTTGTCGGATGCAACTCGGAACAGGATGCCGCCGCTCCTGTTTCTTTAGGCGAGCAAGAAGAGACGATCGTTCCCAAGCAGGTGCCCGCCGAACGCCCTTCGACGCAGCCGGACGACGGTGAACTGAAGACACCGAGCAGGGAAGCAGCCCGGCTGGCTGTAACTTGGCCGCTCGTGAATGGTTACAGCGATCCCAACCAAATCGTCTACGACAGGGAGCACTTCGAGGGCTATCGAGCCTACTACGCGAACAGGACTACCATCTGCGGAATAGGTCCGCTAGCTGAAATCACGATCGGCGATGCCCCGGTCGCATTCCGCTTTTCGCTTGACTGGTATGAAATCGGCACGCGATTTCATATCGATCATCTACGGCGTTTTCTTCGCGCACGCATTGTTGGGACGACGCAGGCGTACTCACCTGCCAAATTCCCTGATATGCACCCCTATGAACGCGACGTGCACGTGGCCATGAGGCTCGTTGCAAGTGCGAGGGTCAAGGATGCGTTACCCGAAGTGATCGAGTTGCTTTCCGACCGTAGCAGAGACGTAAAACGGTCCGCGATTGAAGCAATAGGAATTGGTGGCTTCGGCGACGATGCAGTGGAATCAATTCCCAAACTCGTCGAGTTGCTGGAATCCGACTTGGCACATGATGCGGCATGGGCATTGGCAAGCATTGGCGAGGAAGCTGTTTCCGCATTGTCGGAGAAAGTGAACAAGGGGAGTACCGACGCGAGGTTCTACAGCATCGAAGCACTAGGGAACATCGGTCCACCGGCGAAACCTGCCGTCGACGAACTCATCAAGGCCCTTTACGAGAAGAAGGACGATCATTCCTATATTAGCCCCTATGCTGCACAGGCCCTCGGTCGAATTCAAGATGAGCGAGCTTTGCCGCATCTACGAAAGATGAGTGACGCAAAGAATCACGACGTTAGGACGCTTAGTCAACGTGCTATCGCCGAAATCGAAGGCCAGCCTTCGTCAGCCATGTAGGTCATGCGGGCGGTGGCGTTAGGCTGTCGATGAGGGTTTGTACCTTGTCGCGAATCGAATCGCGAATGGCGCGAAACTCGTCGTCGCTTAGGTGCTTCGGGTCCGGTATGTTCCACTCCTCCCGGCGTCCGGCCTTGACGGCCGGACAGGCGTCGCCGCAGCCCATCGTGACGGCCACGTCGATCTGCTGGCCGTTGAATTCGTCGAGCGATTTGGATTCGTGGGTCGAGAGATTGTAATCCAACTCTCGCATGAACTGAATGGCTCGCGGATTAACCTGACCGGACGGCCGCGAGCCGGCGCTGAATGCGTCGACGGCCCCTTGGCTCAGCAACGTGGCGAACGCCTGGGCCATTTGGCTGCGGTTGGCGTTTTCGACGCAGACGAATAACAAACTTGGCTTGCGTGTCGGTTCGGTCATCGTGTCTTTTTGCTCTGTTGTCGTGTGAATCGTTTTCGCCTGAATCGTTATCGCCATCGCGACTCTGCATCGTAACATGGTCGCCGCGCCGAGTGCATGGCGCGGGGCCCGCGATCGGTTAGACTCCACCGCGTAACTCGCCAAGTCACCGGCGGAACGCTGCTGCCGCGAGCGAAGAATCGCTAAAGGCCATCGTTTCTAAAGGCCATCGCCATGCCCCGCGTGTTCCTGCAACCTCAGCTTCGCGACCTGACGGCCGGCGCGTCGGAAGTCGATGCCGAGGGCAGTACGCTGCGGCAGGTGATCGCCTCGCTCGATCGGGCCCATCCGGGCATCGCCACGAGGCTGGTGCAGAACGGCGAACTCGCCGCGGGAATTGCCGTTTCCATCGACGGGGTCGTCACGGCCCGCGGCATGTTGGCCAAGCTGAACGACGACAGCGAGGTTCACTTTCTGCCGGCGATTGGCGGCGGTTAAGGGGCGTTCGAGCATTGACGACTTCCGAACGGCCGTACCGCTGCGGCGAATCCATGCGGCCGACCTTTACGGCAGGCGCTATTTTTGCGACGATTCGGCCATCGACAATTTCGACCCTCTTGCCGGTACGTACCCCTATGGCCAAACGCAGCGCGTATCAAGAACGGATCATCAAGAATTACTACCAGAATGCGGAAGCTATTTCGCTGCAAAAGCTGAGCGAACTGGTGACCGACCTGTATTTGGCCGAAGGTAAGAAGCGGACGAAACTTTGGGAACGAATCGCGGCGGCTTTGGAGAAGCTCAAGGTCACTCCGTCGCGGATCGAACATCTCGTCAAGCAGGATAACCCGGCGCTGGTGGCCAAGCTCGTTACAGAGTTGATGGGCCAGTCGTAGCCATCGCCCACCCGCCATGAGCGACACGAACCTTGCATCCAACGCCGTCGCCGACGACTACTTTCAGCAATCGCGGCGACCGCTGGCGAGTTTGCTGTTCGTGCTGCCGCTGTTGGCGGTTTACGAGTTGGGCGTTGCGGTGCTCGGCCCGCAGGCGATTCTAAATGGGGCCGACGTGTGGCTCCGGCAGCTACTGATGGCGATCGGCGTCGGGTCGTCGCTGGCGCTGCCGGCGTTGATCGTGGTCATTCTCGTGGCCTGGCATCACACGACCGCCCAACCCTGGCGCGTGCGATCGTCGGTACTCGGCGGGATGGCCATCGAATGCGCGGCGCTTGCCGTTGTGCTGCTGGCTTGCGTGCAGATTCAGCGGTGGACATTCGACCAACTCAACTTGCCGCTGTTGCGTCTTGGCGGCGGCGACGAAGCGGCGAGTTTCACGCTCGCGGCAAGTTCGCTGCGCGTTTCTTTCGCCCGTTTCGTCAGCTATTTCGGTGCTGGCGTCTACGAGGAGACGTTGTTCCGGTTGATGCTGTTGCCGCTGTGCACGGCGGCGCTGCGCGCGGCGAACCTCAAACCGCGGACGGCCGTTGTAATCGCCGTGATCGTCACGAGCCTGCTGTTTTCCGCGGCGCACCACGTGGGGGCGTCGGGCGAGCCGCTCGATCCGTTTCCGCTGTTTCGGATTACATTTCGATTTGCGGCGGGCGTGTTGTTTTGCGCGGTTTTTCTGGTGCGGGGATTTGGAATCGCCGTCGGTGCGCACGCCGTGTACGACGTATTGGCGGGATGGTGGTAGCTGACGCTGCGCCGCGTCGCACGGAACTGAGCGTGCAATGCGAAGTCGCGTGCTCGGTCGATGCACTCCGGCGATCGCATGCTGCACGGCACGTTCTTTGCATCGCACATGCATCGTGGCCCACGGCACGGGCGTGACGTCGGCTGCATTGTCAAGCCCTAATCTCAGGCACCGAAATTGCAGTGCGTGAATTTGGCTTTGTCGCCGGTCGGACACGACCTATAATCGACGGCAGAAGCGCGGGACATCACCGCGAACCAGACTACGAACTGGTATGATGAAACCAATCAATTCCGTTGCAGCTTTGCACCGACCATCGTCGCGCCGACGACATTGCCAGGAAACACTCGCGTGCTCTCCGTTCGCCCGAAAATCGCCGAGTTAGTGTTTCACCTATTCAATCGGTCGTTGCACCCTGAGTTGTTTGAAGTCTATCAAGCTCGCAAGTTCTCGCGCAGCGGATTCGAGGCGGACGTCGCGATCACGAGCGCGGGCCACGTCATCAAGTGGCGGCACCAGGGCGTCACGCTGACCGAAGTGGCCGCCGCGGCGCATCACCCGCTGCCCGCGAAACGGCGTCTGTTCGGCCATCCGCTCAAAGGGCAGGGGCGCGAGCGCGTCGAATGCCGCGGCGGCGTCACCTACGAAAGCGACTTTCAACTCGAGCGGGTCGAGCCGGTTCAGTTCTGGAGTTATCAGCACGACCTTTCTTGGGAATCGAGCGCGAATGGCATGTTGCACCGCTTCGACGCTAGCGGTCGCATCGCGCTCGGGGCACTATCGTTCGTACACGTCGAAACGCGGCTGCGCAGCCTGACGATCAAAGCGTTTCATACGTTCCCCGACGACTACGCCGTGGTGCGTACGATTTCGCGGTTTCAGTTGCCGTAGGCAATTGAAGGAATCGGCAATCGCAGGCCACGATTCGATGAACCGCGGACGCGGCGCATCTACGTGCCGCCGCCGGACTTTTCTAGATGAAACAACCGCCGTGCGTTGGCGGTCGTCAGAGCGGCGAATTCCTCGGCCGATTCTCCCCGCGCCGCCGCCAGACAGGCCGCCGTATGCAGCACGTGGGCCGGCTCGTTTCGTTTGCCGCGAAATGGCTCGGGAGCAAGGTACGGACTGTCGGTCTCGACGAGAATCCGGTCCGCGGGCACGGCTGCAGCCACCGCACGCAGCTCGGTCGATTTCTTGAACGTCACCATGCCGGCGAAGCTGATAAACAGCCCTAGATCGATGCACGCCGCGGCCAACGTGGCGTCGCCCGTGAAAGAGTGCATCACGCCGTGCAGCGTTCCGTGGTGGTCGTGCGCGGCTTGCAGCGCAGCCAAGATATCGTCGCCGCAGTCGCGCATGTGGACTACGAATGGAAGTCTTAGACGCGCGGCGAGCGCTATGTGACGATCGAAGTATTTCTGCTGAAGGTCGAATGGGGCGTGATCCCAATAACGATCCAAGCCCGTCTCGCCAATCGCTACGACGCAAGGCGACGCCGCAAGTTCGACGATCCGCTCCCAATCGCCGTCGGCGGCCTCGGCGCAGAGGTTCGGCTGGATGCCGACAGCCGCAAAGACGATTGGGTTTTCCTCGGCCAAGCGGACGGCCGCCGCGCTCGACTGGGCGGTCGTGCCGATCGCGACGATGGCCGCGACGCCGGCCGCCTCGGCGCGGGCGATCGTCTCGGCTCGGTCCGCATCGAATTCCTCTTGGTCGAGATGCGCGTGCGTATCGATGAGGTTCATGGCGAGGTTCATGACTTAACGCTGGCTGGCCGTGCGCATGGAAAGGGCGATCAGAAATGTCCGGCGGCATGCGCGATGCGATTTAGTGGCCACCGCCCGCGAACGATTGCCAGCCAAACCGCGGCGATCCGCGCCGCTCACGCGAGGATTCCTTCGACGACTTTGCCTGGCGAAAGCCGCACGGGCCGACTTTGCCGATCCATTAGCTCGTGCGCCGGATCGACGCCCATCATGTGCCACAGCGTCGCGAGAAAATCGGCCGGGCTGACGGGATTATCTTTTACGCTGCCGCCCTTGCTGTCGGAGCTACCGTAGACCGTTCCGCCGCGCGTTCCGCCGCCGGCCATGACGGTCGTGTAGACTTCCGGCCAATGATCGCGGCCGCGGCCCTGGTTGATCGTTGGCGTGCGGCCGAACTCGCCGGTGTTCACAACCAGCGTCGAATCGAGCAAGTCCCGCTCGCGCAAGTCCTCGACCAGCGCGGCGAACGCCTGCTCCATCGGCGGCGCGCGGTGCTTGAGCGTGTTCGTGATGTCGCCGTGGTGATCCCACGATTGATTGAACTCGTTGTAGCCGACGAACCGCACGCCGATCTCGACCAGCCGCCGCGCAAGCAACAGCGACTGCCCCATCTTCGTGCGGCCGTAGCGATCGCGGACCTTGTCCGATTCGCGGGTGAGGTCGAGCGCCTCGCGCACTCGCGGATCGGTGAGCAGTTCGTAAGCCGTATGGCTGAACAGTCCGCGGCTGCGGACTTGGGCCGTATCCATGTCCTTGCGCAGAGCGTCCAGGTTCTTGAGCAGTGCGTAGCGCGAACCGACGCGCTCCGGCGACATCGACTCCGGCAGCGACATCGCCGGCGGGCGGAAGTCGGCCTTTTGCGGCTCGCCGGAGATGAGCAGCGGATCGAACAACGAACCGAGAAACCCGCCGTACTGCCCCGGCATACGGTTCGATGGCCCCGGTATGCTCAGCCACGTAGGCAGCGAAATGCTCGTCGGCAGCCCGGCCTGCGGCGGCTCGAGGTAGTTCAGCACGGCGCCGGGGCCAGGAAAATCTTTTGCGTGCGCCTCGCGGTCCTGATTCGGCTGGTCGACGGATCCGGTCAGGGTGATGTACGTGCCGGCGATGTGATTGTTGAAGCCATGCGTCATCGAGCGGACGAGCACCAGGTCGCCGGCCACTTTCGCACACTCGGCCATCGTTTCGCCCAGGCGAATCCCGGCGACGGCCGTGTCGATTGGCTTGAACTCGCCGCGAACTTCGGCGGGGGCATCGGGCTTCGGATCCCACAGATCGATGTGGCTCGGCCCGCCTTGCAACAGCATGAAGATGCAACTCTTGGCCGAACCGCTGCGTCGCGCTGCGCTGTCGTCGCCGGCCGCCAACGCCGAAGGAACTGCACCAACGCCGCCGAGAACGCTCAAAGCACCTACGCGCAAAACGTCTCGGCGGTTAAGCATCGGTTATTCCTTCGGGCGGGAGTGATTGCGGGGGCAGGCGACGCGTCCGGCAGGACGCATCGGCGAGCATTGATTTTAGCGGAGATTCCGGCCCGCAGGCAAGTCAGCCGTCCGTGGGTGTTGGTTTACTTTGACCGTTGGAATTCTCCGGGCCGGTTCTGCTAAAATAGCAGCATGCCGTATTCAACGTGCCCGAAGTGCGGTGCTTCTAGCATTATCAGCGTTAGCGCCGACTGGTACAAACGCAATCACCCTTCAAGCGTCGTCGAGTGCCTTTGCTTCAACTGCAATAATACCGGTATGACCCGCGACCAGCAGCACAGCCCGGACCCGAACGAGAACGCCGCCCGGATCGTCGGCGAGGCGACGGCAGACTCTGCTGCCCCGCCGATCGATCTAGAAGCGGCCTGGGCGGCGTGGTCCGCTCATAATATCCAGAAGGTCGATGAACGGAGCACGGCGCTGCTGCGGGCGGCGTTTGAGGCGGGGTGGGAAGCTGGGAATCGCGTCGGGCAGCGAGACTGATCCGTTTTTCTGTTGAAAAAACCATGTGCCGAACACTTGGGCATTGGTTCACTTTGATTCGCCGGTGACGCCGTGGATCTCCTCGATCGACTCCTTGGGCACGATTGCTGGACGACGCGGCAGTTCCTGAAAATTGCGGCGACGCTGGGCGAGGTCCAGCTCGATCGCCAGTTCGACATTGGGCATCGATCGATTCGTGCTACGCTCGATCATATCGTTCGCAACGTCGAGGCGTGGTCGTCGCTGATGGCCGGCGAAGCTTGGCGGCGGAAAACGGACGCGAGTGTGCCCGCGATGGCGGAGCGGTTGGACGTCGCATACGACCGGCTGCGCAGGGTCGCTCGGCAGGTCGCCGACCGGGGCGCGTGGGACGAAAAGTGGACCGACCATCTCGACGATCCGCCGCGAGAAAAATCGTACGGCGCTAGCATCGCCCACATTATCACGCACAGCATGCACCACCGTGCGCAAGTGCTGTACATGCTGCGGCTTTCCGGTGTGGCCGACCTGCCCGAAGGGGACGTATTCAGTTGGGACGAACGGCGGCAACCGGGCGATGCTCGTTCGTGATTGAAGCGGAATCGCTTTGACCGAATCGGAATTGATTCGCAGATTGCACGAACACCGGATGTGCGTCAACGGCTCGCTCATGCATGCCATGCGGACGCGACCAGCACTAGATTCCGGCACCGCGGCATGTGAAGGAACAGGCTGTTAGGGAACAGTTAACGGGGTCGCCTCGCCGCATGTGCGGCTGCGGGCTGACCGTGGCGAACTCTCTGTCGGTGAGCGTGGATCGGGTATTAGCCCTAGATAGGCGAGCGAATCCCCTGCGGGTGAGACGCCCAAAGCAACCGTCCCTGCGAAAGGACCACGATTCGGCCCTGCCACACGTCACGCAGCCAGATCAGATTGGATCGGTGACTTCTCCTGCACGTCATATAGCTTCAAGGCGGCCATATTCTTCGCGTGAAACATCTTCTGCACGAGGCATTCAAACAGCACTTGGCAACTCGTACGGTTTGCGTCGAGATCGCACGACCGACGGATGTCGATTCGCTTCTTCGTCGTCAATGAAGCGATCGTCGATCGCGTCGTACCGCATCTTGCGGCCTAATTCTCGGACCACCGTGATTATGTGGCAGTTGACGGATTGCCGGTGCGCGATTTCAACCGGGCAGCGCGTCACCTCACGAGTGCGGATGCAATCGATCCAGTTTTGGACATGGTTGATCCCCCCTTCGTGCCCGCTCGTCCGCGCCGGCATTTTTTCGACGATCTCAACGGGATTGGTTCTGATCACGTCGCGGTTGATTTCCATCTTGCCTTCGGTACCGACAAAGATTCCGCCGAAGGCCGGTCCCTTGTAGGGCTCATCCAACACTTCGATTTCTAGTCCGTCGGCAAACCGCATCGTGACGCCGGTTTTCTTGTCGCCGGGCTTGTTCGGCCAGGCCTCGACGGGGCTTTCCGTATCTTTTCCCAAGGCCCATAGGATCTGGTCGAACGCGTGCGTACCGAATCCCGTCATGCCCCAGCGGTCGCCGCCGCCGTCGAATTCCCGGTAGGGCGCCCAACCCTTCTCCAAGCCAGCCGATATGGTCGAATCGTACGTAAACAGCGGCGCCTGGTTGCACCATAGGTCCCAGTTCATGTTGGCCGGCGCCGCGATTGTAGAATCTGCCGGCCGGTAGTCGACAGGACCGTCGAAGTTCGGCGCAAGGACTTTCGTTAGCTTGCCTAAGGCCCCGCTACGAATCTGCTGAACCGCCCAACTGTTTCGGGCGATCGACCGGGCTTGCGTGCCCGCTTGAAAGACGCGATCGTGTTTCTTCACCGCTTTCATCAAAGCTTGGCCTTCAGCGATCGTCAACGTGACGGGTTTCTCGGCATAAATATCGATGTTGGCCTGGCAGGCATGGATGCACGGCAGAACGCGACCATGCGTCGGCGTTGTGATGGAAACGCCGTCGAGCTTTTCCTTGTCGAGCATCTCGCGATATTGCACGTACTTCGAGCACGTTTCGACCTCCGGAAATCGATTCTTGGTGGCGTTGACGAACGCATCGAGCTTGGCGGCGTTGCAATCCGCGAGCGCAACGAACTACGCTAGTTTCGGGTCACACCATTCGGCTACTAAAGCCGCCGCGCGATTACCCGTGCCGATCACGCCAAGCCGAACGCGATCGTTCGCGCCGGGCTTGCCGGGTGACGCCAAAACGTGACTGGGAATTACATACGGCGCGAGAACGCCCGTCGCGGCGGTCGAAATGAACCGGCGACGATTCACGCCCAATGGGCCGGGACCAATCGACACGGCGTCACAGTTGGCTTTTCGTTTGTCGGGCATCGCTCGTCTCGAACAGGTTAAACGAAAGTTTCTTGGGGAATCTCCAGCTCGGCCAGCGCCGCGCGCAGCCAGGCAATTGACCGTTCAATCATCGGCCCTCCGTCTCCTTCGCATTCCACGCTAAGAACACCGTCGAATCCCGCATCTCGAAGGATCTCTAGGACACGTTTGATATTCGTGGCGTTGACCCCGTCTCCAACCGCGCAATGGCTCACTGCGATCCCGGTATGTTCGCCGCGCGCGGCTGCCGCGAGCGAATCGCTGACGTCTTTAATGTGAACGTGAGCGATCTTGTCTCGAAAACGTTCGCAGAATTCCACGGGATCTTGGCCAGCAATAAATGCGTTGCCCGTATCCATGTTCAAGCGCAGAAATGGGCTATCGCAGAACTCGAGCATCCGACCAACCATGTCGGGATTCGTCGTAAAATACCCATGCACTTCGATGTTCACGCAGATCTCGTACGCCGCGGCAACTTCAATGATGCGCGAGTAACTCCGCTTCATCATTTGCATGGCCTCTTCGTCCGTGAGGTCATTCGGCTGGTGCAGCCCATCCGTCGTGGCAATGCACGGGCAGCCGGCGTGCTTTGCCCACGGGATCGCTTTGAGTACGTAAGGCACGCCAAAAAACGGTCCATCCCTGCCGGAAAGCGGAAAGGCGGCGTCGACCTGCGAAAACCGCACGCCATACGTCTCCATCTTGCGACGTAACAGCAGCGGGTCTTCGTAAAGCGCCACGTGCGGCTGATAGCCCAGTCCGTGAATCCAACTCGCTCCATCGATCAGACCGCACTCAATGCGACGAATGTCGTTATCCTGGGCCCATTGAAGGCATCGCTCGAAGTCCCAGTAGCTCGAATTGAACGCGTCGGCATGAAAGCCAATGATAATTTGGTTCGTCGTCTCGCTGCGAATAAACGTTCGTTCTACTTTTTGCCAGGGCGCGCCGGCGTGAGTTCCTTTTCGACCTTAGTAGCCACGTCTAGCCCGGCCGTCCAAGCCGCGCCACGGCGAATAAGTTCTCCGGTGCCGGACGACGCGACCGCCGCGGCGTCGTGTCCCAGCGGCGTGTGAAAGACGCGTCCTTTGCCGTAGTCAAGCACACACGCCATTGGGTAGAGCTTCTTGTCGGCCGTCGATCGCGCCTCGGCAAGGACGGTGATCTTGGTCTCGCCGTCGAGACACGTATAAACTCATCGGTGGTCTTGAAATCGCGAAGTCCTTTCGTAATCGGATGGTCCGTCGCAACAATTTCCACCGCAAACGGTCCGTATGCGTCGTGGCCTCGCGCTTCTGGATTCCAAACGCGTCCCGCGAGTTTCACGAAATCGCCTTTGAATTCTTGGAATGCGCCGCTGGCAAAATGGACCAATACCAGCCCACCTCCCGCTTCGACGAATTTGGTCAGGTTGTCGTAGCCGCGACGCCCTGGGACCGCGGGATCGTGATTCTTGAAATGGAGAACGATCACCTGGTAGTCGTGCAGCTTGGGGGAGCGAAGGAAGAACAAGTCCTCGGTCGTCTCGACCTCGAATCGCGGGTCTTTCGCAAGTTGCGACTTAAGTTTCGGAGTCGCCTTCTTCCAGTGATGCCCTCGATAGTCCTCGCCGGTGACAATCATCACACGCTGGCGCGCTTCCTCGTCTTCCCGAGCGACCTCATCCCCAGCATGCAGCCGACCCCCAATGGCGACCAACGACGAGACGAAAGCCGTAGCGGCAAAGAGGCCTATGCAACACCACTCACGCGAATTCCTGCTCATGACGTCGCTTTCTCCGGTCTCGTTGAGTTGGACGATTTCAATAACACGATGCTTAGGAGTCCGTCAACGATTGCTTGCTGCTCGTCCTCGTCAGCGATATGCGGCTCAAATCCGGCGCGCAATTTCACTCCTTCGATTGCGGCCAGCATCATGTCGACCGCGCCGCGCGGATTAGCAATGTCGGTGTACCCCGCCGCTTGAGCCGACATTACGAGGCCCACGTACATTTCTCGCACGGAGTCATAGAACTGGGCCCATCCGTTGCGCACCTGTTCGTCTTTCAGCGACAGCGCGAAGATCTCCGCCGTGAACATTCGGTTACGCTTGTCGACGATGCATGTGCGAACCGAAGTCTCCACCACTCGCCGCAATCGCTCGGCCGGATTGGTCAGCGGCGCGATTTCTTCATGAATGCGCTGTTGGTAGCTGCGGTAGTAGTACGAACATGCCGCCAGAATAAGCTCGTGCTTCGACCGGAAGTGGCTATAAAAACTACCCTTGGTGACGCCCACATGAGCGGCGATATCGTCGATGGCCACTTTGCCGAAGCCTCGTTCAGCAAAGAGATCAAACGCGCTTTGAGCCAGCATCGCGGGTCGATTTGCAGCAGTCCTCGGCACGTAACCACTCCCTCCAGGAAGAGCCAGGATAAGCGAGAAGGATCCTCCAACCGCTGCCCTTAGATCAAGGATACCCTCCGGTATGTAACGTGTCGACTCGCGCCGCGGCGCAATGCAAAAGGCCGACTCATCGAGGCGGCCTTTTGCGCGATTCTATTTGCAGAGCCACATGGGTTAACGCCGCCGGCGACGGCAAAAACACGCTGCGGCGAACCCACATGCCGCCAGCGCCCAAGTCGATGGCTCCGGCACCGGAGTGAAGGCGAACGTCCCCGCGGCATACCGGTTGGCTGGCCCCGCGTCGGCGGTCAACGGATACGACGTGCAATCACCGCCGTCGAAGCAAAACCGCGAACGGCCGACGAACGACAGTGCGCCGCCACCGTCGTTTATGCGTTTTGCAATCGCATCGGCCGCATTGGCGAATAACTCTCCCTCGCCGTAACCGTGGGCGTTGATCGTGTAGGCCCCGGGTTCGAGCCGGACGTTTCCGATCGATGCGAAGCGGCTACCACCCACGAGCGCATCGGCGCTGCCCGACAACACGTGGCTGGCCAGGATTGCACCGCCGGTATCGTCGGCAAAATCTTCCGGCGTTCCGTTATCGTTGCGGGCGTAGATTTCGACGGTGATCGGTCTGTTGAGACCATCTTGGCCCGTGTCAAAAGCGCCAAGCGCCGAAACGAAAATCGGTTCGTTGACGACGAAGTCCATTCCAGCGGAACCGTTGAAATTTTGAGTCCCCGATCCCGGCGCGCCGGATTCGTAGGCGATCACATCGCCATTGAAAGTGGCTGGCGGCAACGGATTTGAAATGAACTCGAATGTGCCGCCGCCGTAGAATCCCCCCGCATCGTCACCGTTCGGGAAGTCTCCCGGCGTGGCATTGAACGCGCGTCCGCCCGTGAAAGAGATCGAACCGGCACCGTCGTCCGTCGTCGTGTTTGTCGCAGGATTGTAGAGCAGGTCAATCGCCGAGTGCCCGGACGAAGCGATCCTATAAGAGCCGGGGGAAAGCGTAATCGTCGGTATTGTCTTCAGCCGAGCCGAGCCGATGAGCGTTCCAGGGTCGGCGTTAGTAAACGTTGCTTCGGCCAGGGACGTGCCAGTACCGACATCCCAAACCTTCGACGTCAGCGTGCCGCTGATGCCGTCGCCCAAATGGTCGAATACGCCGAGCGACGTAACTTGGATCGGTTGATTGACCACGAACGTCATGCCGACCGATCCGGCAAAGTTTTGGTTTCCGGCCTGGCCTGCGGGCCAAATATAGGCGATCTCAGCGCGTGCGGCTGGGCACATGAGCGAGAGCAACCCGAATGTTGCCAACCCAACGTACACAGCACACTTCTTCAAATGTCGCATTAGCATGCCCTCCGGTTCCAGCGTGAAACGGCTTTCCATACCGAAAGGTCTGGAAAGAACAACGCCGCTAGAATAACTTCACGCTTTGGCATTTGCAACCGTTTTTGCCGTACAAAATACGGAGTCGTCGCGTCGCGCGGCTCCCGTGGCAAATCGCTTGACGTACCGCACAGTTCGATTAGGATGGCGCTGCCGTGCGGCAAGTAAATTCTTTCCAGTATGAACTTTTATCTAGCGGGGCGATGCATGCCTCCGCCGAGGCCTCTCAAAATGGTGTGCCGAGCAAGATCGCGTCGTCCCCGCCTCGTTTTTGAACGGCTCGAAGCTCGGCAGGTTCTAGCGGCGAGCCTCGTAATCAGCGAATTCTTGGCCGCTAACGACAACGGCATCGTCGATGAAGACGGCGACAGTTCGGACTGGATTGAGCTCTACAACGGCGGGGCCGATGCCGTCGATTTGGCCGGCTACCACCTGACCGATGACGCCACGCTGCTCAATAAGTGGGCATTCCCGAGCGTTAATCTAGAAAGCGGCGGCTACCTCGTCGTCTTCGCCTCGGACAAGGATCGGGCCGTTGCCGGCAGCCAATTGCATACGAACTTCAAGCTGAACGATAACGGTGAGTACCTGGGCCTGATCGCGCCCGACCTCGCCGTCGTCGACGACTACGACCCGACGTTTCCAAATCAACGCAGCGATGTTTCCTACGGTCAACTTATTTCGGAAACCGTGCTCGTCGGGGCCGGAACCGCGGCGCGAACGCTGATTCCCAGCGGGCCGGTCGCCGGCGATTGGACCGGCGGAGCCGAACCGTTCGACGACTCGACGTGGACCGCCGGCGATCTCGGCGTTGGATATCCCGTGACCACGCCGATTTCTCTGCCCGTCTCGGGATCGGGGACGGCCTATACGGTTTCGCCGGGCGCGATTGGAAACCAGACGTTCGGCGGATCCTTGGGAATGGACTTCGAGGTGGCGGCACCGATCACGGTGACGCAACTTGGCGTGTTCGATAGCGGCGCGGACGGACTCGCGCGGACAATTACTGGCGAGTTGTGGTCGCGCGTGGGCAACACCGGAACGCGGCTGGCGCAGCTCTCATTCACGAACGCCGACCCTGGTACGCTTGCCAATGGAAGTCGATTCAAGCCGCTGGCGACGCCGCTGGTAATTCAGCCCGGCTCGTACACGATCGTCGCACACGGTTATGGCGCCGGCGAACCGAACGGCAATTCAAGCGGCGCGGCGGGTGGCTTCGGCTCGACCGACGCGGGCGGTGGAGTGATCTCGTTCGTCGGTGCGGGGCGATTCGGGACGGCTGGGCAGTTCCCCGCGACGCCCGACGGCGGGCCCTCGAATCGATACGGCGCTGGGACGTTTCAATACTCGTTTTCGTTCACGCCGACGGCCGGTTTAGTGAATCCTTCGTTTGAAGCCATCGCGCTGGGCGACGACGGTTTCGTCGACGGATCCGTGCCAGGTTGGTCGCAGTCGGGCGGCGTGGCCGGCACTTGGAACCCGAACGAGCCGCGTTACGCCGGTGCGAATGACCAAACACCCGACCTCGACACAACGATTCCGGACGGCCGCAACGTCGCATACATCAACGGTGCGGGCATCCTCTCGCAAACGCTGGCCGACCTGCTGCAGACGAATGCCACGTACACCCTGTCGGCTTTGGCGGGGCAACGCAGCGACACGCTCGTCAACCTGAGCTACACGTTGCGATTGTCGGCCGGCGGCGTCGAGTTGGGTTCGGTGTCGGGTATTACGCCCGGGCCGAATTCATGGACGCCGGCTGAGCTGACCGTTTCGACCGGAAGTAGCCATCCGCAGTCAGGTCAGCCAATCGTGGTCGAACTGATCAATACGAGCGGCGCGCAGGTGAGCTTCGACAACGTGCAATTCACGACACTGCCGGCGATTCGCACGAATGTCGAAGCGACGATGAAGGACGTGAACGCGACGGCGCTGGTGCGTTCGACGTTCGACGTTGCCGATCTCGCGGCGATCGATTCGCTTGCGCTGCGGATGCGATACGACGACGGCTTCGTGGCGTCTCTCAACGGCGTCGAAGTCGCCCACCGCAACGCTCCGGGCACACTGTCGCACGACGCAGCGGCCGCGACGGCCCGGCCAGATGGCGCGAGCGACGTCGCCGAAGTGATTCCACTGACCGCTTTCCTGGGCACGCTGCAAGCCGGCTCAAACGTACTGGCGATTCACGGCTTGAATGCATCGGCCGGCGACGACGACTTCTTGATCTTCAGTGAGTTGATCGCCACGACCATCGGCGAAAACGAACTGCGGTACTTTACGACGCCGACGCCCGGCTTCGGCAACGTGGGCGGATTCTTAGGCTTCGTCGCGGATACGCAGTTTTCCGGCGATCCGGGTGTGTTTCACGGTCGCGGCTATTACGACGCGGCGTTCGACGTGACGATCTCGACGGCCACGGCGGATGCGACGATTCGCTATACGACCGACGGCACGCCGCCGACGGCGGCCAACGGTCTCGACTACACCGCGCCAATTCATATCGACGGCACGACGACGCTGCGGACGGCGGCATTCAAGGACGGCTTTGAACCGACGAACGTCGACACGCAGACGTATCTGTTCATCGCCGACGTTCTTTCGCAAACGGGCGCGGGGCAGCCGGCAAGCTGGGGCGGATTCCCCGGCGACTATGCAATGGACCCCAACGTCGTCAACGTGCCGGCCTATATGGCGGAGTTGCCCGACGATCTCAAGTCGCTGCCGGTCGTGTCGTTGGTGATGCCGACAGACGATATGTTCGGCCCCGGCAGTTTGCACGCCAATCCGTTCGCCGATGGGCTTGGCTCCGAGAAACCGGTTTCGGTCGAGTTCTTCGATCCGCTGGGTCGCGAACCGGGTTTTCACGTCAACGCCGGCTTGCGAATTCAAGGCGACGCCAGCCGTTCGCACACGGAATCGCCGAAGAAGGGTTTTCGTATCGCGTTTCGCGACGTCTACGGCCCCGGCAAGCTGCGTTACAACCTGTTCGAGAATTCGCCCGTCGAGGAATTCGACACGCTGCGGCTGAAGATGGGCTTTGGCGATAGCTGGACCGTGCCGCGCGAGCATCCGAAGGATTCTTCGTTTGTGCGCGACGCTTGGACGCACCAGACGTTTCGCGACATGGGCAATACGTCGCCGTACGGCCGCAAAGTCCACGTCTACATCAACGGCCTGTACTGGGGTATGTACGACTTGATGGAGCGGCCCGACGCCGATTGGGCGTCGTCGCACTTTGGCGGCGCGGAAGAAGATTGGGACGTGATCCACGACGGGGCGGCGATCGACGGCGATGCGACGGCGTGGAACGCGATGTTCGCGCTGGCCAATGCCGGGCTTTCGTCGCCCGCCGCGTATGCACAGATGGAGCAATTGCTCGATGTCGACGAGTTCATCGACTACATGATCGTGAACCTCGTGGCGTACAACCAGGACTGGTTCGGCGGATCGAAGAATTACTACGCGGTTCGACAACGCGATCCGGCGGGTAAGTTTCAGTTCATCCCGTGGGATAATGAACACGTGCTGTCGATTATCGGCATCAACCGGCCGGTGGACACCGACATGGTGAACGATTTCAACCAGGATCGCACCGCGTCGCGACTGTTCCAACAACTGCGGGCGAATCCCGAATTTCGTCAGCGTTTTGCCGACCGCGCCCAGCAGCACCTGCTGGGCGATGGAGCGTTGACCGGCGAGGCGATGCGCGAGCGTTGGGAGCCGCTGGCCGCTGAGATCCTCGGGGCCGTGGTGGCGGAGTCGGCTCGCTGGGGCGACGCCTTCACACCCTACAACAGTCCAATTCTGCCGACGCCGCCCTGGCCGCGGCCGTTGTGGGCGTCGCCGCTGGGCCGGGCGGACGTGCTCACGGAACAAGCCCGGCTATTCGATACCGTGTTTCCATTTCGCGCGGAAACGGCCTTACAGCAGTTCCGCACGAACAGCCTTTATCCGTCGCTCGATGCGCCGACATTCACCGTCAATGGCACGCCGAGCACGGGTGGCGTCGTTGCCGCTGGATCGCAACTGGCGATGCTCTCCGGCGGCACAATTACCACGACGACGACGCTCGTCGCCACGAACGCGACGATTTCCGCGTTCGTGCCGGCCAACGACGACTTGGACGACGATTGGCTGTCGCCGACGTACGTGCAGGGCACACATAGCGAAATCTGGCTCATTGGGCCGAGCGGCGTCGGCTACGACACGGGTGCGGGCGGCGACTACCTTCCGGCCGTCGGCATCAACGTGGAATCGCAGATGTTTGGGGCCAGCGGTAATTCGTCGGTCTACGTCCGCGCTACGTTCGAGATCGCGGATCAAGCCGCTCTCGACGCGCTGCTGGCCGCCGATACATCGCTCGTGATGCGGATGCTCGCGGACGATGGGTTTGTTGGCTACCTAAACGGCGTCGAAGTCGCTAGCGCCAACGCGCCTGGCCGCGACGGTCAGCCCGGCGTACTCGATTGGAATTCCGATGCGCCGACGTTTGTCGAGGTCGCCATCGGTTCGCCGCAGGAGATCGATCTTTCGCCGTTCCGCTCCTCGTTGCAAGTCGGCACGAACGTGTTGGCGATTCACGGTCTCAACGACGCCAACACGTCGAGCGATCTATTGATTCGTCCGGAGCTGGTCGCGATCACCACGTCGCCGCCGCCCGTGCCGCCGACGATCTTCTACACGACCGACGGGACCGATCCGCGCGGGCCCGGCGCGATTACCTACGCGGGACCAATCCCGCTCAACGCGACGCTGCACGTCACGGCCCGTTCGTTCCAAGGAGGCACGTGGAGCGCCGAGGCTGATTCGCTATTCGCCGTGCCGCCGCGGCTGCGCGTTTCGGAGCTTTACTACAACCCGCCGGGATCGCGAGACGACGAAGAGTTCGTGGAACTGTTGAATATCGGCTCGACGACGATCGACTTGACGGGCGTGCGGCTCAAACTGAGTCCGGTCGACGGCGAATATAACTACGAGTTTCTCGCCGGCGAAGCGAATCTGCTGCTGCCGGCCGGTGGGCGGATTGTCGTCGCCGGCAATCGCGGCGGTTTCTTATTTGCGTACCCAAATTTGCCAGCCGCGGCATTGGCCGATCGCGAGTTCACGGGAAATCTCGACAACGGCGGCGAGCCGATCGGTGTAATCGATGCCGATGGTGGCGTCATCCAGTCGTTCACTTACGACGATGTATGGCATCCGACGACCGACGGCGATGGCTATTCCCTCGTGATCGCCGACGCGACCGCGCCACTCGCGGCGTGGAATCAGGCGTCCGGTTGGCGCGCGAGCTTTCAGACCGGAGGGTCGCCAGGTGAGGAAGATCGATTAAGCGGCGACGTCAACGGCGACCTGCGCGTCGATCTCGTCGACCTTGCGATTTTGCAATCCAACTATGGAGTCGTTTCGGGTGCGTTGCGGTCGCAAGGCGACCTCGACGGGGACGGCACGGTCGGCAGATCGGATGTCGCCCAACTGGCGCGGAATTTCGGCCGACACGTCGCTGCGCCCCCTTCCGCCGCTGCCTCCGTAATCGCCAAGCGAAGCGACGCTGGCGTATCGCGTACGAACGCCGCCGTCGACCCGCGTGCGAGCGCTCGCCGCGGCTCGACGCGGCGATTGGCTCGCAACGATCGCGCGGTCGACCGCTTCTACGCGGATGGCGCGAGCATCAAGCCATTGACCGCCCGCCGATCGTCCGCCAATTCACGGACATCGCCAGCGGTCCTCGAATCAAGCCAAGCCGAATGATGTTGGCATGGATTGCCTCAAACGAAGTCGATGGAGTTCGATTGGTGCGGCGCATCCCGTGTCGTCGAAAAGGTGTGATGGCTCGCCCGGAGAGACATTCGCACTCAGATATCGCTTTCAGGAATTGCTGTGTCATGGCCACGAGGACACTCTGATTTCCACGGCGATTGCACCATAACTCATGCTTCCAGCCGGTAGTCGTCGCTGGCAGAGGCGATGAGGCGTTTGTTTTAGACGCCGGCTTTCTTGCTGTGGTTGTTTTTCAGCAGACTCAGCGCCGCGCGGCGGACCAGGCTGAAGTTGGCGTGGGCGTGCGCAACCGGTTACCCGGCACCACATTTCCAGTGTGCTCTGCGAACGGCGTAAACGTTTGTGGCGTGTGGCGTTGCGGCGGGTGGTTTTTGCGGGGTGCCGATATTGGTGCCGGCGAGTTTGCAGCGATTTGCACCTTGTTGCAGCTAACGGCCGAGGCGAATTAAACGAGTCCGATTGAATGCACCCGGCCGACGCTCAACGGCTCGTGAAATCGCGTCGTCAATTCTGCCCGCAATCAACTCGACGACGGACAAGTACGGTACTTCGTTCGCGCAACGGCAATCGACAACAACGGGCTCGCCGTTGAACACCTCCTGTTAACCAAGGTATGCAAGCTACGGCCAAGTCAGTTCGTCGCCACGTTGCGGCGTCGCAAACGTCGCTTGCGAATGGCCGTGTCGCTTCTAATGTCGATCGAACATCATGCGCTGTTTCATCGTCACTTTATCGCGACGCGCTGTTCGGCCTCGCGGCGCAGAATGCGAAACGTGAGCGGATCCCACCAACCATCGCTCAAGTCGTTGGGATGTCTCTGGCTCGCCCACTCGGTCTCGGTGGCATCGGCCTCGGCCAGAAGTTGCCTTACTTCTTCGGTTCGTCCTTGGCGTTGGCGCACCATCGCCAAGACGACCTGACACGTCGACTTGCAGACTCTCGTTGCGGCTGTATCGTCCAGTGCCGCTTGCAACGCCGCCGCGGCTCGATCGTCGTCGCCGGCGCGGTACTCGGCTAATCCGTGGCACAGGTAAAACCACGGCATCAGATGGTTGGGCCTATCGTTGCGCGCCGACTCGGCAAGCGCGATGTCCACGGATTTCTTCGCCAGAACGCGGACCGCTTCGGCATCGTCGACGGCATCGCCGATCAACAAACACGACTTGGCGACGGCGTCGGCGATCATCGGATCCTCTGAGGCGGCGAATCGCGTCAACATTTCCTGACACAAGCGGCGATACGCGTCCTTGTCGTCGACCTGCGCCAAGGCGGCAGCGAGCACTTGATGGGCGCGATGATCGGTCGCATCCAGTCTGATCGTGTGTCGAATCGCGGTCACGGCCTCTGGCCAGCGCCCCCACCGACCCAAATACCGCCCCCGCGCCATCCACAACGTTCGGTCGTCCGGCCGCAGCTTTGAAACCGCGCTGAATAGCCTGCCGCTGCCAGCCACTTCTTCGACGAGATCCCCGGACTTGTTGTGCCAATTGGCATCGACCTGTTCCTCGTCCGCCGCCAAGGCAGCCGCGATGTCGGGCGCCGCTTCGGCGAACCGTCCGAGACGGTGCAGCAATTGCGCACGCTTTCGCCGCGTTGTCGTCAGGCTCGGGTTCGCGTCGACCAGAGAATTCAATTCATCGAGAACTTGCCCGGCTTGCGACGACGTATAGAGTCCGACATCGCAGAAAGCAGCGCTGAAGTTGTTCTTGCCATGCACCGCAATCACATTTTTGCCCGGCTTGAGCGTGGCGGCGGCGGCCGTGTTACACCCGACAATACCGTATTCCGCTGTACCCTTCAGATCCGCCGCTAGGTCACCGTTCAAATAGACGCGCGCTTCGTCGTCGCAGCGAAAGCGAAACAACAGTACGTCCGTTGGAGCCGCATCGAGATTGAATTCCCGCCGCAGCCATACCTCCGGCTCCGACCATTGCGTCCGACCCGTCTCGTCGCCAGTTTCGCCCGACAGTCGATCGGCAAACGGAGCATTGCCCGTCAGCCATTCCGCGTCGTCAAACGTTGGGCTGGCCCAATCGTTGGCCGGCTTGTCGGTCGTGTAGCGCCATTCGACCCCAGCGGCTTGCGCGTCGCCAGCCAGCGGCGTCAATCCCGCTTCGCCGGCCAAACGGTCGAGACGGTCGAGTACACGAGAATCGTCCGGCTTATGCCGAGCCGCGGCCAGAAAATCTGCGGCGGCGCGATCCCAGTCGCCTTGCGTGGCCCACAAATCACCGCGGCGGGCGAGAATCGCCGCGTCGTTCGGGTCCACGGCAAGCATGCGATTCCAATCCTCGAGCGCCTCGGCGAGCTTGCCCGTGTGAGCGAAAATTTCGGCCCGCTCCGCAAGAAGCTTCACGTTCTCCGGATCGGCTTGAAGCGCCAGCGTCACGTCGGCCAGCGGCCGCTCGACGATGATGTCATTCGCTTCCCGCTGCCAGACGAAAACTCGCGCCCAGTCGTAATAGAGACCATTGCTCGGCCTCCAATCTCCGCCCGATTTGGCAAGTTGTTCGCGCAAGCGGTCGTTCGCTCTGACCAATGCCGCGCGGGCCTCGGAAACATCGCCTAACCGATATAGTGCAAGAGCGCGCACGAAACGGTATTCCTCATAGTTAAAGGTTGTGTCGTCGATGGCATCGAGGGCTTCCTGGAAACGTCCGAGACGGTAGAGCGCGCCAGCCCGTACGCCTTGGCCTTCGATTTGCGGATAAGTGAGGTACTCCTCGACCGCGGCCGCTTCGTTTGCGGCCAAGGGCATGAGAATGATTTTTCGCAGGTTGGGATAACCTTGTCTTCCGGCGTCAACAACCTTGAGAAGCAACCGGCGGGCTCGAAGGTACTCTTGTGGTTGCCCGGCGGCAGCGAAAACCACCGCGGCAGTACGCAGATACCAGGCATCCGAAGAATCGGGCACTTCATCGAGCCCGGCGGCGCAATCTTCCGCGGCTTTCTCGAATTCACCTTGCTCGGCCCAGCATCGGCCGCGATTAATAAGAGTATTGGCGCGTTGGACTCCCGGTGTGGCGACGGCCAAGCCTTCCGTCAATGCCGCACGGGCTTCGGGCCAGCGCTGAAGATTGGCGAGGCACGAGTAACGTCGCCAGTAATGACTGTGCCGCCGCGGCTCAAAGCGTTTGCTCAATCGCTCGTAGTCCGCGAGCGCCTCGGCCCAACGATCGTTGTCGTAAAGCATCTGCGCGCGATCCATTAGCGGCTGAGCCTCGTCGGGAGCGCGCTCGACCAGCGTCGTGTAATCCGCCAGCGCCCTGTCGATTTGTCCGAGTTGCACGAACTGCTCCGCGCGGGCCGCGAGCGCCTCGGGATCGTCGAGCGACGTTTCCTCAGACTCCGTCCGCGAACCGAGCAGCGTGACGCCGGCCAGCACCAGGTCGCTGCTGTCCGTGCCGACATTGTGCAGCGAAATCGCCAACACGTGCTCGCCCGGCTGCAGCGACATGGGTAGCGCGACCGCCAGCGGCCGCGGTCCCGATCTCGTCGAGCTCGCCATCAGGCGATACGCATCTTCGCCTGCTCGCACATTCTCGCGCACCACTTCCTCGCCGTCCAAATAGATGATCACGCCGTCGTCGTAAAACAAGTTGAGCTGAAGGGCATCGTACGCGGCATCCGTGGAGAACTTGTGCCGGAAGTAGGCTGTGCGGCGATTGCCCACGGGAGGCTCGCCGATGTCGACGGCGTTTGGCTTGCCATAGCCGAAGCCACCGCCGATGCCCGGCTGACTCCTGCCAACCGTCCATGTCGAGTCATCAAAGTCGGCATGTGCGAACGATGTATGAAAATCGGGCACCGAATCCGCCGGATCGACGCCGTCGATCGGGTGTAACCACTTCCAGCTTGCCGCAGGCGAAACGATGACATTGCTGTCGAGCAATGCGTATAGCTGGCCCTGCTGCCGGCGAAACTGCGCGTCGTCGGGTCGCAGCCGCGTGGCCGCGGTCAGATCGGCCAACGCCGCCGCGCGGGCGCCGAGCCGGCCGTGAATCAACGCCCGCTCGACCAACAATGCGGCGTCCTCCGGCCGTTCGCGCGCGGCAACGTCGAAATCGGCGATCGCCTCGCGCCAACGGCTTTGTGATACCCACAACCGAGCGCGGCGCAACGCCACCTCGGCGGTATCTGGCTGCGCGGCGAGCGCCGCGGTGTAGTCGGCCTCGGCGTTTCGCAGATCGCCCTGCTGTTGATAATAAAGCCCGCGATCGGCGAGTTGTCCGGGATCAACGACGTCGTACGTTTTTGCCGCCCCGCGCCGCGCTCGCAGCTCGATGTGCTCGATTCGCAAGTCGCCGCTTCCTGGCGCGCGGTTGTGAAGCGATATTGCCAGCACGTGCGTTCCCGACGAAAGCGAATCCACGAGCGACACGTTCACCGTTCGCCGCTCGACTTCGCCGGTCGTGATATTTTCGTCGGCCAACAGATCGTACGCTTCGGGCCCAGGCCGCATGTTATCGCGGGCCACTTCGACACCGTCGAGGTACACAATGATGCCGTCATCGCGCTGCAACGAAAGCACGAGATCCTTAAGCGGCTGTTCGGTAACGAATCGATGACGAAAATAGGCCGTCCAGCGCTGGCCGACAGGCGGCGCGCCGATATTAACGGCGACACGGTCCCCATATCCCATTCCGCCTGCGCCATCGCGGCTCATTCGCCATTCGGAGTCGTCGTAGTCGGCCGTGAAGAATGATCGCTGGAAGGCGGGTTCGCGCGCGGCGGGATCGACGCCGTCGGTGGGGTGCAGCCATTTCCACATCGAACCGGCGGGCACGACGACCGACATGTCGCCTTCCGCGAGCATTTTCCCCCGCTCGATGCGCAGCGCGTCGTCGTCCGGTGTGAGCCGGATGGCGGCGGCGTAACTGGCGTCGGCTTCGGCGATTTCTCCTTGCCTGGCCAGTAGCTTGGCGCGGGCGATCGAGAGCTCGGGTCGATCCGGCAAGCGTTCGATCGCACGGCTCAGTTCGGCCAATGCATCGTCGCCGCGAAGGAATTGTTGGAGCAATTCGGCCCGCTTGAGAGAAGGCAGCGGACTCGACGGATCGAGCGTCTCGGTCTGTTGCACCGGCCAAAAGCCGTCGCTCTTCACCTCGAGTAACCGCGAATGGATTTCGGTGACCGGCTTGGCTAGCGAAACCTTCCAGTCGACGGTTCGCCCGTCGTCAACGAAGATAGCCGCATAGCGACGCTGTCCGTCGGCGACGTAGGCTTCGATCCAGGCGGGATGCACGTTTTCAGAGAGCGCGTCCAATTTCGCCCGCAGGGTATCGACGTCGAGTCGCAGGTGCGTCTGGCTCGTGCCGCCATCCTGGACCCATACGGCGAGAAATCGCAAGCGATCGTCCAGGTCGTGATAGGTGTTGATGAGCGTCGGTCGAAACTGCTCGCCGGCCAATTCGGCGATCTTTTGTTCGAGCGCGGCGAGGTCCATGTCGATATGCACTTGCCACGGCGTGGCAACTTCCTCGCGCGTCCACACGGCCGACCAGCGAAGTTCGTTTCCACGGCGAAAGGCGTCCACGGATGTGGGGCGAAAGCCTTCCGGCAACTCGCGGCGACGTTTCTCGATCGTCGCCCAATCTACGTCCCAGTCGAGGCGAAACGGCTTGCCATCATTGACGGCCGCCATGGAATACCGCCGGTCGCTGCCTCGTTGATCGATCGTGAGGAACCGCGGCCGGACCGATGCAAGTCTCTCGTCCCCAGCAAAATCGCGCAACGTCTGCATCGACTGATCGGCCGCCCAATAGGCGTTGCTGCCGGGAAGGTCGCCGAACCGGTAATAAATTGCGTCCGAAATGTTGCCCACGTCGACGATTTCAAGGACAAGCTCCTGGAATTCACGGCGGTCGTGGAGAAGTTGCAAGCGCGCCTCGGCGAAAATCGAGTCAGCGGTAAATGCGCGGTGTATTCCCGCGTCAACGGCCTGACGCAGCGTATCGAGGGCCTGGTCTTCAAGTTCCTTTCGTCGCCGATCCGTATCGGCCTCTTTCGGATCGCTTCTCTCGAGCGCACGCGACTGCTCACTGAACGTGCAGGCCAATTCAAATCGACTCGTCGGATCGTAAGGCCGCAGCGCCGCCGCTTTCTCGAAGTCTGCCGCCGCGTCCGCGAATCGTTCAAGCCGCAAGGCGACGCGGCCGCGGGCCATTAGCGGTGCGTAGTCGTCCTCCGTAACTTCGATCGCCTTGGTCCATTCGGCGTAGGCCTCCTCGTCCCGTTTGTGCGTCTCGTACAGCGACGCCAGGGCCGACGAATCGGATTGCCATCGGGCGACGAGGTTGTGCTGTCGGGGTACGACAAGCCGCGCCACGAGGACATTCCACCCCGTTCGCAGCGTCACGCGAACGAGCGGTGCCAGGCCGGGCACTTGCTTCGTGCCTTCGCGGATCAATTCGCCGTTGAGGTACATCCGCAATGCCGGATCGCGGGCCGTTTGCAACACGGCGTCGTGTTCGTGAGCCGCATAGATGTGCTGCCGCGCGAAGTACACGCCAGGTGCTCCGGAAAACCGCAGGTCGAGGTTAACGTTTTCGCTGGCAACGGGACTGAGTCGCCGCCAGACCTCCGGCTCCGGCGCACGGATGGTGGACGCCACGTTCGTCTCATCGTCGGCCGACGTGTCGCGCCAGTACGACTCATCCGTGCCGGGCGGCCACGGCCCTTCGGCTTCGTGCGCGTACGGACCGGCAATCCACCAACCGAAGACGATTGCGGCATCGCCGAGCCGGCCATCGACGTCGTCGTCGGCAAGTTCGTCGGTGCTCGTCGGCTGATCGACGCCGGGCCCGGCCGTTTCCTCCGCCCCACGCTTCGGACGTCGCAGAAACGACTCCGAAAGTATGCCGGCGGCGGCGTTCCATTTACCGAGCATGATGTAAGCATCGGCCAGATCGCGTGCGGTGCGTTGCTCGTTGGGAGACTGCTGAAACGCTAGTGACAGCGCTTCGCTGGCTCGTCGCCAATCACCGACGCGGGCCAATTCGCGCCCCCGCTCGGCCGCTTGCGCGATCGCCGACGGTCTTTCGGCCATCGGCGGGGCATCTAGGAAACTGGCCTGCAACAGAAGCCGGTCGTGCGAAGCTCGATCGAAGTGAATCTGTCTGGCCCACGCCGGAACGTCGATATCGAGTCGCCAGCGCGTAATCGACGAGTCTTCAACAAAAACGGCGTTGAAGTATCGACGCCCGTCTTCGCGGTAGGCGGCGATCCAGTCGGGCCGCCAGTTTTCGGCGAGGCCGGCGATTCGCGCGCGCAACTGCGCTTCGTCCAAGTGAACGACCGCCTCGTGTTGACTGTCGTCCTCGATCCACGTCGCCGCATATCGCGCCTTACCTTCGAGCGAGGCACATCCGCAGATGGCCGTAGGTCGCAGACCAACGGCGCGGTATTCGCTCATGCGGTCGGCGAGCGTCGCCAAGTCAAGCTCTTCCTCCTGCCGCCAAGCACGGTTATCTGCGTCCTTCGTCCAAATGGCGGACCATCGCTGTCGATCACCGACACCGGCAACGTGCGTCCACGCCGGACGATAATCGGCCGGCAAAGTCTCGACGAAAGAGCGCATGTCGTCGTAGTCCACACCCACCCGATAAGAGGTCGGCTTGTTGTCGCCGACCAGGCCGTATGAATAATCGGCGTCCGAGGCCGCTAGATAAAGCGGCCGAAAGCCAGCCGGGAAACTCGTTGCGACGCGCGGCCCAGAACGATTCTGCCAACCCATGTTGCCGGCTACGACCGGCGCGTTGACGTTGGCCACGATCGCGCCCCTGCGGACGCGCACCGCAACTGTTTGTCCCGGTTCCTTCCGTTGCAGAACGGCTGTCAATTGGCCCTGGTTCGCGGTCGGCGTTCCGTCGACGTGCGTAATCAAGTCCAAGACCTGAAGGCCTCCCTCCTGGGCGTCGCCGTCGTTCGAGAAACCGAGGACGCGGATTCCTCCGTTCTCTGCCTCGTTTCGAACGTTGATGCCAAGCACGTTTTGACGCGATGGTTCAAGTCCGATTTTCTCCGGATGAGCCTGGACCTGATCGCGGTCGTACCATAGATAAACGTAGCGCGGCGCATCGTCCGACAGTTTGTCGAGCAGTTTTTGCGGATCATCGCCAACGGCCAAGGGTGTGCCCAACGTGCGAGCGATCGAGGACAGCAGCGGGTAGTCGTAGTCGATGCGAGCAAGGTCGACGGCCCGCCGGTAAGCCGCAACGCATTCTTCCCACCGGCCGTCGTCCTGATGAACGACGGCCTCGGCTTTGGCGGCTTGAGCTTGTTTGCGCCGCGCCAAGCGTCGGGCATCGGACGCCATCGAATCGCGCCACGCAGCATGTTGCGCCGGACTTGCCGCGACATCGTCTCGAAACGATAGCGGTAAGCTCTGCCACGCGGATTGAAGCGACTGGACGGTGGCCGGCAGTGCGGTGCCTGCCCCCTCGACGCTCGTTCCCGACAATATCCGGCTCACCGCCCGCCAATCGGCAACGCCGCGGTCGTCTCCGCTTAGATCCCAGATTTGCACACGGCCGTCGACGGTCGCCGCGGCTAGTCGTTCGCCGCTGGGATGAAACGCGACGCTGGTCAACAGATTCTGGTGCTCCAGCGGCGGTGCGATGGCGATTCCCGTCGCCGCGTCAAAGACCCGCGCCTTGCCGTCGTGGCTGGCCGTTGCGACGCGACGGCCGTCGGGACTCAACGCGACTGCAACGACATGATCGCCGTGAACAAGCGGCGGCGTAATCGCCACGCCGGTTTCCGCATTCCAAACGCGCGCCGTAGAGTCGTTGCTCGCCGTCGCAATAACCACGCCACGAACGGGTTGGTCGTCGCTGGCCAATACCGCGCCCGTCGAAACCGCGTCGGTCACGCCATCGGCGTGGGCCAGCGGCGGACCCAAGGGGCGTCCCGTCGCCGCATCCCACAGCCGCGCCTGCTGAGGAGTAAGCGACGTTCCAGCGCAGGACGTTACGACGCCTTTTCCATCGGAGGTAAACGCCGCCACGGTAACCGGCGCCGCGTGCCATATTTCGTCGGATCGCGGTTGGCCCGTTTCCGCGTTCCAAACGCGAGCTTTCTTATCGTTGCCGGCCGTGACGATCCACTTTCCGTCCGGGCTGAAACGTGCCTGGTGAACCGCGCTTTGATGCTTGATCGCCTGGCCGCGCGTTTCGCCGCTGCCGACGTCCCAAACGCGGGCTCGTCCGTCGTCGCAAGCCGTGACGAGCCATTTTCCATCCGGACTGAAACTGGCGAAATTGACGCCGCCTTCGTGGAGTAGTGGAGCTTCAAGGTGTGGCTGCCCGGTGGCGACGTCCCAGAGCCGAGTCGTTTTGTCGTCGCTCGACGTGGCGACGATTTGTCCGTCGGCGCTGAACGCGACGTGAACGACCGGTCCATCGTGCATTAACGGAGCGCCATGAGGATGACCCGTCCGCGCATCCCATAAGCGAGCGGTGCCGTCGGCGCTCGCGGTTGCCACGATTTGGCCGTCCGAGCTGAACACCGTGTGATAGACGTAGGCTTCGTGGCGCATCGTCGGCAACGTTGGCTCCAGTCCCGCCAAATCCCACAGTCGGACCATGCCCTCGACGTCGTGCGTTGCCACCGTCCATCCATCGGCGGCAAACGCGGCAGACATGACGCCCGCCGAATGCCGCAGCACCGCCAATGGCCTGCCGCTGTCGGCAACCCACACGCGAGCGGCGCGATCGCGCCCCGTCGAGACGACAAGCCGGCCGTCCACGCTGAATTGCACGTCGGTGATTTCAAGGTCGTGCTCGAGCGGGCGGGTTATCGGTTCGCCAGTCGCCAGATCCCAAATCTGTAATGCGTTTCCCTTCCGTGTGATCGACGCCGCACGGCCGCCATCGGGCGATACCGACCGAAACAATGCGTCCGGAGCATTGGGATGAACGAGTTGCTCGCCGGAATGGACATCCCATACGCGAAGATTGCCATCCAACTCCGTGCCGATGATTCTTTGGGCATCCGAAGAAAACGCCACGCTAACGATCTTTCCCGATCCGCGCAGCGGCTGTCCCGCGGTGGCGCCATTGATTGCATCCCACTGGTGGATCGAAGATCCCGAGGCAATAGCGATGCGCTTGCCGTCGCGACTATACGCCCCGGCAACGACGCTATAAGGATGCGTAAACTCATGGAGCCGAACGCGCTTCTGCCAATCCCATAGCTGGGCACGTAGGTCGGTCTGAGCGGACGACACACTCCCGCCCGTAAGCAATCGCGTACCGTCCGGGCTGAACGCTACGAACACGACGGACGGGCTGGTGTGTTCGAGCGATGCAGCCTGCTCACCGCTTTGGGCGTCCCAGACGCGCACAACTTCGTCAAGTCCGGCCGTCGCCAACCGCTTGCCGTCGGCGCTGAAGGCCATCGAAAGCACCGAGCGATCATGCGATAACGGCGGCAAGGCGGCGCCGGTCGCGATATCCCACACATACACGGGCGAACTGCGCCAGGGAACGTCACCTCGGAGAAGCCAGCTTTCCAGCCGCGAACTACTGGCCGCCAACCGCTCGCCGCCGGGACTAAACGTAACCCGGCCGGCGCCAGGACGAACCAGCCAGCTGCCGATCAGTTTGGGCGCGTTGCGGAGCGCCGTCGCCAGTTGGACACGATGGATATGCGCCTCCGTTGGATCCGATTCGAGAGCCAGCGCTTCGGCCAACCGCGGCAATGCGCTAAACGGATCACCTTGTTCGAGCAACTCGGCGCCCGTCGAGGCATTGAAGCGAACCAGTCCGCGTCGGTTGTCGTCGGCCAATTTCTGGGCTTCTGTTTCCGCTCGCTTGGCGTTCACCAATGCCGCCTGCTTAGCCGCGCTTTCGGCGACGACACTCGCCAGCGCCACTTGCTTCGCCTGACCTTCTATCATCGCAACATCCAGGGCATCCTGTCGGTCGTCCGCCAACCGATTGAGGTGCGCCGCGGCGATGCTCGACACGACGGCCGCCACGACCAAAAGTATCGCGATGGCGGAAATCAAGCTCGCGACCGCGCGATTATGCCGCGCCCATCGAACGACCCGTTCGATGGGCGAAAGTCGTCTGGCACGGATTGGTTCGTCGTGGATAAAGCGATCTAGATCGTCGGCTAACTCGGATGCTGTTTGATAGCGACGGCTCGGTTCGCGATCGACTGCCTTATGAATGATCGTGACCAGATCCCTCGGCGCGTCGGGACGGACACGCGACAGTCGGGCCGGCTCGCCAGTCGTTACCTGCTTGATGAGCTTGTTGCGCTCCGACTCGTCAAACGCCGGCTGCAAGGCGATTAGTTCGTAAAGCGTCAGCCCGAGGGAATACACGTCGCTGCGGGCGTCGCTATTACCCTCGAAAGCCTCAGGCGGCATGTACCGAAGCGTCCCGAGAATGTCGCCGGTGTGAGTGAGGTTTTGTTGGTCGTCTGCCTTGGCTAGGCCGAAATCGGTCACCCATACGGTGCCACGCGTGTCGAGCAACAGGTTCGACGGCTTGATATCCCGGTGCAGGACGCCCTGATCGTGCGCATAGTGCAACGCGCTGGCGACTTGCATACCGATGTTGGACAAGCTGTGCCAATAAGATTTCTTGGGGCGTCCGCGCTCGCCGGACTCGCTGCCGCCTAGCAACGACGCCGATGAACTCGACAACGAATCGGACAGCGAAAACGTGTCCGAAAGACGGCTGTTCGCCGTGGAACGGTCGCGACCCTTAGCGCCCTTGGACCTTCCGTTGGACGAATCGAGTTGAACCGTCGGATCGAATCGCGTGTTTGGCGAGGAACCGGCTGCGGGGTCCGCGGCAGCCTTCATCGCCGACTTGGCTGAGTGCGCGACCGTAGCCGCGATCGTGCCTTCGGCCGTGGCCGGCTGTGACGTTCGCTGGGCCATCGGACCAAGCTCGTCTTCAGCGGCCGCGTGCGCAAAGCTTCCCGTCATCAGCGAATGGGCGACCATTGTCGCCGAAACGTCTTTTCGCGACACGCGTAGCTCGCCCGGCTGTGTCGGATTAGCCCCCGTCGTTCCGCTTTCGCGAAGGCGTTTCAATTCCTCCAGGACTTCGTCCAGACCTAGCCCTTGGATGAATTGCATTACATAGTAGTGCCAGCCGTCCTGCTCGCCAACGCCGAAGATCGGTACGATGTTCGTATGGTGCAGGCGAGCCGCGGACCGCGCCTCACGCTCGAAGCGATAGCGCTGCTTGGCATTGAGCAGGCTCTGTTGAGGAAGAACTTTCAGCGCCACGCGGCGACCGAGCGAAACTTGTTCCGCCTCGTACACCACGCCCATGCCGCCCCGCCCGACTTCGCGGAGAATGCGATAATCGCCCAACTCACGAAGCCGCTTCCCGTCGGTGTCCTTGAGCCCTTCGTCGAGCGACCCGTTGCCCGATTCGGAAACGGGCTTGAAGTCTTCGATGACGACAAGCGCCGGAAACAGGTCGCGGATGTCGGCGGCCAGATCGGGATACTTTTCTTCATACTCGCGCATCGTCGGGTTTTCACCGCGGCGCTTGCGCTCCATGAATTCTTCGGCCAAGACCTCAATTGGGTCGCGGTCGGAGCTTACGTCGTTCATGACTTGCTTTCAGATTAGTACGACATCCGCGCAGAATGCACTGGTCGATTTGGCAAACGTCCGGTGCCTTGAGCGATCGAATTGTCAACTATGGCATTCGCAACTCGTTTTGAACTGTGTTGCCCCTGCTCCGTCTACCGAATTTCGATGAATTCGCGCGCTAGCGCGACCTTGAATGATCTTAGTTACCGAAGATGCCCGGAAAGCTCGACAACGCGTCCTTCATCCGTCGCAGGGCGCGAATATAACGCTTGCTGGCCGCCGCTGCACTAATCTCCAGGATCTGGGCCGTCTCGTTGTTGTTCAATTCCTCGAAGTGCCTCAGCGCGAGTATTTCGCGGTCCGTGGCGTCCATCGAATTGAGCACTTCCTGCAACTTGACCTGGACTTCGGCCTTCGCGACTTTTTCGCTTACCGATGTAAACCGGCCGAGCAACTGGGAAGCGAGGAACATCGTGCTCGCTTGCGGCAGCGCGCCCCGATAGATCGACACTTCCATGTCGGCGTTGCGCATCGCCGTTCCTAAATGCCGTCGATGCACCTCGGCCAGCCGCTGGCCGGTGATCAGACGCAACCACAAGAAGAACGGATAGTCGCGATGCGTCGCAAACTCGGCTAGCCGCTGGGCCAGGTCGAGGTACGCTTCCTGAACCACGTCCGAAGCGTCGACGCGACCACTCAGCCGACGGTCCATACGCAGGCGAATCATCCGCTTCAGGCGCGGCCGGTAGTGCGCAAACACGTCCGCCAACGCCTGCGGATCGCCGCCCAGCGCATTTTCAATGAGCTTTCCTGATTCCGTCGCTTCATCGGTCATAGCTATTAAGGATAAATGCGAGCACGCGCGCTTTCGAGACAGGTATTCGGGCGAAAATCTGGGAAAACTATGAAAAGACGCTTTTTCAAAGGATTTGGCAACCTATGACGGAAGCCAGGCCAGATTCGGCAGGTAGGTAAACGACCGGGAATGACCACGCTGCCTTAGCGAAGGGCATTTGACCGGCGGAAATCACCGTCCTGAAGAGTGTCTCCCACGTCGACTTGACGTGGAGTCTTGGCCAGTTTGACCCCGGAAACGGAGTTTCGCGGCTGCCGCGGCGTCACTCGCCCTCACCCCAAAATCCACCACCACCGCCCCGCGCCGCCCCGCGACCACATTCCCCGGATGCAAGTCCCGCAGCCCCGGAAACCTCGCCAACAGCCGATTGCACGCTTCGTGTGTCGCCGGTTCGCCGACGACCCACGGGGCCACTGTCCAATGCAGCCACGGCACGTACCACATCCGATTGCAGACCGGCACGTCGCGCGAAATGCGGCACCGGAGGCGGACTTCGGCGGGCGAAACGTCCGGTGACCAGCGTTTGATGCAGATCGGCCCGAGCCCCCAGATGTCGCGGCTTTCACCGCCACCGGGAAGGCGGGCGACGCGGACGAAGTCCCACGTTCGCGAAGCGATGCTTGGTCGAACGACCTCCGTTGACGTCTCGACGAACTCAAAGTCGATGACCTTCGGTCCGGCCGACGTCGCAACAACGTTCGATGGGTTGAGGTCACGCGCCCACGGGTGACGGAAGGCGCCGCCGTGGCGATAGGCACATGCGCAACCGATGATTTCGCGGACCACGATTGAACTTATGTCGCCGCGACTGCCACTCTCAATTAGAAGGGTGGCGATCGAACCTTTAGCCGCGACATCGTGAATGCCGGAGCCTGCTGATCCGCTCTACGAGGAGATTCTCGTTGCCCGCTGCCAGGCAGGCGATGAATTGGCGTTTGCCGAGCTCGTTGCCAGCTATGCGCCGCGGATTCGGTATTTTCTGACGAAGATGTGCGGCAACGGCGAAGATGTCGCCCAGGAGGTGTGGCTTGAGGTGTGGAGGTCGATTTCGCGGCTTAATTCTGCCGGAGCGTTTGCGACTTGGCTCTATACCATCGCTCGCCGCTGTGCGATGCGGCACGTTTCGCGCCGCACGAGACGAGACGAACAATGGGAAATCGACCAGCTTGCCGAGATTCCCGAAGCGAGCGTCGACGATGGCTTCACCGCCGACGATGCCCGGCGGCTCCACGCGGCACTCGACGGCTTACCGCACGTACAACGCGAGTCAATCGTAATGCGATTTCTCGAAGACATGTCCTACGATGATATTGCCCGCGTCGTGGGCTGCTCCGTGGGAACGGTTCGCTCGCGCCTGTTTTATGCGAAGGCCAACCTGCGTAACGTGCTCGACGACGATCGGCCGCATTGACCGCCCGACGCTATCGAAAGGACAAAGTATGGCAACCCATAAAGAATTGAAAGACGCTTTGCTGCGGCTCGACGCGACGCAATTTCGCGGCGCGACCGACGACCGCGAACTTACTTGGCGCGTGCTCGATGCCGACCGGCGTTCCATTCGCCGTTGGACGTTCGTAACCGTTGCGCTGTGGCTCGTGGCGGCGTTTATCGTGTTGGCGGTGATTGTCTTGTTCGGCTTGTTTATGCCCGCCCACGCGAAGACGATGGTCGAATCGGGCGTGCAGATTCCCGTCGCGAACGAAAAGCCCACGCCGGAGCAAATGCACCTCATCCTCACGGCGTTTTTGGGAAAGCTCGGCCTTTTCGTCACGCTGGGCGTTGCGGCCTTAGGATTAGCAACGATCGCCAGCGTCTGCCTCGTCACCGCCGGCCGCCGCGCCACACTCCGCCAGGTGAACGCGAGCTTGCTGGAAATCTCCGACCAACTCAAACGCCTGGCAACGCTCCCGGTGAAACCGGCGGAGAACGGCTAGCCAATCTCGAAGGTCAGGATTCGGAGCATATTCGAGCTAAGCAAAACTTGTCGCGATTGGACGAAAATATTCTGCCGATTCTCGGCCCACCGCGCTTGCTCTCCTCCCGCCCGCATGGCTCTGTGTGTCGTGTCGCAACGCCGCTGATCCGCCGAGTCTCGACGGGCGGTGCTGCGAAACGCCAAGCACGGGAGAACGACCATGCCCGCGAAGAAGACCATGAAGACGACCGCTGCGAAGAAGCCCGCCCACAAGGGAACGGCCAGGTCGCCGGTCAGGACCAAGAAGCCAAAGCCCGACGGCAAGTTGAGCGCGCTGGACGCCGCCGCGAAAGTGCTGGCCGAGTCGGGCGAGCCGATGACGACCCGCGAGATGATCGAGGCGATGGCGACGAAAGGGTTGTGGACGAGCCCCGGCGGCGCCACGCCGGACCGGACTTTGTATTCCGCCATACTCAGGGAGCTCATTCTCAAGGGCACCGACGCCCGGTTCGTCAAAACGGAACGCGGCAAATTCACGACCAAGAAATAGGGGATGCATCGATGAACCCAACGCAACAAACCGCCGATGCCATTCGCAAAAGTGACGGCCGCCGTGCAGAACGCCATCGACGGTGGCCGCCGTTCGCGGATGGTCGACGCGTACGATTTGGTCGACGTGCTCCTGGCCGTGGCCGACGATCTCGATCCGGAGTATCCATTGGCCAAATCGAAAAGCCGTAAACCCCGACGTGGCCGGAAACCCGGTTCGCGCCCACGACGCCCCACGTTTTGCACGTGCGGGCGTCTCTTCGTTGGCGGATGTCGTGGCCATTTGTTCGTTAGAATCCACGTCGCGCTGTGTGTCGTGCCGAGGTGCCGCGGATGCACGGAACGCGGGCGTTTAGACAGGGATCGCAGCCGCCGCGCAATCCGCGGGATGCCGACGCCGATCATGATCGCCGCATCGGCTAGCGCGACCAGGAAATCGTCGCCATTCCCAACACTCCGGGATCGATGCCGATCTCGTCGCGTCGATCGCGGGTGAAACTTTCTGCTTGAAATAGTTGCCGATCAAAGACATACGCGGCCGTGAACTCCAAGCGCAGGCCCAGTGCGAGGCTTCGCTCCAGACCCATCGTGAGTCGTTGATCGAAGATATAGAATCGCTCGTCGTCGTCGGCGCGGTCGGCAAGCCAATACGTGTCGTTGGTAATCGCGTATCCGCCGTAGACGCTCCAGGCGTCGCTCAGCTTTTGGCGTGCGATCAGTTTGACGTTCGTCAGCGGCGTATAGGACACCGCTAGGCTGAACGCCGCCGTTGGTCGATAATCCAAGGAGAAGGGAATGCCAATCTGCGCGGACATCGTTTCGTCCGGGCGCCACAAGTAAGCCATGCCCGGGACGGGAAATGGCAATTGCGATGTAGGCGAATAGAACAGGCTAAAACTCCAGCCGTCGCGTTCGCCATAAGGAACGTTCACGAATCCGATTGCATTGGCCGTCGTTTCCCGCCAAGAGGCGAAGGGATCATCGCTCGCGGAGCCAACGTTGAGAATTCCGCCAACCTGATAGCCGTTGTCGAGATCGCGGAAGTGCATCACGCCCGCCGTGACTCGCCATAGCTCGTCGGGAATTTCCGCGAGGGTATCGGGCAACCGCCCGTTACTGCCCAGCCGCAGCGAGTGAATGCCTGCGGTCGCCAGCCATACCCTGCCCGGCTCGATCCGCAACGGCACCGCGAGGTCGAGCGATTCGCCACTCATCGTCAACTCGCCCGGCTGCGTCGACAGGTCCTGAGCTGGCGACCAAAAGAGCTGCAGCTTCAATGGCGAACGCGCCGTGCCGTCCATCCGTCCGCCCAAACGCGACGGTGCAGACGTCGCCTCGGAATCGAGCATCGCCTCAGCCTCACGGGCAGCGTAGGGCTCGACGGGCGGCAAACGAAGAACCGCCCTATCCGAAGCGGCGATCGCGACTGTCGGTTCTTCGGCCGCTCCAATGCACGGACCATAGGTCAACAACAAGACGCCCATCGTAAGCAACGGCCAACGGAGTGACATGGGCAAGCAAGAGCATTGTGGTTGTGTAGGGCCGACGCACGGTATGAAACAACGTCGCTACCAGTCAAGCCCTTTCTGGTCCTTGAACCGTCGATATACGTTCGAGTTAACGCAAATCAAACGCAGTCAGTTAAAACGGCGTTGGCTGCCGGCAGCCGGCTAGTCGGGCATTGACCCATTACTCCATCGGATTCCGCAACGGCGGCGCGTTGAAATCGTAATCGTCAGGCATTCATTCGCCAAATGGCGTAATTCAACAACACAGCGAAGGATGTCCAGGCAAGATAGGGTGCCAAGAGCATTGCGGCGACCGTGGACCGCCTCCAAAATGCGCTGGTGGCCACAACGATCGCCAGCCAGAGGACGAGAATCTCGCCAAACGCCAGGCCGGGCATCCGCATTCCAAAAAAGATGACGGACCATCCGACGTTGAGTGCGAGTTGCACGCCAAACCAACCGAGCGGTATTCGTGCCTGATGCATTCCTTCGCGTCGCCAAACGAGCCACGCGGCGACGGCCATGAGAAAGTACAACGCGGTCCACACGGGACCGAAGAGCCAGCTCGGAGGTGTCCAGCTGGGCTTGGCAAGCGCCTGATACCAATCACCAACCGACGCCGCCGTCGCCAGAGAGCCGAGCCCCGCCGCGCCGAAGCAGATCGCGATCGAGCCGATCAAACCCACGGCTTGGCGGGTGACGGAC
>JAJDEG010000360.1 GCA_029259895.1 Planctomycetota bacterium
CAAGTTGCTTCGCCAACTCCGGATCGCTCGGCACATTGCCCGTCGGCAAAGCCCATTCTTCGTTCGGCGCGACGGCCCATTCCACACCCAGCGGCGTGTGTTTCGGACACAGCACGATCACCGTCGACGGTATCTTCACGCGCCGCAGCGCATCCGCCGCCACTTTGCCGGAATATTGCAAACCCGCGTGCGGCAACATCACGGCCGGCCAAGCCTCGGCCGCCGGCGCTTCGCCTTCGAGCAATTTGTCGAGCGCCGCGTTGAGTTCGTCCTTGTCCGCCGGATAAAACCGCCCGGCTTGATTGGCGGCGCGAATCGTCGGACCGGGTTGCGGTTCGACTGTGCGGACGACCGCCAATGGCTTGCCCGACGAACACACGCCCAGCGAGAATACGCCGGCCGCTTCGGGCGTCGTGATCTTCGCGGCCTTGGCGGCGTCTTCCAGAAGTTGTTCGGCCGTCTTATCGGGATCGTACAGCCACGCGTTGTTCTGACCTTCCGCCACCAGCAGAGCGCGGCGGGCCGGATCGAAACCGCGAAGATCGGCCGCCGCCACCGTGCCGTGCATCGACGGATCGAACAAGATCGCAATCGCCAGATTCAGCGCCTGCGGGCCGTGCATCGTCTTCGCGCGTTGCTTCAGCGCCGCCGCCGCCCCCTGGCAGAGCATAAACAGCGAAGAATGCATCGGCATCAGCGGCCGCATCGACATCTTGCTGACCTCCATCGTCTCTTGCGTGCCTGGCTCGTTGATGAACAGGGCCAGCCCCGCGACGTTGCCGTCCGGACAGCCGTTGAGTACGTAGCTGGCAGAAGCGCCGCGATAGAGCAAGAAGATGTTGTCGGCACAAGCTTTCGCGATGCGATCGAGAACCTCGCCCGGATACGGCACACCGGGCGTCAGCGCACCTTCCTTCGCCGCGCCGGCTTCGATCGGTCCGCCGAACTCGACACCCTCGAATGTCCACAACTGCGTTTCGTCCTCCACCCACAGCGAAGGCGGCAGACCGGCCTTCATGCACACCTGTTGCAAGAACTGCTCCGGCGTGAACTTGCTTTCCGTCGCCACGCCAGGCAGCAGCAGCCCGCGATTGCCACCGCGCGCAACTTGCACGCCATGCTTGCCGATCTCGACGGCAGCGGCGCGATCGTGCCCCTTGGCCTCGATTAGCTTCGGCCCATGCAGCAGCCATACTTCGAGGTCGAGATACGGCAGTTCGAGCGGCGAAATGCGCGGGAACCGCTGATCGTCGGTCGCCGTCCGCTCGGCCGCCTTTTCGATGGCATCGGCAACGGTCGATTCCTCGCCCAAGAAACCGCAACAGCTTCGCAAACGGCCCTGCCGCTTCACGCTCACGAACGACCCAACGACGTTCGCGCCGCCGGCCCCGGCCAGATCGCGATTGGACAGCTTAGCGGGCAGATTCAACACCGCGGCCGCAAACAACTCGCTGGCCGCGCGGTGGATCGTTTTCTTCTGGTCGTCGGAAAGAGACACGACACCGGTTTCAACGGACGTTTCCATCGTAGTTCCTCGCTGCTCGGGCAGTGTGCGGGTGGAGAGGATTCTATCGGATAAGCGCGCTGGCGACACGCCGCGTATCGAATATGACGGGAAAGCCGATCGCACCGCACGATTCGGCACCGTGCGATTCAGCGGATGAATGCGCGGCGCGGCACGGAAGGGCCATCCCCAGAGTGTACCTCATTGCAGCACGCGCGTGAGGTGGCGCACCTTGCCACGAAGGACTCGCCGTCGCGGTCGACGACTACCTCTCCACTCAAACAAGCAGGCGTCACGCGACAAACTTGCGCACTAGAATCGCCCCGGCCTGCCCCTGAGGCGTGACGTTGATATTCAAGAAACTCGATCCCGCCGGCGTTTCTTCATCGCGCACGATGTGGATCTCGCATTCGGGGTCGGGCGTTTCGTAGTTGAGCGTGCGGAACAGCTTGCCCTCGTTCATGGCCAACACGCTGGCGATCAATTCAACCGTGCCGCTGCCCGCCCCAAGGTTGCCGAAGTAGCTCTTGGCCGCCACGACGGGCACGCGTTCGGCGAGCTCCCCGAAGATTTCACCGATTGCCGCGGCTTCCTGCTGGTCGCTCGTCCGCGTGCCAAGGCCATGAGCATGGATGTGCCCGACGTCCGCCGCCGACATACCGGCGCTGCGGAGCGTGGAGCGCATCACGTTGGCCAGCGCTCGATCGCAGCGTCCGACCATATTCCGCGTCGCCACGAACGACGAGCCATATCCGACGATTTCGGCATGGATCGTCGCGCCGCGCGCCTGTGCCGTTTCCAGCCGTTCCAACATCAACGCACCGGCCCCTTCGCCGATCACCATGCCCTTGCGGTTTAGATCGAACGGTCGGCTGGCCTTGGCCGGGTCGCCATCGCCGTCGGCGATTTGCTCTTGGAGCATGACGTGCAAACTTCGCAGAGGATGAACGCGCGTCCCGGTCGCGCCGGCCACGATCGCGTCGGCCGCGCCCCGTTGAATGATCGCAACGGCCTCGCCAATCGCGAGATTCGACGAAGCCTCGCGGAGCGTGTGCGAATTGCTCGGTCCGCGCAGATCGTTAAAGATCGCCACGTGACTCGCCGGCATGTTGGGCAAGTACTTCAGCAGCCAAAGCGGCGCAAGCTGCGACATCCCTTCGTTGCCCCACCGCGTAAAGTCGAACTTCCCGCCTACGGTGCATTGGGCAACGCCGGTCGAGAATTCATCCGGCAGCGTCATCATGTAGTCGGATCCGAACACCACGCCAATCCGCTCCGGATCGTACGCCGCTCCGGGCAGTCCCGCGTCGGAAAGCGCAAGCTGCGCGGCCGCAACGCCGATTTGCGTCTCGCGGCACATCAGCTTTAGCGCCTTGCGGATTTGCTTCTGCCGATCCTTATCCAGCGGGCCGAAGTCGCCGATCTCACCGCTAAACTGACGTGCCTCGCCGGCAAACGACGTCGTTAGGTTGGCAACCGGCAGCGACGACAGCCGTTCGACGCCGCTACGCCCACTTGCCAGAGCGTCCCACACCGCGCCAGGCGAGTTGCCCAACGGCGAAACCAATCCCATGCCGGTGATGACCACCCGAGCGGCGTTGTCCGGTCGACTCATAG
>JAJDEG010000037.1 GCA_029259895.1 Planctomycetota bacterium
ACCCAACGCGCCGCTCATCGAGCCGCCCCGCCAAAAAAAGCCGCCGCCCATCCACGCTACCCAGCTTTGACGCCCCGAAACCAACCGCCTACAATCAGCGCGCCGAACAGGATTGGGGGCCCCCAGGCGTTTGTTCAATAAGTCGACTGCGGGCACTTTAGAGAATGGCTTGGTTTTGGGGTTGTGAATTGCGTGGTTTGACGCGCGCCGACGACGCCGACTAGGACTTGTCGGGCTTTGATCGACTTGAGGCGGCGAAATCGGTAGAATTCAGGTGGTTTCACGCATTCCATCCATCGCCGTCGCGGGCTTCTGACGTGGCTCGCTTCGCCAAGGAGGTTTCTCATGGCTACCGTCGCACCGGAACCGAAAGTCGCCCGACCGCAGATTCGTCAGACGCAATGTTTCATCGGCGGCCAGTGGATTCCGGCCGCCAGCGGGAAGACTTTCGATACGATTCACCCGGCGACCGAGGAAGTGATCGCCCAAGTCGCCGAGGGGGACGCCGAGGACGTCGACAAGGCGGTTCATGCCGCGCGCGAGGCATTGGAACGCGGGCCGTGGTCGAAGATAGACGCCCGCGACCGTGGGGCGCTGATGATGAAGCTGGCCGACCTGATGGAGCAGGAGATCGACGAGTTGGCGGCGCTTGAATCGCTCGACAACGGCAAGCCGGTCCGCGACGCGCGGGCGGCCGATCTGCCGCTGGCGATCGATTGCATTCGGTACTACGCCGGTTGGGCCGACAAGCTGCACGGGCAAACGATCCCGATTCGCGGCAACTTTTTCACTTACACGCGGCGCGAGCCGGTCGGCGTGGTGGGGCAGATCATTCCGTGGAACTTTCCGATCCTGATGGCGGCGTGGAAGTGGGGGCCGGCGTTGGCGGCTGGTTGCACGATTGTGATGAAGCCGGCGGAGCAGACGCCGCTGACTTGTTTGCGATTGGCTCGGCTGGCGCAGAAGGCCGGCATACCGGACGGCGTGATCAACGTTGTGCCGGGCTATGGTCCAACGGCCGGTGCGTCGATCGTCAAGCATCCCGGCGTCGACAAGGTGGCTTTTACGGGCGAGCACATCACGGCGCAGACGATCATGCGCGACGCCTCGCAGTCGCTCAAACGATTGTCGTTCGAGCTGGGCGGCAAGAGTCCGAACATTGTGTTCGCCGATAGCGACCTCGACGCCGCGGCGGCCGGGGCGCATTTCGCGCTGTACTTCAATCAGGGCCAATGTTGTTGTGCGGGGAGCCGGTTGTTCGTGGAGGAGAAGATTCACGACGAGTTCGTCGATCGCATCGCTTCGATGAACACATCGCGCAAGCTTGGCGATCCGCTCGATCCGACCACCGAGCAAGGCCCACAGGTCGACAAGGCGCAGTTCGACAAGATTCTCAAGTACATCAGCATCGGCCAGAACGAAGGGGCCAAGATGGTGACCGGCGGCAAGCGGTGGGGCGAGCAGGGCTATTACATCGAGCCGACGTTGTTCACCGGCGTGGAGGACGAGATGAAGATCGCCCGCGAGGAAATTTTTGGGCCGGTGCTGAGCGTGCTGAAGTTCAAGGACACGGACGAGATCATCGAGCGGTCGAACAACACGTTTTTCGGCCTGGCGGCGGCGGTTTGGACGCGGGACGTGGGGAAGGCTCACAAACTGGCCGGCGCGCTGAAGGCTGGCACGGTGTGGGTAAACTGCTATGACGTGTTCGACGCCGCGGCACCGTTTGGCGGCTATAAGATGTCTGGCCACGGGCGCGAGTTGGGAGAACGGGGGTTGGATGCTTATACGGAGTGGAAGACGGTGACGGTGGCGCTTGGTTAGAGCGTGCGACGGGTGGCCGGCATCGAGTGTGGCGGCCGGCTGATCGGCATCGTAAGATGAGATAAGTACAACGCAAACCGACCGCCGCTTGGAATCGTGCCATGTCGTTTGGCGATACGCCGCCGTTCGCATTGACGAGTATCGACCCGACTCGGCGCGACATGCTCCGCGCCGGTTTACTTGGCGCATTGGGCGTGACGTTGCCGCGGCTGCTGCGGGCCGATGCCGAGCGGGCGGGCGATAACGGGAGTGATAAAGGTGGCGGCCGGAAGGCTCCGCGGGCGAAGTCTTGCATCTTGCTGTTCATGGAAGGCGGCCCGGCTCATCAGGACATGTGGGACATGAAGCCGGATGCGCCGGCCGAAGTGCGCGGCGACTTCAAGCCGATCGGTTCGTCGATTCCCGGCGTCCACGTTTGCGAACACTTGCCGATGTTGGCCAAGGAGTTGCACCGGACCGCGTTGGTCCGCTCGGTGCATCACGGGATCGTCGATCACAACGCCGGGGCGTATTACGCACTTACCGGTCGCTCGCCGGCGGTGGGTGGCGGTTTGATCGTGCGGGACGAGCCGGATAACTTTCCGCCGTTCGGCGCGGTCGTTAGCAAATTGCGTCCGATCGATCGGCCGCTGCCGGCTTTTGTGCATCTGCCCGACGTGATGTCGAACAACGGCTTCGATCTGCCGGGCCAGCGGGCTGGGTTTCTCGGTGCCGGTTACGATCCGATGGTGGCCGGCGATCCCAGTGCGCCGAGATACAAAGTGCCGGGCCTGGGCTTGCAGCGTGGCGTGTCGCTCGAACGGGTCGAGCAGCGTCGCGAATTGCTCGCGCGGCTCAACGACGGCGCGGCGATCGGCGAGCAGGCGGCCGCGGATCGGTTGGAGCAGTTCCACGACAAGGCGTTTCATCTGCTTTCGTCGCCGGAAGCTCGGCGGGCGTTCGATCTTAGCGGCGAATCGGAGAAGACGCGCGAGCGATACGGACTGCCGGATCGGGTCGATCGCTCGGTCGAGGCGCGAAAGTTTGGCGGACTGCCGCATCTGGGGCAATGCACGCTACTCGCTCGCCGCTTGATCGAGGCGGGCGTGCGGCTGGTGACGATTGGATCGGGCCGGCGTTTCGATCAGGCTTGGGACACGCACCGCGATCATTTTCCGCTGCTGCGGCGGGCGCTGCTGCCGTACTTCGATCGGGCGTTTTCCGCTCTGCTGGCCGATCTTGCGGAGCGGGGGCTGCTCGACGAAACGCTGGTGGTGGCGATGGGCGAGTTTGGCCGCACGCCGCGGCTGGGGCAGGTGACGAGCAGCGCCGGCGCGGCTCCGGCCGGACGCGATCATTGGCCGCACTGCTATACGGTCTTGCTGGCCGGCGGCGGAATTCAGGGCGGTGTGGTGCATGGCGCTTCGGATCGGCACGCGGCTTACCCGGTGCGCGACGCGGCGACGCCGGAAGACATTGCGGCGACGATCTATCGCGCGCTGGGCCTGGATCCGCACGACCGGATTGTCGACGCGCTGGGTCGGCCGCAACACCTTGCGTTGGGCACGCCGATCGAGGCGTTATTCTAGATTCCGTCGCATTGCGGCCACGCCGCCCAGCCACGGCGCCCAGCCACGGTGCCGCGCGTGTCTTAGAAGTGCCAGATCGCGCCGGTCACGATTCGTTCTTCCAGATCGCTGGGACGGTAGAGTGGGAATTGATACCCTGCGCGGAGTTCCATGTGTTCGGTGAGCGTATACGAAACGCCGAACAACAGTTCCGCGGTCGAGCGGCCTTCCTCGGGGCCAGACGTCAGGGTGCGGCCGTTGATCTC
>JAJDEG010000361.1 GCA_029259895.1 Planctomycetota bacterium
TTGGCTGCCTGTCCAATCTCCGTCGCCCAGCAGGTCGATCCAGGCGTCGAGTCTCGCGCCCTCGGGCGCGTTTTGGACGTTCACCGTAACGCTCGCATCGAGTTGACCGACGCGGAGTGAGCTGAACGTCACGCCGTCTTCGTCATCTGACGCGCCGTTGGCGTCGTCGCCGTCGGCGGCCGTCGATGGCTGGCCGTTGACTTCACCGTCGCGTAACGCTCCCAGCGTTGGTCCCGAAACGTCGTGGCTCGCGCCGTCGTCGACTAAGAGTGTGGGATACGGCGCGGGGGCATCGCCGAGATCAAACGCGAGGCTTTCGTACCAATAGATAGATCGGGTGCCGGCGTTATCGTTCGCAATCACATCGAGGTCGCCATCTCCATCTAAATCGGCGACGGCGAGTGAGGTTGATACCGTAAATCCTGCAGATATGGGCCGGTTGGTAAAACTGCCGTCGGCATTGTTCCTCCACCATGAGGGGACAGGTTGAGCAGGGTCGCTTTCATCAGGATCATCCTCTTTCGCATTTGCCACCAGATCGTAGTCCCCATCGCCATCCAAGTCCGCGGCGATGACGTGCATGTCATCCGAGTAACCTGCTCTCGTAATGTTCGTCTCCGTGAAATTTTCACTACCGTCATTGTCCCACCAATAGATGTGCTGCACACCAATATCTACCGGTGCCAGCACGTCGAGGTCTCCGTCTCCTTCCAAGTCAACGACGGATAGAGTCAAGACGTCGAGGAGAGATGTATCCGGCGTTGAAATGACGCGGGTCGTGAAATTTTCGTTGCCGTCGTTTTGCGACCAAGCAAGTTCGTCTTTGTCCACAACGGCGACAACATCCAGGTCACCATCGCGATCCAAATCCGCGACGCTCCCGGCACCGCTCCACCGAAAATCCGTTCCTGAGGCGTAAACTGTGCGCTTTGCGAATCCGCCCTCACCGTCATTTTCGTACCAGTCCACGGATTCTCTCGAACCAGCGGTTAGGTCCAGGTCACCGTCGCCGTCGATGTCAGCCACAAATAGATGAGAATGTCCTTGGAATCCAGGGTTAAGTACCGTACTAGTAAAGACCTGGTTTCCATCGTTTTCGTGCCAAATAAGATCGCCAAGTTGGTGAGCTGTGAACACATCCACGTCGCCGTCGTCATCGATGTCCGCGGCTACTACATTTGCGGTACCAGTATTGCCCGCAAACAATTCATGCTCAGCGAAGTTGGCGTCGCCATCATTCTCATACCACACGACGCGATCACCTACCGCGATCAGATCCTGGTCGTGGTCACCGTCGAGATCAATCGGCGTGATGGAGCGCACCGTACCCAAATTGAAATCAACAAGATGAACAAGTCGACGCGAAAACGCCGCCCCACCGACGACCGGCGGATCGATTGTGACTTGATAATCCTCAACCTCCCCGTCGTCAGCGCTGCCTGAAGGTCCCGCAACGCCCGCCGTACTCAGCCGAAACCGCGCGTACGTCGGCATCTGCGTCGCCGTGCTCGGGATGTCGAAGCGGATCGTGTTGTCCCCCTCGACCACGTCCTTGCCGCTGGCGATTCGCTCCCAGGCGCCGCCCCAGTTGCCGTCGCCGTTGAAGTCTATCCAGGCATCGAGTTCCGCGCCGTCGGGCGCGTTTTGCACGTTGACGGTTACCTCCGCGCTCCATTGTCCGACGCGCAGCGTACCAAACGCCACGCCATCGTCGTCCGCGCCGTCGCCATCGGCAGCCGCGGTCGGCTGGCCGTCGATTTCCGCATCGCGCGCGGCGCCGAGCGTTGGCCCCGTCGCCTCATGCCGGGCTCCGTCGCCGACCAATAACGTGGAATACGGGGGCGGCGCATCTCCGAAATCGCAAACGGAACAGGCCAGCACCAGCCGGTCTTCCAGCTGCTCCAGTCGCGGAGCACGCCAGGTGTGCGTTCGTCTCGCGATACGCCGAATTTTGGATGCAGATCGTGAATGAGCGCGCAGGCGTCGCGATGTTGCTTTCGACACGGTTGTGGCTCCTATCAGGAAGCGCGGTGGTCACCTCACTGAGTGCCTACAAGGGGCAACTCATCCCGTAACGCGGTTTGGAGGCATTCAAATCGAATGATCCTCCGATTGGGTTACTGTACTAGGCGTTGTCGGAAAAAGCAAAGACGGGCGACGAAGCCGCTGGCACCGAATGCACGAAACCGCGTTTTTCCCGGCCTATCGGGTTGTTGCGGTGATCGTCGTATCCGGTTGGTTAGCAATGGGTTGGCGCTTTCCGACAAAGCCTAGACGGCAACACGGGATACGGCGAACAATCTGAGAAAAGCCCCGTTTTTTTGTGGCACAGCGGCGTGTTTCACGGCGAGGTTCGCCCAGCAGATATTACTGCCATCCGCCGCCAAGTCGCAGCCCGGTTGCGACCGAGGAAGTCCACAGGCGCCGGGGTCGCCAGCCCCGGCGGCATTGTCGACAGCCAAATTGCCAAAGATCGCTACGCGGACGCCCATCCTCGTCCGGTCGGCCGACAGGGCGTAACGCCCGACCGGCCGAAGCCGCCGCATTCGTCTACGCCAACCTCATCCGATGCTCGACTTGCTCGCGGCGTTTTGTCACGTCGGCCGTGGCCTTGTCCAATCGCTTGACCAGGGCGCGTGCGTCTTCGGCTTCCTTGCGGTAGCGTCCCGCAACGTCACGGCGGCCTTCAGTGCTTTCGGGCGACAGTTCGCGCTCGGCGCGCTCGGACTCCGTGCGGGCCTTCTCTTCCATGTACGTCGCACGGTCGTTTGCTTTTCGCCGTTGCTCGTGAAGACGGCGGGCGTCGGCGTCGAGGTCGGCCATCTCGCGCCGCAGGTCGGCGTCATCGCACGACGTCACCAATTCGGCGGCGGCGCTGCTGGCGTCGGACAGGGCGCGACTGAGTTCGTGCCGAGTGGCGTAGAGCGGCGCGGTCGAATCTTCGTGCTGCTTTTCGGCGGCCTCAAGGGCGCGGTCGGCGGCGGCGATCTGGTTGTCGATGTCGCGGCGCTCGGCTTCCAGCTTGGGCATCGAGTTTACTAACGCCATGAGCGCGAAGCGGTGCTTGTAGCGTTCGACATCGGCCTTCAAGTCGTCGACCGACTTTCCTACGCTGACCAGTAGGCCGTCGACCTTGTCCGCGTCTGGCTCATCGCCCTTTGCGATACACGCGACCAGTTCGCGGTAGCTGGCGACCGTCTGCTGAGTTTTTTTGTGCTGTAGACCCAAGACCCGGTCAAAGAACGAAACTGACGTCATGTGGACGCTCCGAGAGAAGGAGAACTTTCCTGGCAGCGACGGACGTCGTCGTGCCAGAGATTCGTGAAGGCGGAGGGCGGCTCGGCCGCCAGAATGTCGCGAAACAATCGGTTGGCGAATCGGCGGGGTTCGTCCGCCAGGGCGGCGGCGTAGCGCTCCGGGCGCGAAAGGCCGTACTGCCGGCAGTTGAACACGGCCGACGGCGCGATGCGGCGACCGGCCCTGGCGGCGCGGTGGCACAGGTGCAGCACGATACGGATGAACGGCGCTTCGTGGCCAAGGTAGCGTGGCGTCGCGGTGGCCTTCACCGGCGGTTCCGGTTCGTCGGTCGCGTCGGCGACGCACAGTGCCTCGAACTTGATCTTGTTGGCATCGACGCCGGTGCGGTCGGCGAACAGCGCCGGACGCTCGAGGATGTGGGCCATTTCGTGCAGCACCAGGGCGCTGAACCAGTAGCCGAAGTCGTTGGTGTTGTCTTCACGGAGAGCCAGGTCGTTGATGACCATGCATGGCCCACGGCCACGGTAGCTGGAGATGTGGTCGGCTAGGTACAGGTCCAGGCTGGGCGTCGTGTAGGCTTCGCAGCCGGCGGCGCGGCCGAAGTCGTGGGCCAGGGACGATTGGCAGACTATATATATGGGCGCACCGGCGAGGTCGGGGCCGGCCACCCGGCGGCAGAGACGCTCGGCCCGGCGGGAAAGAGACCCAGAAGCCGGTGCGGCAATCATTTACGCCCCATCCTTTTCAGTTCAATCGAAAGAACGTCGCGATGGCCAATGAACGCAATCCGCCGTGGAGCCGTGATGAGCTGATCCTGGCACTCGAGCTATTCTTTCGTCACCGGCCTAACGAATTGAGTCAAACGCACCCCGAAATCGTGAAACTAAGCCAGACGCTTAATCGGTTGCCCATTCATTCACACCGGCCGGACGCCGAGCGGTTTCGTAATGGCAACGGCGTATACATGAAACTCAGTAACTTCCTACGTTTCGACCCAGACTACGGCGGTGCGGGGCTATCGCGAGGCGGAAAAGCCGAAGAACAGGTTTGGAACGACTTCGTGGGTAACCGCGAGGAGCTTCGCCGAATTGCCCACGCGATCACCGTAGGCCTGGATGAAGCACCCATCGAGAGCCAACCTCCCAGTGACGATGGCGAGGAATCGTTTCACGAGGGTCAAGTCCTCTACCGAATGCATCGATACCGCGAGAGGAACTCATCGCTCGTGCAGCGGGTCAAACTACGTGCGGTCGAGCGCGGATTACTTGCTTGCGAGGTTTGCGACTTCGATTTCGGCAAGATGTATGGGGCCATCGGCCAGGGGTTCATCGAGTGCCATCACACCGTGCCGGTCTCGGAATACGAGCCAGGGCAGGTCACACGGGCGGGCGATTTGGCTTTGGTCTGCTCCAACTGCCATCGCATGCTTCACCGAGTGCGCCCCTGGTTAACCGTTGAGCAGCTTCGTGTTCGAATTCGGACAAGCGCAACAAACTGTCCCTAACAGCGAGCCTGTTCCCGCGGCCATTTTGGAAAGACGGTTTTTTTCGGAGTACCTACGACCAGCCGGCGCGGGACGCCCTATGGCTCGTCGCCACGTTGAACGCGAGGCGGAAAAAAAAGCGAACGTGCCGAAAACGACGTGACAAGCGCCTAACGGACATTTACCATGTAACTTATGGGAATCGGCTGCCTATCACCAAGCTCGGCACCAATGGCTCATCTCGTAAGGATTGAAGCTATGCGACCTGTCTTCGTTCCCGTGCTTGCGGTCGTCTGTTTCGCCGGCACACTCCACGCGGACGAGCCCACACCGAGCTACCAGTCAACGGATTCCTTCGTCTTCACGATGGGCGATAAGGTCGCGGGCCACATCGGCGCGTGTCTAGTGGGACAGGGTAACAAGCCCAGGATCTGCTTCGGGGTGACCAAGGAGATCGACGGCGATCCGCAGTTCACGTTCCTGGTTCTCTTCCGAACGGGGAAAACGGATTGCAAGCCCTCCGGTGTTGGAGGCGATATCCAGTCGGACGGCGCAGTAACGAAGTTCAAAAATGTCTATTCCCTGGGCAAGTTTGAACTGCCGCTGACGCTCGAATCGAAGCGCGACCCGGAGTCCCAAAAGGTCATCGAGTCCAAGGTGGTTGTCGGCGATGTCGAAGTCTCTGGCAAAGAATCGGGCGTTGTGATCGTCGATCTGACGGGTGACAAGCCGTCTTACAGATTTTTCAAATCCGATCTACCGACATGCAATGTCGATCTAGCCGACCAGGACCACAAGACCTGGACCAAGGCAATCGACGACGCGATTACCGAAGTCAAAAAGAAGTCGAAAGACGTAAGCGAGTATGCCGACTGAACCAAGCCTGCCGAACCAGGTGCAGCAGCAGACGGCCGACGCTTCTTTCACCTCGCCGCCCCGGGCAAAAGTGCCCCTGTGACGGAGTGACGCTTCGTGACGCTTCCTGAGCTATGACGGCCCAGAAAGCAGTTTTGAGTACGAACATGAGTGCTATATGCGCTTTCATACTCATGTTTTGAGCTTAGAGCGATTAACCCCCAGTGACGCTTCAAAGCGTCACATCCGTCACCAAACCGGCCCCGACCGACCGCCGTGACGGATGTGACGGATCGCGCCGGGTTCAAATTCGTGATTCCGTGACGCTTGTGACGCATCAGAAATCAGAAGCGTCACACTTCGTGTCCCACCCACTGGGTGGCTGCGCCGCCATCGCGAACGCCAAGCCCAGGCCCTGCCACACTTTGCCCTCGCGGGTGTGCTGCTTTTGGAAGTTCGATTGCGCGCCGCGATGCTCCATCCACAGCGAAAAGCGGCGATGCGACAGCGGGCGTTCGCCGGCGTCTGTGGCCCACCGTTTGTATTCGTCGTACAGGTCGCGGCTGGAAACGCGCGCGTCGCGACAGAGCACGCAGCAATCGGACAGGAACTCGCCCAACACGTCCATGTCGTCGCGATAGTCGGCCGTGGCCATGCGCACTTCGGGCGGTTCACCCATGCCGGTACGCTGCCATTCCAAGCAGCCGCGAACCGCCCAGTTCAGGATGCCCGGCAGTTCGTCCACGAATTCCGCCAGCATCGTCTCCATCGGCCGGCGTTCGTCTTCAGGAATGCGAATCAGAAACGGCACCAGCCGCAGGCGATCCCAGATTGCGTCGTCGGTTCCAGTGATGCGTGGCCGGTAGTTCGTGGACAGGTAAATCTTGAAGTGCGGCGTGAACTCGAACCATTCGCCCCGCATGAAGCGGGCCACAATGCGGTCGCCGCCGGTGATGTCCTTGACCAGCGCTTCGTCCAGCTTATTGCCGTCGCCCGTCTCGCTGGCCGTTACCAGGCGCACGCCGCGCAGGCGGGCCACGTCGTTGGGGATCGTGTCGCCGCGCTTGGCCAGCAAAGTCTGCGTCGGCGTCCGCGCCGTATAGCCGTCGCCCAGCAACAGCCGCATGCCTTCCAGGAACACGGTCTTCCCGTTCTTGCCGCCGCCATGCAGGATGAACATGCAGCGCTCGCTGGTCGAGCCGGTGAGCGTGTAGCCAACGGCCCGTCGCACGAAACCGATCAAGTCTTCGTTGCCGTCCATGATGCGGTGCAGGAACGACTCCCAGTGCGGGCATTCGACGGAGGCGTCGAAGGCGAAGTTCAGGCACCGCGTGATGAGATCGCCCTGGCGATGCGGCTGCAATTCCCCGGTGACCAAATTCACGGTGCCGTTTGTGCAGTTGAGCAACCACGCATCGCGGTCCATATCGTCGGGTCGAATGGCGATGCCCGGTTCGCTGCGGGCCAGCGACAACATGGCGGCGATCCGTGAAACCTGTTCCGACGTGACGGCGTGGCGGTGCAGCGTCTCACGCTCTTTGGCATCGGCATGCTTGCCGACTTCCTCATAGATGCTGAGCACGGTGTCCTTGGCCAGACGTTCCGCGACGGCCGGGTCGAACGACCAGTGCGTGCCGGTCCACGCCAACCACTGGTTGAATTCGTAGCAGTGGCGAATGCTGTTGCCGTGGCGGCGCACCAACCGCTGGGCATTGGCGAAGTCGGTGCAGCCCAGGCCGCGAAGCAAATCGGGCGCGGCGGTGCGGTCGTCTGTGACCTTTGGCTGGCGGGCACGAACTTCCTCGCTGCCGGCGTGATAGCCGCTCACGAATGTCGTCTGCGTCTGCTCAGGTTCTTCGGCCAAAAGACCGCATAATTCTGCGCCGCGAAGGCACAGCCGCCGCGCTTCCGATTCACTCAACCGCTGCTTGGCGCAGTGGTACGCCGCCTTGTTGAGCGCTTCGTTTCGATAGCCGGGGGCGACGAACCCCCGCAGGAAATCCAAACTGACCTTGTTGAGCCGGTTCGACGGCGCGGCGGGCAGCGCGGCCACGACGCACGATTCGGGCGTGCCGCCGCGATAGGTGTCGCCGCCCTGTTCGTTCGGTTCGTTGGGCAGCCAGATCTGCGACCGCTTCACCGATTTGGGAAAGCATTCGATGTCGCCGCGCCGGTTGAACCCCCAGGTCTTGGCCCACGCGACGAACGCGTCGACCGCCGCCGGTTCCGCCAAGGCGTACAGGCAATGTAGGCCCTTGCCGCCCTTGCTGGTGAACCTGATCGCTTCGGCACCTAGGAATCGGTCCACGGCATCGGCCAGATGCACGTTTCCGCCGTCATCATCGTGGTCGTCAAAATCCAAACAGAAGCGGGCGACCAGCCCGTCGCGATGCGGCACCAAGCCCAACCGCGATCCGCCGGCGATGGTGTAGCGC
>JAJDEG010000362.1 GCA_029259895.1 Planctomycetota bacterium
GTCGCCCGGCACAACGCGCTCGGATGGACGGAGTTGGCTGGCAGCGGGCACGGCGGCGGCGTGAGCGACACGACGAACAATTCTCGACGCCCTAGCATCGCCATCGGCGCGGATGGGCAACCGGTCGTGGCTTGGACGGAATTTGCGGCCAACGGCACGAACTCGGACATCTTTGCCAAGCGCTTCGACCCGACGGCCAGTGGCGGCCTCGGCGGCTGGGTGTCGCTCGGTGCGTCGGCCATTGGCGGCGGCATTAGCCAGAGCGCGGCCGCGGATCGTGCGCAACTCGTCAATACGGCGGCCGGCGTCGTCGTCGGCTACATCGACGACGCCAGCGCGGCGGCTAATGCGTTCGTGCGGCGGTTCAATGGCGTGAGTTGGCCGGCGTTGGGAACCGGCGCGGCCAGCGGCGACGGCATTTCGGACTCGGCCGCCGACGTTAGCGACTTGGCGCTGGTGACCGACGGCACGAACGTTGCCGCCGTGTGGACGCAAACGGTCGCCGCGACGACGCAAATCTATGCGCGGCAATACTCCGGAACGACTTGGAATGGACTCTCCACCTCGGCATCCGGCGGCGGAATCAGCAACACGGTCGGCGAGAGTCGGCGACCGACGGCGGCTTACTTTGGCGGGGCGCTGTTCGTTGCCTGGGAGCAGGATGTCGCCGGTAGCACGGAGATTTACGCCGTGCGGCATCAGGCCGGCTGGCAAGCAGCTGGGATCGGCGCGAATGTTTCTGGCGGCGTGTCGCTAAGCAATGGCAGCGCGACGCGGCCGCGACTGGCTGCCGGCAGTTCGCTGCACCTTGCCTGGACGGATAATCGCGTCGCAGGAATCGACGGCAATACGACGGCGATCTACGCGCGGCGTTGGACCGGCAGCAGCTTTGTCGAGCAGCTTCCCGGCGAGGCAAGCGCTCGCGGCATACATCCGCGGTATGCGACGCCGTCGAACGTCGCACTGGCCGCCAACGCCTCGGGCGGCGTCGTGGCCGTTTGGAGCGACGCTTCGTCCGGCACGCCGCAGATTTACCTCCGCGCCAACGAAGCGTCGGTGGGCAATCTGTACTACGTCAACGATGCCTCGCGGATTGATGACTTTTACACGACCGCGCCTGGCGACAACGCGAACAGCGGACTTTCGCCAGACGCCCCGAAGGCAAGCATCCAGAGCATTCTGTCCACGTACGACCTCGGTGCGGGTGACATGATCCTCGTCGACAACGGCGTCTACGGCGGGGCAGTGACGATTTCGGCTGCCGACGCCGGGGTGCTCATCCAGGGCAATCCCGATCGGACGAGCAGAGTGTCCGGCGCCATTTCGATCACTTCGGCCGACGCTTCCGCGCTGCGGATGCTCGACGCTGCGTCGATTCAAGTCACTAACAGCGACGACGTGCTGCTGAGCGACAATGCTGGCCGCGCCGACTTCGGCGTGCTGGTTAGCGGCGGCAACAACGTGCAGGTAGTTCACAATCGCCTCGGCGCGGGCGGGCTGGGGCTGCGGCTCACTGGATCGACCGACGACGCCTGGATCGCGCACAACACGATTGATGTGGCGAGCATTGGCGTCGACATCGATTCGCTCGCCGGCGCGGTGACGAACCTTACACTGCGCGACAATCGAATTCACGGCGCGATGCGGGGCGTCGATCTTTCCGACAACGTTAGCGGAATCGTCGAAGGCAACCGCATTTCGTCGGCGGTCGTCGCGCTGGCCGTCAATCCGAACTATGCAGGCACGCTCGACATCGTCGGCAACTCCATTTTCAATGCTTCAATCGGCGTTTACTATCAAGCCGCGGCCGCGCTGAGAGGCAACCGCATCTACGACAACACGACCGGCGTGTTTAGCACGGTCGGCAATGCCGCCGAGGCGCTCGGATTCGCACCAGGCAGCGGCGCGAACGAGATATTCGACAATCTCACCGGCGTCAACCTGACCGGCCGCATGCAGTTGCAGCGCATCCGCGACAATCTCACCGGCGTAACCGGAAGTGGCCTGCTCGGACCTGACGCGGACCTTGCGCTCGCCAACTCGATCGAAACCAACCTGACCGGCGTCGACTTCGCGGGCACAGTTCAATTCAACCGCATTGCCGGCAACGATACTGGTATAGGAGCGCGGCCGGGACAGTTGATCGCCCACAATCTTTTTTACGGCAACACGAACGAGGGCATACGGCTGTTCAACGACGCGAACGTGCGGATCATTCACAACTCGATGCACGCCGCCACGGGAGACAACATTCTGGTCGGCAATGTTTCGACGGGCGCGGAGATTCGCAACAACGTCTTGTGGGCCGAGCAAGGTTACGACATCCGCGTCGACAACGCCGCCCACACTGGCTTCTACAGCGACTACAACGACCTGCACGCCTCGGGGACTGGCAAGATCGTGTTTTGGACGCGGGCGTTTGCCGACCTGCTCGACTGGCAGGCCGACGTCGCCCGCTACGATCTGCACTCGATCGGTACGACCGTCGTCAATCCGGCATGGAGCGAGCCGCGGTTCGTCAACGTCGCCGAGGGCGATCTGCGCGTGTTCGATCTGCTGGCCGGACAGCGGCGGAGCAGCCCGACGATCGACGCCGGCGATCCGCTGGTCGACTTGGGGTTGCCGGCGAGTGCGAACAACCTGCTGGTCAATGGCGATTTCGACGCCGGGCTGGTCGGTTGGTCGACCAACACGAGCGCCGTGGCGGGCGTGGGGAGCGTCGCTGCGTTTTTCGGTCCTGCCAGCTTCGTCGCTGGCGTTGATCAACAAGGATTCGCACAGCAGACAATCGACCTTCTCGCCGCCGGATTCTCCGCGTCCGCGCTCGACAGCCGCGATCTGGCCGTGACATTCGGCGGTCGTTTGCGGACGGCCAACGAGACCACCGCCGACACGACGCGGCTGGTGCTAACGCTGCTCGACGGCGCGAGTATGCCGATTGGCACGCCGATCACGGTCCAAGCCACGAATGTGAACGATCGCTGGGAACTCGTGGGCGACCGTCTGGTGCTGCCGTCGTTGACGCGGTCGATTCGTTTCCGCTTCGAGACGGACCGCATCACCGGGGCGACCAACGACGGGATGCTCGATCATGCGTTCGTCTACGTTGCTGACGAAACGGTGTGGCCGGATCAAGGCGCTTATGGAAACACGACGCAAGAGAATGCCGCTTGGGCCGCGCCCCATTTGGCGTTGCGATTCCCGGACCTGTACACCGACTGGGAGCGCGACCGGCCGCGGCGGATTCTGTGGGACTCCTTCAACAACGACAGCGAAGCGAGCGTGCGGATCGATTTGTACCAGGACGGACCCGACGGACCGACGCTGCTGGCGAACATCGCGCCAGCAACGGCCGACGATGGCGAGTACATTTGGATCCCGTTCACCGACAACGGAATTGATTACGACACGCACGGATTGCGGATTCACGTGTCGCTGGTCGGCAACGCGGCGGCGTTCGACCGCTCGACGGAGCCGTTCAGCGTGCCCGAGGATGGCAGCGCGTATTACGTCAACACGTCGGGCGACGGAGTATTCGATCCCGCGCACGACTACACGACGGCGGCCGGATCGAACCGCAACACGGGCAAGCGGCCGGACGCGCCGAAGCCGAATCCGGTGAACGTGCTGCGGGTTTACGAACTCACGTCGGGTGCGACGCTGGAAGTCGATCCCGGCCTGTACTCGCTGTTCGACTCAATCAGTCTGGCGGGACTGACCGACCGCGGGCTGGGTCTGGATCGGGGATTCACGTTGGCCGGCCCGCCGGAGGAAGCGACGGGGACGGCGACGCTGCGTCCGGCTGTGACGAATAACGTCAACCAAACACTCGTTTGGCTCGACGACGCCGACCTGATGCAAATTCGGGGTTTTACGCTCGTTGGTGGGCGACACGGGCTGCATCTGACCAGCGGCAGTACGGGGCTTGTCGCCGAGAACTTGCGGATTCAAGGCAGTAACCAGTATGGCGTCCGCGTGGAGGGCGGCAGTTCGTTTGCGACGCTGTCCGACGTCACCATCGAGAACGTCACGCAGTTCGACGGAATTTACCTCGTCGGCGGCGCCGGCGGTTCGCTCGACAATGTTTCGAGCAGCGGCAGTCGCAACGGACTCTACGCCGACAACGTCGCGACGCTCAACATCACCGGCGGGTCGTTTTTCGACAACGACTTGATCGGCATTCGTCAGGACGGGTTCGTCACGGTCGGGCAGTGGACGAATCTCGACATTCACGACAATCAGTTTGGCATCGACGTCGCCGGGCAGATCACGGTCGACTCAGCGCTGGTGTACGACAACGACTCGACGGGCATCATCGCCGGCCGCAGCGCGCCGGCGACGATTTCAAACAGCGAGATTCACGGCAACCAGCGCGGCGTCGATCTGCATCGCGGCTCGCTCACGGGCAGCCGCGTATACGACAATCTGCTCGACGGCGTGCGGGCCGTTGTGACTCCGATCACGCTTTCGGGGAACACGATCTACTCCAACCAATACGGTCTGTTCGCTCAAGCAGGCATCGGCACGTTCACGATTGCGAACAATCTGTTTTACGACCACACGACGGCGGCGGTGCGGATCATGGGTTCGCCGCCGCTGGCGTACGAGATCGTCAACAACACAATCTACGAGCCGGCGGCCGATGGCATCCGCGCTACGGGCGGCGCGAAGGGCGTTCACCTCCGCAATAACATCGTTTGGACCGAGGCCGGATTTGGCGTTTACATTGACGCCGCCAGCCAGCAGGGCTTTACGAGCGACTACAACCTGCTGCGGGCGACCGGTGCGGCCAGTGTCGGCTATTGGCAGGGAGGGCGGGCGACGCTCGACGACTGGCGATTCGCCGCGTTCGTCGATCAGAATTCGCTGGGCAGCGATCCGCTGTTCGTCGATTTCGACGGTCCGGACAACGTACTCGGCGGCAACAACGGGGACGACGACAACTTTCACGTTCAGTCGCTCGTCGGCAGCTATCGCGCGGAAACCGAGTCGTTCTCGCCAGATGCCGCGCAAAGTCCGGCTATCGACCGCGGCAGCGGCGTTGATGCGCCGACAAACGAACCGATGCCCAACGGCGGCTTCGTCAATCTCGGTGCGTACGGCAACACGTCGCAAGCGTCGCTCAGCCCGACGGATTATGT
>JAJDEG010000363.1 GCA_029259895.1 Planctomycetota bacterium
ACCGCTAGCGCGGCAACGGCGATGAAACATCGCCAAACCCTCGATCGTGTTTCCCGTTTCGTCGGCATCCGCGGACTTCACTTTCTTTCGATTAGCACAGCTATGGGCAGTATACGACGTTACGCCGGTGCGGGGTAGAGATGATACAGCATCAGGTAGATCGCCACGCCGGTGACGGACACATATAGCCAGATCGGAAACGTCCATCGCGCCCAGCGGCGATGGGCCGCACGGCGGTCGCGAAGGCCCAGGTAGATCGTGCGGATCGCCAGCACCGGCACCGCGGCGGCCAAGATAATGTGGGACACCAGCACTGCGTAGTACGCGGTCTTAACCGCCCCGCTGCCCGAAAACGGCGTCGCCTTCGCTCCCACGGGCCAGACGTGATAGGCCAAATAGCAGATCAAGAAAACGACCGACACGCCAAACGCGGCGAGCATTACGCGGCGATGGGCGTCCTCGCGGCGGCACTTGATGAGCACGAAGCCCACGACGAGCAGCACCGTCGCGAGGCCGTTGAGCAGCGCGTTGACCGTGGCCAGCGGATGGACGTCGGCGAGCAGCCCGAGATCGAGCGGAAAGAGCATCTACTTTTTAGCCTCCGCCGAGATCGACTCGTCGGTTGCCGTCTTGGTCGCCGTCTTGGTCGCGCTGCCGGCGTCGTCATTGTCTGGAGTACCGCCGCCGGGCGTGCCGTCGTCCGCCGTGCTTTCATCTCCCTTGCGCTCAGCGGCATCGGTCGTCGAATCTCCGCCGGATTGCAACTGCTCGATCTTCGCCGCTAGCTCGCGCATGCCCTGGTAGGACAAGCCGTTGAACATCTCGACAAACCGTCCTTCCGCGTCCATCAGCACCAAATACGGCGAGTGATCTATGCGCTTCGTCGGAAATCCGAACATCACTTCGGTTGCACGGCGGATGTCGCGCATGTCGCCGGTTACGAAGAACCAACGCGACGGATCGGCCCGAAGATTGTCGGCGGATGTGCGCAGTGCTTCGAGCGTGTCGCGTTCCGGATCGCATGTGATGCTGACGAACCGCACGTCTGGCAGTTGTTCTTGCAGGCCGCGAATTTGGTGCATGACCAGCGTGCATTCCTTCGTACACGTGGTGAAGAACACATTGGCCACCCACGGCTGCCCTTCGAGCTGCGACCAGCGAAAGTTCGCGCCGCTGCGTTCGATCAGCTTGACGTCGGTCAGTTCGGGCAGCAACTTCGTGCCGGCTTCGAGTACGACGACCCGCGGCGATTCTTCCGGCGGCTTCGCTTCGGGCGCGAAATAGCCACCCAACCGCAGCGCCGTGTACGTGCCGTATCCGCCGACGGCGACGAGCAGCACGGTTACCCAAATTTTGACCAACACGCCGTTCATAGATAATCTCCCGTCGTCCGCCGGCCCGCCATGCGGCAGGCAATCGCAAACATGACCGCGGCAAACAATATCGTCACGCCCAGGCTCACCGCAAGCGACGGCAAGTCGGCCGGCAGCGCCGCCGCATCGGCCACCAGCACGCGCCGCAGCGCCGCCACGCCGTAGGTGAGTGGATTGACTGTCATCAACAACGCCACGCCGCGTTCGACGACGCCTTCGCCCGTCGGCGTGGGAAAGAACGCGCCGGAGAGCAGCCACATCGGCATGAGCAGCACGCTCATTACGGCGTGAAATCCTTGCGTCGAATCGAGCCGCCACGCCAGAACGAATCCGAGCGAAGTGAGCGCCCAAGCGACGAGGAACATCACGCCGACGCTGGCCGCGATCGCCGCGGCCGTCAGTTCTATCTGCAACGTTAGCGCGAGGACGAGGAAAATCAAGCCTTGCACGAGCGCAATCAACGTGCCGCCGAGGATCTTGCCCAGCACCATCGCCCAGCGGGGAAGCGGCGCCACGAGAACGGATTGCAAAAAACCCTCGCGGCGGTCTTCGATGATCGAGATCGTGGCGAATATGGCCGTGAAAAGCAGGATCAGCGCCAGCGTGCCGGGAAAGAAATACTCGCGGAACGTCGGGCCGCCTGTCGCCGCAGTGTCGCTAGTCGTCGCGTCGAGGCGAAACGTGCCGCCGAGGCCCGCGCCGAACAACACCCAAAAGATAATCGGTTGAGCGATCGCGCCGAACACGCGCTGCCGCTGCCGAAAGAACCGCACCAACTCGCGCTCGCACAGCGTCCACGCGGCGAGCATGGGGCGGGGGGCGATCGTCGAGTTCGTCGTGTCGTATGCCGTGGCCATGATTTACTTCCGACGAGCTTCGGTTTGAACGGCGGGTGCTTCGTCGTCGCCGAAGCGACGGCCGCAGCGGTCGATGAATACGTCTTCAAGAGTCGGTTTGCCGACGCGAATCGCCGACACGCGGCCGGGGAACGCCTCGACGAGCCGGGCGATCCACTGGTGGCCGTCGGCCTGTTCGAGCCGCACGTTCCCGTCGAGTACTTGGGTGGGCAGGGAAAATCGTTCGGTGATATCCGCCGCCAACCGCGACGCATCGGTGGTTTCAATGGTGATCGAATCGCCGCCGACCGTGGCTTTCAAACTGTCCGGCGTATCGAGGGCAACGAGCCGACCGCGATCGAGAATCGCGATGCGGTCGGCTTTGTCGGCCTCGTCCAGCAGATGCGTGGTCAGCGCGACGGTCACGCCCTCGTCGCGGCGAACTTCCGTCAAATAGCGCCAAACGTCGGCGCGGGCGGCCGGGTCGAGCGCGGTCGACGGTTCGTCGAGCAGCAATAGCCGAGGCCGGTGGAGCAGCGCCTTGGCAAGTTCCACGCGCCGCTTGAGCCCGCCGGAGAGCGTCTCAACCAGGTCGCCGGCGCGATCGACAACGCCTAGCCGCGCGAGGACTTCGTCGACGCGGCCGGCCAGCATGCGACCGCTCAAGCCATAAAGCCGGCCTTGGTGCCGCAGGTTCTCGCGGACGGTGAGCTTGCGGTCGAGGCTGGCGGCTTGGAACGCCACGCCGATGTGGCGACGAATCGCCATCGCTTCGCCGCGCAAGTCGAAGCCGAGCACGCTGGCATTGCCCGACTGAAGCGGCGCGAGCGTCGAGAGGAGGCGAAAGAGCGTGGACTTGCCGCCGCCGTTGGGACCGACGAGCGCGAAGATCTCGCCCTCGGCCACGGAAAGCGGTACGCCGTCGAGGGCGAGCCGATCGCCGTAGCGGTGGCTCACGCCGTCGACGTCGATGGCGGGGGCTTTAATGGCCGGGGCGTTCGCCAGCGTGGTCGTGGTCGGCGTCGTCGCGGTCGGCGTGGGGATCGATGGCGGCATTTCGCTTGCGTACTTCGTCATAGTGTTCCGTCCGCATACCGACGTCCGGAATCAGCATCAGCACCAAAAACACCGCCATCATGGCCGTGGGAACCGTGAGGACATACTTCCAACTCTTTTCGTACTTCACGTGCATGAAGAACATAATGACCAGCATCGCCTTCGTGCAGGAAACGGCCATCATGAACGTCCAGCCGACCCACTGCTGGTTTTCGCCCTTGAACGGCCAGGCGGCCGAGTAGGTGAAGAACGACGCGCCGGTGAGGACGCAGAGCGCGAAGAATACGTAAATGTACAGCCCCAAGCCGCCGTGGTGCTCGTGATCGGCGTGGGCGGTGTTCCCGTGGGCGGTGGAATGTTGGTCGGTCATGGGGATTCTCGGCGGACGCGAGGAATGTTCGTTGGACGACGCGCTGGGCGTGTGGGCGATTGGTTGCCAAGCAGAGTATTCAGGAGTCAGGAGGATGCGGCTTACGGCGTTTGAAACTCGTGTCTCCTGGATACTCTCTTTCGAATTTCAGAACAGATACAGCAACGGAAACAAAAATATCCACACCAAGTCGACGAAGTGCCAGTATAGTCCGATGTTCTCCAGGATTCCGGCGTTCTTGGCCGTGAAGGTCATGGGGAGCATCAGCGCGAACGCAATCAGGCCGACGATGACGTGAATCGCGTGGAAACCGGTCAGCAGGAAGTACGTGCTGGCCCACATGTTGCCGCTGGGGATCATCAGCGGCAGTTTGAGCCAATGGGCGTTTTCGTTGTCGTCGCTCATCAGGCCATTTTTGAGTTGCGGCAGCAACTCGATCATCTTGGGGATCTCGCTGTCAACGGCGCGGCCGAGCGTATCGTACTCCGCCTGAAGTTTGCCCTTCGCTTCGGCGTCTTCGGTCGTCGCAAGCTGCTTGCCGATGGCTTCGCGCTCGGCGCTGGACGAGACGATGAGCGCCTTGAGCCGATCTTCTTCGGCGGCGAGCTTCGTCTTCTCGACGCTCGGTTCGTCGCCGCCGTGATGCGGTTCGGTATGAAACACGCCGTAGGCGAGGCTGTCGAGCGCGGCTTGACGCTCGGCGGCCGTGTCGGCCATGACGGCCTTCTTTTCGAGCGGGCGGACGAATTGGTTGAGCAGCACGTTGCACGTCGTCAGGCGCTTTTCCTGTTCCTCGGTACGCTCGGGCAACTTTTCGAGATCGGCGCGAATATCGGTGAGGCGCATGCGCACCGCGGCGGCATATTTCAGATCGGCACGCTCGTAGAGTTGGCTACGCGGCGAGGCCGAGGGATAGATGCCGTGGGCAAACTTGGCTTGATATTCGTACCCCTTCACACCGAGAAACACGCCGCCGAGTAGCAGCGTCAGGCCGAGCCAAATCTTGGCCAGCGCCGACTGATTCGCCTTGGCCATTTCAAACGCCAGCACGATCGTCACGCTGGAGCAGATCAGCACGAACGTGTTGAACGCGCCGATCGGTTCGCTGAGGTGGACGTCGTGCGGCTTGGGCCAGGTGAATGCGCCGAACCGGATCACGATATAGACGCCGATCAGCGCGGCGAAAAACATGATCTCCGTCGATAGAAACAACCACATGATCGTCTTGCCACGCGAGAGCGGCAAGCCGGGGTGGTATTCGAGCACGATGGGCGGCGCGTGTTCGGTGGTGGACATGTTTAGGCTTGAGGCGTTAGGCTCGAGGCGTTAGGTTTCGCCCGGCGGATGTTAGATGATCGGAACGAGCAGCAGCAATAACAGCAGCGCTGGCAAATAAACGAGCGATGCGCGGAGCAGACGGCGGGCGCTGGTGTCATTGCGACGGAGCAGGAACGCCACGGAGCAGGCCAACTGGCCGACGCCGAGGACCAGTGCCCCGGCGAAATATACCGGCTCGATCAAGTGCCATGCAGGAATCAAACTCACCGGCACGATGGCCAGCGCAGCGAGCACCGCCTGAGCGCCGGCGCGACGACCGCTGGGGTCGACCACCGGGAGCATCTTTAAGTCCGCGGCGGCGTAATCGCGGCGGTAAATCCAGGCGATCGCCATGAAGTGCGGGAATTGCCAGAGGAAGACGACGACGAACAGCGCGGCCGCTTCGAGATCGAGCGGCTTGCCGAGGCAGGTCCAGCCGATCAACACAGGCATCGCGCCCGCGACCGCGCCGACCATCGTGTTGGCGACGCTGCGGCGTTTGAGCGGCGTGTAGACGCAAACGTACAACGCCCACGTGATGAGCGAGACGACGGCGGTTGCGACGTTTACGGCGGCGACGAGCAACGTCAGCCCAACGGCGAGCGAAGCAACGCCGAACCATACGACTTCGCGCGGCGAAAGGCTCGCGCGTGGCAAGGGCCGCTCGGCGGTGCGGGGCATCAAGGCGTCGGTGTGGCGCTCGATCCATTGGTTGAGCGCGCTGGCGCTGGCGGCCACGAGACCGACGCCGACGAGCGTCGCGGCCAGTACACCCAACGTCGGCGGACCGGCGAAGAATGCCGCCACCGCGACGCACGCCAACTCCAACACGGCGATGCGCGGTTTGGTCAGCTCCAAATAGTCTGCCGCGCGGGCGAATCCGGTGGCGCGAACGGGGCTGTCGCAAAAAACGGTGGAGGTGCTCATCGAACGCCCTCCGTGATTGCCGTCGCCGGAAAGATCAGACCGGCGAACAGGCCCGGCATGGCTGCGCGATTCGCAGCGGCCTTCGCACCAGCCTTCGCATCGACGTGCCGGAACGACCATAACGCGACGAGGACCGCAGCAGCAATGATCAGCGAACCCGTGGCGACGTGGGCCGTGGCGATTGTCGCTTGCAACAAGCTGCCTTCTTGAATCGTGTACCACGCCGATAGCGACGTATCGACGAACCACGCCGGCCAGCCGTATTTGACGACCCACGTCGCGCCGCCAAGGGCGACCTGAAAACCGACGAGCAGCATGAGAACGATCGAAGCGCGGGAGCGGCTGCCAGTCGCCCGCGATGCGGATCTTGCACGGACGAGCAGCGTCGCGGCATGAACGACCAGCGCCGCCGCGACGAACAGGTGAAAGAACAACGCAGCGCGAAACGCCGCACCGGACATGTTGGGCGTCACGTGCCGCAGGTGGGCACCGACGACCAGTTGCAGGTACGCCAGCGCCGCCGTGACGATTGCCATGCGGCGCAGTTTCACCGCGCCATCGAACGCAACCGGGCTCGCCTCGCGCCATCGCCGCGACGTCATCGCGGCCAACGCCACGGCGAGCGCGAAAAACGCCGGGCCGAAGCAGCCGTGTATCTTGGCGAGTTTCACCTCGTCGAGGTTGACTCGCAGCCCGCCGAGCAGACCTTGAAGGCATACGGCCACCAGCGCGATCACCGCAAGCCGCCTAAGCCAAACGCGCGAATCACCGCGCCACGTGGCAATGACCAGGGCGATCGACAACAGGCCGACGAAAGCGCCGAGCAAGCGGTGGCCGTGTTCGATGAACAAATCCCAAGGACCGAAGAACCACGTTTCCCAGGGATAGAGAAACAGGTTGTAGCCGTAAGTGTTCGGCCAATCGGGCACAGCCATGCCGGCATCGTAGCTCGTCACGAGTCCGCCGACGAAGATCAGCGGAAATGTCGCGCACGCCACCGCCAAGGCCAGGCGATGCGGCCAAGGGCTGATGGGCGACGAGGATGGAGTTAGCGGCGACATGCGATACGGCTAGCGCTTAAGTTTCAAGTTTCAAGATTCAAGATTCAAGTATCAAGGTTCAAGCAAGGTTCAACGGCTCAAGGTTTCAGCGTCCTTGGACGAAGCCAGTGATGCAAAGCGCCGGCAAGCTAGTGCGGCGTGCTGACACTTCCTTCGTCGTTGCCGTTCTTGGGCGGTTCCCACTGCGGGTAATAATCTTCGTCCGTTTCCGGCGAGCCGTACTCGTATGGCCCGCGATGAACGATCGGTTGGAAATCGAAATTACCGTGGCCCGGCGGACTGGGGGCGCACCATTCGAGACCATTGGCGTGCCACGGATTGCGGCCGGCTTTGGGGCCGTAGAACATGCTGTAGAAAAAGTTGACGGCGAAGATAATCTGCGTGCTGACCATGCCGATCGCGCACCATGTCATGAACTGGTTCATCGGCAATAGGTGGGCGAACGTTTCGTAGTGATACGGATCGGCCAACCGGCGCGGAAAGCCGACCATGCCGAGCAAGTGCATGGGGTAGAACGTGCCGTTGAGAAACACGAACGTGAAGAAGAAGTGAACCTTGCCCCAGCCGTCGTTCATCATGCGGCCGAACATTTTCGGGAACCAAAAGTAGATCGCGCCCATCACGGCCATTGCGGTCCCGCTGAACAGGACGTAATGGAAATGGGCGACGATAAAGTAGGTATCGTGGATGAAGATATCGACGGGCGTGGCGGCCATGAAGATACCGGAGAGGCCGCCGATGATGAACATCGACACGAACGAAAGGGCGAACAGCATCGGCGTGGTGAACTGAATCTTGCCGCCCCAGATCGTCCCCAGCCAGTTGAAGACCTTAATGGCGCTGGGCAGGGCAATCATCATCGTGGCGAGCATGAATGTCACGCCGAGGACGGGATTCATGCCGGAGACGAACATGTGGTGGCCCCACACGATGAAGCCCAAACCGGCAATGCCGGAAATCGAATACACCATCGGCTTGTAGCCGAACAGCGGCTTGCGTGCGAAGCAGGCCAAGATGTCGCTGACCATGCCCATCGCCGGCAGAATCATGATGTACACGGCCGGGTGCGAGTAGAACCAGAACAAGTGCTGCCAGAGCAGCGGTTGTCCGCCGCCGCTCATCTCGGCCGCGTTGTTGGCCGTCGCGGCCTCGGCCACGAAGAAACCGGTGTCCCAAAGTCGGTCGGTCAATTGCATGAAACCGGCCGCGGTGAGCACGGGGAGTGCGAAGGCTTGCAGGATGGCGGTAATGAACATCGCCCAGATCGTCATCGGCAGACGAAACATCGTCATGCCGGGGGCGCGCATCTGGATGATCGTGGTCATGTAATTGACGGAGCCGAGCATGGACGAAATGCCGACCATCGTGACGCCGAGCAACCACCACGTTTGCGCCATGTGGCTGCCGGGGGCGGCGGATTCGATGACCGACAGCGGCGGATAACTGGTCCAGCCGGCTGCCGCGCCGTGTCCTGCGCTGACGAAGGTCATGCCAAAACAAACGAAGGCCGGCCACATGAACCAGTAGCTGAGCATGTTGAGCGTTGGAAACGCCATGTCGTCTGCGCCGATCATCAGCGGGATCAAGAAGTTGCCGAACGCGCCGGCGAGAATCGGGATGATGACCAGAAAGATCATCACCGTGGCGTGCATGGTGAACAGCGCGGTGTAGAACTCGGGCGACATTTGCCCGGCCTCGCCGGAGAAGAGCATATCGCCCAAGATCGGCAGTTTCGACCAGGGGTAAGCCAATTGCCAGCGGATGCCCAACGCGAGCAGGCCGCCAACGATGAACCACAATAGCGTGGAGAACAAGAACTGAATCCCGATGATCTTGTGATCTTTCGAGAAGACGTACTTGCTGATGAAGCTAGTGGCGTGACCGTGGTCGGCGTGACCGTCGGCTCCGTGCGCCGCGTGGCCGTGTCCGTGATCGCCAATGGCGTGACTGCTCATATCGCGTTACTCGTTTCGGATCGCTGTCGGCGAAGCGGATTCTTGCGTTCGCCGGGTTGTTCGCTTTGTCTTACGTGATTTGGGTCTGGCGATTTCTCGCGGCACGTTGCCGGGCGCACTTATTCTTCGTCGGTGGGCGGCGGCGGTTCGGACGTGCGGTGTTGCTCGAAGGACAGTTTGTCGAGCCACGCCCGATAGTCGGACTGCGTGTCGACGGTGATGCGGCCTTTCATCTTGTAGTGGCCCCAGCCGCACAACTCCGCGCACACGAGGTCGTAGCTGCGGCCTTCGCTTCCCTTGACGGCCTTGAACCACACCTTCTGCCTCATGCCAGGCACGACGTCCTGCTTGACGCGGAAATTGGGCAGGAAGAAGCTGTGCAGCACGTCTTCGCTCTTGATGACGAGCACGATTTCCTCGTCGACGGGTATGTGCAGATCGTTGACGTCCGTCAGATCGTCGCGGGTGTGCAGAATGCCGTCGGGGCCGGGATAGCGGATGCGCCACTCGAACTGTCGGCCGGTCACTTCGGCCAGCGGAGCCTTGGGCACGTCGTCCGCAGTGCCGGCCTGGCCGTCGGGGCCGACGGAGGCCATCGGTGCGCGGCGTGCGAGCTTCTGGTCGGCCCAAGCGTTGATTTGGTAGATCGCAATGAACAGCAGCGTCGCCGCCGGGAGGATCGTCCACACGACTTCGAGGCTGTGGCTGCCGTGCGTGAACTTGGCCGGCTGGGTATTGCTATTGGCGTCGTACTTCCACAAATACCAAACGAGAGCCAACTCCGTGGCGACGAATACCGCGCCCGTCAGATACATTATGAACACGAACAGGTGGTCGATCGTGTGGCCGTGTTCCGACACGTCCGTCGGCAGCCACATCCGCAGCGCCGGGGCAGCCATGAACAGCCCCACGCCCAGGACGGGCACCATCAGAAAAAGAATACTCCAAATCTTCGCCTTGCCCATGATGCTCCTCGGCGGCGCGATGTCGTCGATCGCGCGTTATTCGCTTGGACTCGTTTTGCGTGGCCTAATTGGCCCGTTTGTTTTCGACTTGCGACGATGCGGCTTCGTTGAACTCGTACGGCAGACTCTTGACGTAGTCGACGAGGTGCCAAACCTGCTCCGGCGGAATTGTCGGGGCCGGCATGCCGACCGCGTCGATGCCGTTGCGGAGTCGGCGGTACACGTCGATATCGCGGTCGGGTCCGCGAATGACCGTGTATCGCAGGTTCCGCGGTCGCAGCGCCTGCATCGGCAGCGACGGGTTGACCAGTGGCTTGATCGGTTCACTACGGGTCGCTTCGATGTCGTTTACGTAGTAGATTTGCCCGTCGCCCATCGCCGAATCGCCGTGGCATTGGACGCAGCCGCCGACTCCGTAAAAAATCTCGCGACCCTTGAGGATGGACTCTTCGGGCGATACTTCGGGACGCGGCACGACTTCGACGATCCGCTCGTTGGCGCGATTCCATTTGGCCATTCCACCGCCCGTCGCCTCGCCGGCGAGAATGTCGTCCATGACATAGGCCCGAAATTCGTCTGCCGCGTCGCCGCCTTGCTTAGCCGCATCGAACAGTCCCTTTATCGTCTCGAAATCGGCCAGCAGCGCGTTCTCCACTTCACCGCGGATGGTCAGATACTTCACGTATTCGACCAGCGCGTCGACCTCGGCCGCGGGAAGCAGTTTGAACGACGGCATCGCCGTGCCGTTGATGCCCTGGTTGAGGACGCGGCGGAGATCGTCGTCGGTTGGCTTCTCGCCGATGCCGGTCGACTTGAACTTGAAGTTGCCGTGGCGGAAATCGCGCGGGTAGGGGTTGAGGAATTCGGCCGTCGGGCCTGCTCCGTTGCCCGTGACGCCGTGGCAGTGAACGCAATGGACACGGTAGAGTCCGCCGGTTCTGCCCGATTCGTCGGCCGTGACCGGGCCGGCCGCCAGGCGGATTTTCTTGATGTCGAGGCCCGTCGCCGACAGCACCACCGGCTCGTCGGGCGTGCCGAACATGGCGCGGACGATGGTCGTGACGAGCTTTTGCTTTTCGGGCAGGGCTTCTAGTTCTTCTTGACTATTCCCGATACTTTCGCGAATCGACTTCTTTTGC
>JAJDEG010000364.1 GCA_029259895.1 Planctomycetota bacterium
GGTGCGCCAAAATCACCGCATATTGGCCGGGGATTCTGAATCCGGCATTTGCGATACGTCGCTGCTGGTGTCGTGTCTCATGATGTTCGCACGTTATCGAGCACCGCGCGGGGGCGGCGGGTTTTTTTTCCGCGAGTTTCCGAAGCGGTCCCCAAACCATCGGCGCGCGACACGCGGACATCGGACGGCCGTCCGCCGCGCGGCGCAACCTTCTCGATGCCCTGCAAGCCGGACTTCGCGAATCGATTGCGCCACAAGCAGACCGTCTTCATTCCAGTGCCGAGTTCCGCGACGATCACATTGTTCATCTTACCGGCAGCCGCCAGCAGCACGATCTTGGCCCGCAACACCAACCGCGCCGGCACGATTCGACCACGCGACCAGCGTCGCAGCACCCGCCGATCCGCGTCCGAAACAACCACCGCTTGAGCAATTCGCATGATCCCATCCTCCCGATGGATCATCCGACGCACAAGGCAGCCCATAAGTTCCCGCATTATTGAATCACTACCCTAGAACGACGCTAGTAGTACCGGCAAGCCATGTGTTAGAGTTTGTTCAACAAATCGTTTTTTGGCGGTGCTTTCTGGTATCGCTGCGCGCTGGCCGCTCTGGGCCGGTAGCTGCGCGGGCCGTGGTCGTTCGTTTCTCCTTTTCTTTGGAGGCTTGATCGTGGATCGTGCGCGCGATGATTTTTTGGATGCGGATGTTGGTCGTACGAATGCGGATGCTGAGGTCGGGGAGCCGGCGGCGGAGCGGGTGCGGCGGATGATGGAGGAGTTGGACGAGGAGGATAAGAAGGAGGATGGGTGATGAGGCGTCGACGTATCCGCCGGATTCTTTGAGTGATCCGCAGATTTCGCTGATGGACGTAGATGAAGAAGGAGCGCGGTTGGCGGGCACGCGGTTGGAGCGGGAGATGAAGCAGATGACGCCAGCGGTGCTGCGGTGCCGAAAAACCGCGAACCGAAAAACGCGGTCGTGCCGCGAAACCTTGACGGCGCGATTTGCTGCGGCCTAGATTAGATGTGGTTGCAATATCCGGCTTTTTCGTAGGGCTGGGTTCGTTCCGACGTCTTCGGCCGCCTTTAACCACAATTGGATAACTGATGAAAACGATTTCGCTGCTGTTGGCAATGCTCGTTGTGCTTTCGGTCGAGTCCAGGGCGAGCGACGTTTCGCCGCCGAAGGGGTTTACTGCCCTATTCAACGGCAAGGACTTGTCGGGCTGGAAGATCGTGAACGACGGGCAGTTCGTTGGTGAAGAGGGCGTTATCAAGCTCAATCGCGGCGGCGGTTGGCTGTGTAGCGACGAGGAGTACGACGACTTCGTGCTGCTCGTGGAAGTGCGGTGGCTCGAAGAGCGGCAGGACAGCGGCTTTTTCCTGCGGGCCGGGCGGGAAGGCAAGAACTGGCCGGACCGAAAGTACGAAGTTCAATGCGAGAATAGCGAGCGCGTCGCGCATATCTTTGGAGCCAAGTGCGAACGCGACGCCAAGAAAGCCGAAGGCCTGCTCAAACCGACTGGCGAGTGGAACGCCTATGAGATTCATTGCGCTGGGACGTGCTGCGACGTAAAGCTCAATGGCGAACCGGTTAGCTCGGCGACCGGTTTGACGCATGCCAAAGGCTATCTGGGGATTCAAGGCGAATCCGGCGTGCTGGAGTTTCGCAATTTCTTTATTAGGCGATTGAAAGGCGGGGAGAAGGAATAGGCGCGGCGGTGACGTGAGACGGTGACGGGAAACCGCGACGTGAAGTCGGTCCGCGACTCGCGTCCTCTGGCGTATTCGGTCTTTTCAGCGCCACAAACTCGCTCGACTATTCCGGCTGGCCGATGTCGTAGCAGATGAGTTCATCTTCATCTCTCAAATACAGCTTGCCGTCGTTGATGACTGGATGGGGCCAGCTTGGGCCGTGTTTGATGGCAATCTTGAATTGGCTTTTTAGTCGGTATTCCTTGTGCGTGGCTTCGATGAGGGCCATGACGCCGGATTCGTAGCGAAAGTAGAGGTTTCCGTCGGCGTAGGCGACTGCGGCGGAACCGCCGCCGGGACCGCGGCCGGGTTGCCAGGTGGTCTTGCCTGACTTCCACTCGATGCAGAGCGGGAAGCCTTCGTTGTGGCCTTTGCCGCAGTAGATATAGTCGCCGAGGAGAATCATGCCGCCGTGGTGGTTCTGCATTTTGTTGGCATCGAGGAAGTATTGCTCGGTTGCCTTTATGCCGGCATCGGGACCATCGCCGTCGCGTTCGAGTTTGAGCAGAGCGGCACCGGTGCCGTATCCGGAGGAGCAGAAGACGTAGTCGCCGTGGACGATGGGCGTGGGGATGTTGGCGGTTCCGTTGGCGATGCGGTTGTACGTCCAGAGGACTTTGCCGTCGCTAGCGCGGACGCCGATGAGACCGCGGCCAACGAGTTGGACGTATTGCTTGACGCCGGCCGCGTTGCTGATGACGACGGAGGAATAGGCCGCGCCGTCGCCGCCGCGGTCGCCGACTTCTTTGCGGTCTGGCATGGCGGCGGTCCAGACGGTTTCGCCGGTTTTCTTATCGAGCGCGGCGAGGATGGCTTCTTTTCCGCCGGGGGTGCAGATGAGGTGGTCGCCGTCGATGAGTGGCGATTCGCTGAAGCCCCAGCCGGAGTGCATCTTGCCTTTGAAGTCTTTGGCAAAATGCTTCTGCCAGATTTGCTCGCCGGATTTGGCGTCGACGCAGGTGAGGTGGCCGTTGAGACCGATGCCGTAGACGCGCTGGCCGTCGTAGGTGGGCGTGCAGTTGGTGTGGTTGCCGTCGCCGGCTGGGGTGGCCCAAAGCTCTTTGCCGTCGGCGAGATCGAGGGCGATCAGGTGTTCGATTTTGTCGCGACTGCCCATCGAGAATATCTTGCCGTCGCCGATGGAGACGCTGGCGTATCCGCGGCCGAGGCCTTTGATCTGCCAGACGACCGGCGGGCCGTCCTCGGGCCACTCGCTGAGGAGGTTCTTTTCGGGGGAAATGCCGTCACGGTTGGGGCCGCGCCATTGGGACCAGGAGGCACGTTTGTCGGTCGATCGTTTGATGGTGGGTTCGGCGGACGGTTCCGCGGTGAAGGCCGGTCGAGCGATGAGGGCGACGGCGGCGACAAGCGCAATGGCAAAAACGTAGGGCGAGCGGGTGGGGCGTGGCATGGAGAGACTCCGTCGGGACTCGGAATGAATGGCTGCGTTTGGAGAGGAGGGCGCGAGGGCGGGCATAAGGACGAGGACGGCGGTTGGAAGGAAATGGCCGCGAGAGACCGTTGGTTTCGCGTAGCGGCGGTGGCGAGCGAGATCGCACGCCAGACGACCGGTCACCTTATCGTAGCGGAGGAGCCGTGGGGACGGCTACCTCCGGCGGTGATTCAGGAGCGGGCTTCGCCAAGCGACGTGGAATCAACCGCAGGTCGACGTAACGTCGCGAATTGCGTTCCGTTCGAGAAATGCCGAATCGCCCGTCAACGCGGCGGCGACGAGCGGCCAGATGCGATCGGTGTCGTGGCGGGCGCAGACGTTGGCAAAGTTGGTTTGGCCCATTTGAAAGGCCAAGGCGGGATCGTCGAGGATCTTTTCGAGCGCATCGGCGAGCGAGGAGGCGTCACGCGGCGGAACGAGAAACCCGCCCTCTGCGTCGGTGATGAGAGTCGGGGTGGCACCGACGGGCGAAGCTACGACGGGTATTGCGCTGGCCATCGCTTCGAGAATGGCGTTGGAGAGGCCTTCGGTCTCACTCACCAGGACGAGCACATCGGCGGAAGCGAGGGCCGCGATCTTACTTTCGCCGTCGACGGCACCGAGAAACTCGACGATGTCGGCAACTCCCAATTTCCGGCAATGGGCGGCGAGCGGCTCGGCGGCCGCTCCTGCGCCGGCGTAGGAAACGCGAAACCGTCGGCCGCGGGCGCGGAGCATCGCCGCTGCCTCGGCAAGTTCGCGCACGCCCTTGTATTCGTCGAATCGACCGATGTAGAGAATGTTCGGTGTGTCGTTTTGCCAGGTGGGCCGTCGCGCCATGGCGATGGGCTTGAAGGGGTTGAGGTCGATCCAGTTCGGGATTACTACGATGCGTTCGCGGCTTCCGACAATATCGGCGAGCATTTCGGCGGCGCGTTCGGCCTGACAGATGACCGCGTCGCACGCCCATACGGTGATTCGGACGATTGCTTCCATGAGCCAACGCATGCGGCTTGCACGGCGCGTTTCCAGGCGAAAGCTCAGTACAACGCGCTTGCGGAAGAGTCGTGCCAAGACGCACATCGCCATCTTGTCGAGCAAACGCACGAAATTGAACGGTGCGAAGATCAGGACGACGTCGACGCGGCGAAACAACAATACCACGAAAACATCCCAAACGCGGCGCGCGGCAAGGCAAAGCCGGATCGCCATGTGCGGCAGCGGCACGGGGACCGTTCCGTCGAGCAGGCGCCACTCGACGTAGTCTGCGACGGGAGACGCCACGAGTTGCCGCGTTGCGACGTACATGCCGCTAGCCGACGCGCCGGAGGGCAGCACGTGGGTGCTCACGAAGAGTACGACAGGTTTCTTCGTCATGTGGAAGGCCTCTCGACGGCAGGGGCTCTTGGCGGTCGTACTCCGTCGGCATCGACGGCGCTTCGCAATACGCTTTCCAATCTGGAGGCAAGGGTTTCGCGGCTAAACTGTCGTTCGGCCACGCTGCGACCTCGCTGGCCAGCAGCGCGAAGCCACGCTTCGTCGTGGATCGCATCGACGAGTCGTTGGGCGGCGGCCGGAACATCGTGGGCCGGAAGTACCAAACCGCAATCGTTTTGCTCGATCACATCGGCCAGCCAGCCAGTGTGGTTGATCGCTATGGGGCGGCTGGCGGCGAGAGCATCGAAGAATTTGTTGGCGGAATTTGCCGAGACGCCGGGCACGTCGACGACCGTCGAGGTCGCAATCGATGCGGCGGCGAGAATGGCCGGCATTTCGGCTTTGGGAACGGAGTCGATGAAGAAGAGGTTCTTGTCGAGAACGCCGATCTGGGCGGCCAGATCGCGGAGGCGAAGGCGGTCGTTGCCGTGGCCGACGAGGAGAAATCGCACGTCGGCATTGAGGCGGAGGGTCTCTTTTGCCAACTCGACGAAGTATCCGAGACCATTGAGCAGCGCGATCGCGCCGGCATACAGCACGAGCGGGCGATCGCCGAGCCAGGGGAGCGAGTTGCGAAACGCGCGGGCTTCGGCATCGGATGCGGGGAATAGGTCCAGGTCGCAGCCGTTGGGGATCACCGTCACTCGGTCTTCCGGTTTGCCTGCGCGGACGACGCCTTGCTTCATTTCGGGCGACAAGGCGACGATGTGTCGGGACTTGCGGTATGCGAAACGTTCCAATGCCCTGGCCGCCGCGACCGCGAGGCGATTCTTTAGGGCACCCATGGCGATTGGCATGTCGGGCCAGAGGTCGCGGACCTCAAACACCATCGGCACGCGCTGCTTCCGGGCGGCGTACGCGCCGGGAATCGCTACGGTGAGCGGTGTGCTCGAGGCGAAGACGACGTCCGCCGGGATGCTCGCCGCGCGGCGGGCCGATTTCCATGCGAAGCGGAAGAAAGCACGGATACGCTGCGAGTACGACATCGCGTTCGAGTACGGGAGCGGATACCAATGAACGCGGATGCCCTCCTCCACGGTGACGCGCCACGCGCGCGAAGCATCGGGCGGCGGCTCGTTGTCGGACGTCACGAGGTCGACTTCGTGGCCCATCTCGACGAGGCGTCGGGCCATTTCCAGCGAGCGCGTGCCGCCGGTCATTTGGCGGGTGCGGAAGTATTGATGGATGTACAGGATTCTCACAAACCACGTTCCAGGTGGGGATTTATCGGATATCGTCTGCACAACCGCCACGACCGTCATTCTCGCAAGTTTTGCGGTCCCTCGGTTTGGCAAGCAATATCTAATGGCCGATAATTCTTGGCAGCTTGCGTACAGCGAATCAAGGGCGACGAAGCGGTCGGCTAATCGCGGCGAGTCGACCGGCCAAGATTTGCGTGTATGCCTGCTCAGCAGTATACGACTTTTACGGCGCGAACTTGAAAAGCTATCTCGGTGACACAATTGTCGCGACAAAGAATTGTCATTATCGGCCCGTTTCCGCCGCCGGACAGTGGCGTCACGATGCCATTCAAACTGTTTTGCGAGTGGATGATCGCCAGTCGAAGCGATGCGTACGACGTACGAATCGTGAGCACCAACTCGGGTGACAAGTCACTCCTGTCATTTTACCGTCCACGGGTATTGGTCAAGTTGGCCCAAATTGGCTTCGCGATCTTGCATGGGGCACTGTGTGCGGATCGAGTCGTCGTATTCGGATCGAATCGGTTCATCAGCAGCGTGGGAGGGGCAATGGCGTTGCTGATGCGACCTCTGCGAAAACCGGTTTCTTTGCGTGTTTTTGGAGGGGCGTACGAACTGTATCTCGAAAGCCGGTCGAAACCGACCCAATCGTTGATTCGACGGTTGTTCTCGCTTGCTCATCGCGTCGTCGTGCAACCGCGGCTAGTAGCCGAGGCGCTTCGGCCGATTTGGCCTGAGCAGATTCGCTGCGTGCGTAACTATCGCGTGGCCGTGGCAGACCAAGCGCCGCGACAATTCGACGCTAAGAGCGTGCGATTCATTTTTGGGGGCAATATCCGCCGCACGAAAGGTTGTGGCGAATTGTTCTTGGCGTTCGCGGACGCGAGGCGGCAACTCGCGGAGCGGCAATGCGACGTACGAATCGCGTTAGATATGTATGGGCCGGAATATTCCGTGCCCACGGAGGTCGTGGACGGCATCGACGCGGCGCGCCGCGACCCGGACATCGCCTTTCACGGAAACGTTCCTAACTCGGTGTTCCGTCAGGCTCTCGAACGGGCGGATGTATTCGTTTACCCATCGTATTGGCCTACGGAAGGACATTCTGGCGCGATCGTCGAGGCAATGTTCTTTGGGCTACCGATCATCGCCAGCGACTGGCGAGCCAATACGGAGGTTGTTCAAGACGGCATCAACGGTCTGATCTGCAAGCACAAGGACGTGGCGAGCCTAGCCGATTGCATGGTGCGACTGGCGATGAATGTGGAGCTGCGCCGGAACTTGTCCGCAAGCGCTTTGCAAGCGGCGGATCAATACGATGCGGCCGTGGTTTGCCCGGAGCTCGCCGAGGCCTTAGGATTGTGAGCCGCGGCGGCGAATGGCGTCGGTGCGATCGGTGCGCGACAATATTTTTAGAGTCGGGCCGCGGCCGGGTTGATTTGAAATCGAGGCTGACTTCCGCACGGGAGTGAGACATGCGTCAGACCGCTTACATTGCGTGGATTGGACTCGTGCTTGCGTCGTTAGGCGCGACTGGACTTGCTTGGGACGAACCCTTCTCGACCGACGCCAATCGCCTCGCCTATCTGGACGAGCCGTGCGATCCGTATTACGTCGGGCGGCACTTTCCGAAGCTCACGACGCCGCAGTGGGTTGGCGAGGAGGGCGTCGACGCTGTGGTTGTGCTGGCGATCGACGATATGC
>JAJDEG010000365.1 GCA_029259895.1 Planctomycetota bacterium
GGCCAAGCGACGGGAGGAAAGCGGCTGCCGCGCAACGAGTAAAACCGCTTCTAATCGAGCCATATCCGCCGTCCGAGACCCTTCCTTGTGGTGGGTCGTCAGCTGCATCGTCGGTCGCAGCCAATCCATCCGCCGAGCGGATCCAAATTCCGGCCCAGCGGCAAGCCCCAAACCGGCCGTCATCGGTCGCAATGCCAATCTCCTGGCGGGCATGCCGCGAAGCTGTTCGACGGCGGATGAGCGTGGCAGAGGCATATCGAATGGAACGCCGTAAAGTCTACGCGAAGCACAGGTGGGGATCGGCGACCTTTACCAGAAGACTCACCCGATGATAAGGCCAACGTCCATGTGAGAAAAGTTCGCCGCCGAAAAGTTTGCTCCGCCGGTCCCCCCACAGCGATTGGCCCGCTATAACTGTGCCAGCATCGCAGGGAAAAGTCCTCACGGCCCACCGATCCACGCACGACCGCCTCGTCCCATCGCGAAGACCTGCTCATGGCCGACGCCCAATCGAATGACCCGCGCACGATCGCCCCGCCGTCCGTGTCGACAACGCAGGATCCCCCGCGGCTCATTTCCGGCATCCTCCGGCAACTCGGCCCTGGCCTGATTATCGCCGGCTCGATCGTCGGCTCCGGCGAGCTGATCGGCACCACGAAAACCGGGGCCGAGGCGGGGTTCTTTCTGTTGTGGCTTGTCGTTATCGGCTGCGTCATCAAGGTCTTCGTCCAGGTCGAGTTCGGCCGCTACGCTCTGACGACCGGCAAGGCGACGATGAGCGGCCTCAACGAAGTTCCCGGCCCGCGGTTTGCCCGCGCCAACTGGATTCTCTGGTACTGGCTGGTCATGTTCCTCATTTCGCTCGGCCAACTCGGCGGCATCGTCGGTTCGGTCGGCGAGGCTCTGGCCATCAGTTGTCCGATCACCGACCAAGGCCGCCGCTACCACGAAACCCGTGCTCTTGAAATCGAGCGGCACACGCTCGACGTGAGCTTGAAGAGCCGCGAAGCTCTCTCGGCGACGCCGCAAATCGAACCGAAAGAAGCCCTAAGCAAGCAGCAGGAAAAGGCGCGCCGCGTCGCCGAAATCGACGCCAAGCTCGTCGAATTCGGACCGACGGAGCGCGGCAGCGACTCGAAAATCTGGGCCACGCTCATCACCGCGATCACGTCCGTCCTGCTCATCGTCGGCCGCTACGGCCTGATTCAGAACGCCTCGACGATTCTCGTCGCGATGTTCACGCTCATGACGATCGGCAACCTCATCGCCCTGCAAATGATCGACGAATGGGCGGTGCATTGGAGCGACATCACGCTTGGCATGAGCTTCCAACTGCCTAAGAGCGACAGGGCCATCGCCACGGCCATCGCCACGTTCGGCATCATCGGCGTCGGCGCGAACGAGGTTATCGCCTATCCCTACTGGTGCGTCGAAAAAGGTTACGCCCGCTATGCCGGCCCGCTCGAACCTGGCGAGGCATGGGGCCGCCGGGCCCAGGGCTGGATGCGCGTCATGCGGTGGGACGCTTGGTGCTCGATGGTCGTCTATACGTTTGCCACCGTGGCGTTCTATCTCTTGGGCGCGGCCGTGCTCAACCGCATCGGCTTAATTCCCGACAACAACGACTTGATTCTCACACTCTGCACGATGTACCAGCCGGTGTTCGGCGTTTGGGCCACCTGGCTGTTCCTCTTCGGCGCGATCGCCGTACTCTATTCCACGTTCTTCGTCGCCAACGCCGGACACGCCCGCGTCGCCGCCGACGCCGGACAAGTGCTGGGCATCGTCGGGCCGACCGCCAAGTCGAAAACGTTCGCCACCAAAGTCCTCTGCGGCGCATTGCCGGTCGTCGGCCTGATCGTGTACGTCATCTTCCCGATGCCGACGACGCTAATCCTGCTCAGCGGCGCGATGCAGGCCATCATGCTCCCCATGCTCGCCGTCGCCGCGCTCTACTTCCGCTACCGACGCAGCGACCTCCGCATCATGCCCGGCAGACTCTGGGACGCGCTCCTTTGGCTCTCCGCGGCCGGATTAGCCGTAGCCGGCTGTTGGGCCGCCTCCGACACGGGCGGAAAGCTGTTCCAGCAGATTCGGCAGTGGCTCGAATAACCATCTCATTGCTCACACATCTTGTCGGGCGAACAATTGCCATTCAGCGCGGCTGTGGTAACGTCGTGCGAATCTTCAGCCTTACGGGCACCTTCATATCCGTTCCCAGATAAAACCCCGGCTGCGTCGGCTGGTTGTAAGCGACGTTTTGCCACGCCACGCTCAGCCGGTATTGCGGATCGTGCATCAGCGTCGGTAGGCGAAGATTCGTCAGAATCGTAGTTGAGTAAATGCGCAATTCCCGGCCGTCGCGCGAGCGCCAGATAACCTCTTCGCGCCAATCGCCGAGGATGTCCGCGCAGAGGCAAGGCGTGGCCTTCGAGCCGTTGTTCGACGAACACTCTCTATCGGACAGCAGCACAGCCTCGCGCTGCTCTTGCCAGTCCCATTTCGAAATCGTCGTGCGGTCGAGCAATTCGCGGCCGAGATCGCCGTCCCACCAGATGCCGAAGTTGCAGCTACGCGGCTTACGGTCGGCGATCTGCTCGCCCTTGGCGTTCCAAAGTCCGCGAAGGCCGCCGCCGGCCGCCCAGGTTTCGTAGCCGCGATGCCGCGGGTCGATGTCCATCGCCAAACCGCGTACGACGTCGGCCGACGATTTGCTCCACAGGATTTCGCCGGTCCGCGCATCGTGCAGCTCTGCACCGTGCTCGTGGCGGACGTCTTCGTGAATGTCGAACACCTCCAGCCCCGGCCGGTCGGGATCGATGTCCGAGAGGTGCAGCGCGTCGCCGTGGCCCAGCCCCATCGAGTAAAGTCCGCTGCCGTCGTCGTCGATCGCGCACGCTCCGTACACGATCTCGTCCCGGCCGTCGCCGTCGACGTCCCCCACGCTCAAACTGTGATTACCTTGCCCGCGATAGGCGCGATTCCCCACCGTTCCATCGTCGCTGTCGAACGTCCACAACCGTTCGAGCTTGCCGCCGCGCCAATTCCACGCCGCCAACACGGTTCGCGTGTAATAGCCGCGGCACATCACCAGACTCGGCCGCTCGCCGTCGAGATAGGCCACGGCAGCCAGAAATCGATCGACGCGATTGCCGTAGTCGTCGCCCCACGACGCCACGCGACCCCGCGGCGGAAGATAGTCGACCGTCGAGAGCGCCGCGCCGGAATGCCCGTCGAAGATCGTCAGGAATTCCGGACCGTCGAGTACGTAACCGTTGTCGTTGCGGTGATCGGCCTGTGCGTCGCCAATTACCTTTCCGCGCCCGTCGACCGTTCCATCGGCCGTCTTGCAGGCCACTTCGGCCCGTCCGTCGCCGTCGAAGTCGTAGACCAGGAACGGCGTGTAATGCGCTCCCTCGCGAATGTTGGGGCCGAGGTTGATTCGCCACAGCAACTTGCCGTCGAGCCGGTACGCTTCCAGCTTCGTTTCGCCCGTCGCACCGCGGCGCGAGTTGTCCCGCGGCCGCATTTCCTGTTTGAGCACGATTTCGTATTCGCCGTCGCCGTCGAGATCGCCCACCGATGCGTCGTTCGGCGTATGCCCGGCAAGCGTTTGCAGCGGCACGGTAAGATACGGCCGCGCGGTCGCCTCGGCCGGCACGACGAACGGCGCATCCGCCTCGCCGCCCAATTCCTCGGCCCCATCGATGATCGCGCGGACGGTGTAGCGATTCGATTTCGACGCGTCGAACGACTCGTCGACCAGCGACGTTACCTGCGCAATCGGTCGATCGTTCAGTCGCACTGCTTCGGCGTCGCCTGTCGCGCGATAGACATTGAACGCGACGTCGTCGGCATCTTCGCCGAGTAGTCGCCAACTGACGAACGCCTTGCCCTCGCCCAGCGAAAGCACGACCAGCCCCCTGCCGAGGCGTTCCATCTGCCGCTGCCCACGGGTCGCATCTGGCGCCAATAGGCTCCACAACAACGCGACGAACACGATGGCGCTGCGTGCACAGTAGCTGCTGTGGGTCATGGAAGCCTATCGCCGCAAGGATCGCACGATTCTTCGCGCACGCAGCGCGTCCGTCGCCTCGCCGGCACTCTGGCCAATTGCTGTGTCGACCGCCGCCGAAGTCATCGAGCGTGCGACACGACGATTCGCCGTTAGCCGCTCCCGCTGAGATACATCGCCCGATGTCGTCTGGCCTATGAGAACAACATCCGTCCGGTCCGCATCGCCACGCGCGGCCGCCACAATCGGTCGCCGCGCTACGCCTCCATCGCGACCGCCGCCATCCTGAGCGGCCGCCACGACCACCGCCTGCGGAGCGGCCGCCGCCAGCACGCCGTTGCCGAAACTCCGCAGGAGCATCGACAGATCGCCGCGGTCGACCGTGCCGTCGCCGTTGAAATCACCCTGCCCCCACCCGCCGGCCTGCCCTAGATTGCGCTGCACGATCATCACGTCGGACAGCGTCGTCCGCCCATCCATCGTGGCGTCGCCGAAGCTGACTCCGATCAGCGTCGTAACCAGGAAGTCGCGGTCGCCACTATCGAGGGTGCCGCTGCCGTTGAGATCGAAGTGCGAGTCGAACGTGCCCGACGCGATCATCGTCGTCATATAGTCGATATCGGCCGACGTGACCGTGCCGTCACCGTCAAAATCTCCGGGCAGCGGCGTCGTGTTCGCTCGACCCGGCGTGCCGCCGATCGTTTCGCTTGCCATCCAATTCGCGATGTTGTTGCCATACACGTTGTTGCTAATTCGTTCCAGCGATGCCCCGACCCCGTCGGCTTCGACCGGCCACGGCGCGGTGTCGTCGTACGTTACGCGGTCGACGAGAAACAGCCGCCGTTGGATATTGCCGTTGCGGCGTTGGATTTCGTCGTCGTTGCGAACGAGTTCGATTTTCCCGCCGCCGTTCGGCAGACTACCGAACCAAGGACCGGCGACCACCACGTCCAGACCCAGGCCATGCTCAACGCGAAAAGCAGTGGGCGAGCCGCTCGTCACGATCGCCCGAGCGCCGGCCTCCAGTACGGTTCCCTGCGCAAACTGGAACTGCAAATCGTCGCCCAACAGTTCCCAACCGAAGTCCGGATCGCCCAGGTTCACCGGCGACGAAGAAGTATTCACCAACTCGATAAACTCCACGCCATCGAGCGGGTTGTACATGATTTCGCTTATGACAACCGGCCCCATCTGCGGACCGCTATTTGCTGCGCCGAACGTGTTGGTCTGCTGTGGAAGCATGTCGACCACGCCCCCGGCATTTTCGTAGCGTCCAAACGAAATGCCGACCTCGGTGCCGCCAAACGACACCGATTCGGCATATCCGGCCATCGCGCCATACTCGTCTCCCGCCACCAAATGCAGCGTCTCGCCGAAGCTACTCAGCCCAAAGACGCCAAAATCGTTTTCGCGGCTGAGTACGAGAAATCCATTTGCCGGCACAACCGTCCCGCCGGGCAGCCGATACCGCGTTAGATAAATCAACGGAGACACTTCGCGATTCGAGTCGCCCAGATACCACCCGCCGATATCGATATCGGCGTCGGTCGTGTTGCGCAACTCGATCAAGTCGTTGAATCCGTCGACGCTCTTGGTCAATACCTCGTTGATCAGGATCGCGCCCGGATTGGGCGTTGTCCCTGGGTCAGGCACGCCTGGCGAACCGGCCAAGTTGCTGCTCGGCCGCCACGTGCTCCGCTGTTCCCATAGTTCCGGCGCGATCGTGTCGTCGATCACCGAAAGCGTCCACGGCATCGTCTCGCGGTCCATCAGGATAAACCAGTCGTCGTCGTAACGAAAACTCAATACGGTTTGCCCCGTGGCGTCGATGATCGTTAGCCGCTCCTCGCGATTGATGTCGCCGGAGTACAGCCCCAGCACGTTGATCTGCGTAACGTCGACGCGGCTATCCAACAACTCGAAGTCACCGACGACCACGCCGTACTCGCCCGGGAACAGGCTCTTCAGCCCGCTCGAAAAGTTGTAGCCGATTCCTTTGGTGAACTGCACGCCGGTCAGGTCGATCGGCTCGCTGCCGATGTTGCGCACCTCGACGAACTCGGAATTGCTGTGCCCGACGAAACCGACCTCCGTTACGCGGAGACTCGATACGACATCCGTCGAAAGCGCCCCTGCGTAGATTCCAACGTCCTGGGTGGCGTCCGTTTGTCCCGTGAACACCGGGAAGGGCGCGGTCAGTCCCGAACCCCGATTGACGTCGCTGTCGATCGCGTCGCCGCCGGCGGAATCGCTTCCCCGATTCATTGGGCTGAACGTCCCGGACGCCGGCGTGAATCGCAGTAAATACCCGGTGGTCGCAATGCCCGCGAATGAATAACTGCCGTCGGCATCCGTCGTGGCCGTCGCGACGAACGCGCCGTCCGTATACAGCAAGTCGACGCCGACTCCTGCGAGCGGCAGTTCGCCCACTTGGCGAATGCCGTCGCCATTCGCGTCGTCCCAGGCCAATCCGGAAACCGCTGTAACGCCACTCGTGCCGCGGAATCCGACATCGTGGACTTCCGTCTCGTCCGACGAAAGGATGAAAGTTCCCGTGCGTCCTGTCGTCGAATCGGCGCCAATCGTAATCGCCGTTCCGTCCGGACGAACGAACTCCAGGTAGTAGGCCCCCGGCAACAGGTTCTTGAAGTCGTAACCTCCGTTCGCACCGAAGACCGTATTGGCGACGAGCGAGCCGTCTTCGCGCCGCAATCGCACCTCGGCCGATGGCATCGACTGCTCACCGCCGTCTTGCACGCCATTTCCGTTCACGTCGTCCCATACCGCGCCACGGACGCGGCCGCGATAGAACAATCCGGCGTCGAAGTCGAGTAAATTCCCACCAGCGTCGGCCAAAAACTGCGGCGTTTCGCCGCTCGTCGGCTGAAAATCGCTGTCGAATTGGGCGTCTACGCCGCTTTGCCGCGGCGGACTAATCGATTCCGCGTTTACGACGTAAGGCGAATAGTTGAACGTGCTGATTTCAAGCGCATAGCGAGCCGGCGGCAGGCCGTCGAACCGATAGTTCCCTTCGGCATCGGTCGTCGTGGCGGGAGTCGTCGCAAAGCTATCGCCGTTGATGGCAACTTCCCGGCCTTCGATGCCCGGTTCGCCGTCATCTTGCACGCCGTTGGCGTTGAGATCGTGCCATAACCGGCCGCCTATCGACAGCGGTGAGTCCGTCGTTAATCGCACGCTCGAAGCAACCGTCGTTCCGCCGGTTAGATGAAACGTCTCCGTGCGCAGCGTCTCGGCGTCGATGAGCTGTTCGCCACTGCTCTCCGCGATAGTCGCATCGCCCAGCGGCCTCACGACGAGGTAATAATCCCCCTCGGGAACTTCGGCAAAGGCGTACGTGCCATTGGACTTCGTCGTGAACTCGGCGTGCTCATCGCCCGCCGCGTCGAAGAGCGTAAATTTGATTCCGGCTAGGCCGACGTCGTCGTACATTTCCCCATTGATCTCACCGGAGAACGTCGCCGCACCTGCAATCTTCGCCGGACGCCACATCCCCGCGTCCACGCCGCCGATCGATTCGCCGTCGGCGACCGTTATGACCGACGAAAACCCCGTCGTCGGACTGATGTCGCTGTCGCTCAACTCGTCCGCCGCGCGATTCAGCGGACTGTACCGAAACGTCGCGTTGGTGAAGATCGGCGTAAACTCCTCGCCCAGCGAAACGACGTAATCGCCCGCCGGTAGATTCGAGAACGTGTATTGGCCGTCGGTCACCGGCGCAGTTGCCGCGAGCAGACCGCCCGGCGACGTAGCGTCAAAAATATGGACGGTGAAACCGGCGGCCGAATCCGTTTCGCCTGCGTCGCGAACGCCGTCGCCGTTCGTATCCACCCACACCGATCCGCCGATCGATGCGGAGAGTACCTGCCGTGCCTCGAGCGACTCGACCGACAGCCGACTTCGCCGCATCCGTTTGCCGATTCCACTGCCGCGAAAGACTCGTCGGGTACGAGCGAACATGACACGTTCCTTTTGCGAAAAGAGTTCGTGTTTCGGTTGGTCTATTCGGATGGTCGAACTGTCGCTGAGTCGTGGCATGGTCTCACGTTCTTCAGGACCGACCCTAGGCGTCACCGCGGACGGCGCGTCCGCGCCGCCGACCTCGTTCAAGACTCGTTCGCCCTCAGGCGCGGCGAACGAGTATGGCTTCAGAAGATGTGAAATCTCGACTGCAACAATAGTCGCGCTGACGTTGTGGTCGGTCTCCTGACCGCGCGACCCGATTTCTATCTCACCGCGATCTCATCGATGGATTATCAGAGAAAGGATGCCTTCAGCTTTGCGGATTGACCGCGCGGTGTCAACAGTTTTTTCGCCGCCTCGGTCAGACCGCCGTCCCCCTACGACGAACCAGTTTCCGCGCCGCGGCAAACACGTCGTCGAGCATCGGCTCCGTCAAACGCCCGGTGAACGTATTCTGCTGGCTCGGATGATAGCTGCCGAGCAACGTCCGACCGCCGGCCAATTCGACGCTCGCAGCATGTGCGAATTTCGGCAGCCGCCCTTCATGCCATCTGCGTCGCCGCGCAAGATCGATCACGGCCCGCCATGCAATCTGCCCCAGCGCCACGACGGCCCGCGGCCGCACCGCGTCGAACGTTGCGTCGAGCCACTCGCGACACGCCGCGATCTCCTCTGGCAGCGGTTTGTTGTCCGGCGGAGCGCAGTGGCAGACCGCGGTGATAGCACAATCGACGAGTTTCAATCCATCGTCCGCCGAAGTTGCCGTCGCCTGATTGGCGAAGCCGGCCCGATGGAGCGCCCGATACAGCCACTCGCCGCTACGGTCGCCGGTAAACATCCGGCCTGTTCGATTCGCACCATGCGCCGCTGGGGCAAGGCCGACGATCAGCAGTCGTGCCGCCGCATCGCCGAAATTCGGCACGGGCCGGCCCCAATACTCCCAATCGGCAAAGCTTGCTCGCTTCGTCACCGCCACGTGTTGGCAATGCGCAATCAACCGCGGGCATCGCTGGCACGCGACAATGCGGCGATTGAGATCGTAGAAAGAATCGGCGGAAATCTTGCGACTCGACATGGCGGATGTGCGAGCGAGCATGACGCTGCGGCTACGTCGCGTCAACCTGCGGCGCGCCGATCCCCCGCCGGCAGCATCGCCGGATGAGCGAGCGTCGTTGCCGCATGCTGGGCCGCCGCATCGTGAGTCGTCGCATCATCGTGGGCATCGTGGGCCACAGCTTCGCGTTGATTCTGACGGGCAATCTGCTCGCCGATCGCTTCGCACACCGTCAGCGCCGCCAATCCTTGCTCTCCAGTCACTCGCGGCGCACTGCCCGTGCGAATGCTCTGGGCGAAATCGAGCAACTCCTCGGCGATGGCGTTTCCATCAACGGCCGGCAGTCGCCGAATCGGCAGCACGTCGGAAAACAACCGCTCTTTGAACAGGTTCTTGGCTTCCGGCGACAGCGCGGCCGCATCGAATCCTGCCGCGGTCAGTTGCACGGCGGCATTCACTAGCGTCGATGTCCGCGCGGCGAAATCCACGCTCGCAAAACCGCTCGACGAAAAAATCCGCATTCGCCGCTCGGCTTCGTAACTCACGCGCGACGCGCTCAGGTTCGCCACGGTCCCGTCGGCGAACTGAATCCGCGCGTTGGCCAAGTCTTCGTGCGGTCCGATCACAGCGTGCCCTACGGCGTCGATCCGCTCTACCGGCGAATCGACCAGCGACAACACCAGATCGACGTCGTGAACCATCAAGTCGAGTACAACGCTGACGTCGGTCGAGCGAAATGTATACGGCCCGCACCGTAGCGCTTCGATGTATCGCGGCTTGCCGATTTCCGCGCTGAGCGGTTTCCACGCCGGATTGAATCGTTCGACGTGTCCGACTTGCAGCACGACGCCGCGTCTCCGCGCCGCGGCGACGAGTACTTCGGCCTCGGCAGAGGTCGACGTGATCGGCTTCTCCACCAGAGTGTGGATGCCGCGTTCGATCAGATCGAGCGCTACATCGCGATGCGTCGCTGTCGGTGTCGCAACCACGGCCGCGTCGATCCTGCCGAACAATTCGCGATAGTCGGCCACGCCGTCGGTCCGCGCGCCGGCCGCGGCTTCTTCCCGCGATTTGGCAATTGGGTCGGCCACCGCAACGAGCTGTACGCCGGGCGTATCGGCCAACAGCCGCGCATGAATGCGGCCCAGATGCCCGCCGCCGATCACCGCCATTCGTAGCGCGTTCACGCGGCTCGCCTCCGTTCGCGGCCCCGTCCGTGGCGGCCTTCTTGTTGGCTCTGAATGAAATTCAACAATTCGTTCACGGCCGGCACGAGTTGATCGTTGCCGCGCAAGATTTCCCGAGCGCGATCTAGTCCGACTTTGTTTCGATAAATCAACCGAAACGCTTCGCTGAGGCTGTGAATCGACTCGCTGGAGAGATTGTTTCGCTTCAAACCAACGATGTTGATGCACCGCGGTCGCGCCGGATGGCCTTCGACCAACATGTACGGCGGTACATCGTGAATCACGCGGGCGAGTCCGCCGATGAAGCTGAACCGCCCGATCGTCGTGAAGTGATGCACGCCCACAGCGCCGCTGATGGCGGCGTGGTCGTGAACCTGCGTGTGCCCGCCGAGTAGTGTGGCGTTGGCGATCACGATGTGGTTGCCCAAGCGGCAATCGTGGGCGACGTGGGCGGTAGCCATCAGAAAGTTATTGTCGCCGATGCACGTGACGCCGTCTTCTTTCTCCGACGCCCGATTGATCGTCACGCACTCGCGAAACGTGTTGTGGTCGCCGATCACCACCTGCGTGTCGCCGCCGCGATAGCTAAGATCCTGCGGCGGTGCGCCGATCACGACGCCCGGAAAAACGTGGTTGTACTCGCCCAGCGTCACGCGACCGGTGACGGTGACGTTGTTTTCCAGCTTCGTCCCGCGGCCTATCCGCGCCAGCGGGCCAACGACACAGAACGGACCGATCTCGACGTCGTCGTCGATTTCGGCTCGCGGGTCGATCGAAGCATGATCGGAAATCAGACTAGCCATCCCCCTAAGCTCCTTCTCAGGGCAAGTTTGGCGCGGCTCGCGATTCGCTCGTCGTAGAACGCATTCGACCTACATTCTTGGGGCATCAGGCGCAACGCAGTCGCGGCTGCAACTTCTCTCCCTCGGCCAACAGCGCGCGGACGAGCTCGGCGTTCAGACGATGCCCGCTGCAATGGGCCGTAATCTGCCCGACGATATCGCAACCACCCAGCGCTAGATCGCCAACCAGGTCGAGCATCTTATGGCGCACGCATTCGTCCTCGAACCGCACTTCGTTTTCAAGCGGCCCATCGGCGTCGAAAACCAGGGCATCCTTCATCGTGGCCCGCGCGGCGAGTCCTTGCCCGCGTAGCCACTGGGCTTCCTGTTGCGTCAAAAACGTCCGGCTCGACGCCAATTCCGACCGAAACGAACTCGGCGTGAGCGCCAACTTATACGTCTGTCGGCCGATCGACGGATGTTGCGGATATTCGATGCGAAACTGGATCGACAGCCCCGGCTGCTCCGGCGGATTGGCCAAGATCCAGCTATCTTCGTCGCCCAGCCGAACCGTCTCGCGGACGACCAGCGTCGAGCGAATCGCCTGCTGCCGTACGATTCCCGCCGCTTCCAAGGCTTCCACGAACGCCAGACTCGAACCGTCGCAGCCTGGCATCTCGCATTCGTTGACCCACACCTCGCAGTTATCGATGTGCAGCCCAGCCAGCGCGGCCAGAATATGCTCGACCATTTCGACCCGCCCGGCACCATGAACGAGCGCCGTGCGACGTGGTGTTTCCATCCGACGTTCGACCGCCGCCGCGATTCGCACGACGGGATCCAGATCGCTCCGCACGAACACCACGCCCGAGTCCGCCTCCGCTGGCCGAAACTCCACGCGCACGTCGCGGCTACTCCAAAAACCGAATCCTTCCACCACCGCCTCGCAGGCGATCGTGTTTTGGAAGCGGGGCTGAGGCTGGATCGGAGCGGACGACGAACGATTTCGCTGGCGGGATTTCATCGATGGCGTGCGGGTCAAGCGGTGCGGGGAGATCGCGGAGGGCAGGCAAGCACGTAGGGTGGGGGGGGGGGTGAGGTGGGCCCACCCCCCCAACAGGGAGCGA
>JAJDEG010000366.1 GCA_029259895.1 Planctomycetota bacterium
GTCGGCTCGAATAACCATCCCTGCGATTCACCCATCGCGTGACCTCCCGGCGGTTCATGGAAGTGGTCCAACAACCCATGAAACCACGAGACTCACGCGATGTTTTTCATCTCCTCACGCCAAGAAGGTGAATAGGTCGGGATTATTTGTCGTAATCGGTAGGCGAAGGACGATAGATAGATTTGCTGCCGTCCGAAGCGAGTGGTGCAAGGCGAACGAAGACTTATGACGAATCAGTTCGGCGGCATCTCCCCGAACTCGGCGAGCGCGGCGGCAAGAACGTCATCGTCTGACGAGCGAAACAATTCGATGACGAGCGGCTTGGAGACGGGGGCGCCAGCGCGAGTCGACGAAAGCAACGAAAGCAACGTCTCCGGCGGACGATACCGCATCGCTTTGGCCGGTACGTCGGCCGTCTCGCTATATTGCCAGCCGTCGGGCGTTAGATTCCATGTGGTCCAGCGGACGGAGTACGCCATCGGCACAACCTCGGCAAGCGGCTCTTATCGGCAATTCAGGGCCCAATGCCCCTCGTTTCAATGGTTGCGATCGGCGGCCAGAATCGGACACGGAAAAACTGACGGTCTTGGACCAGCCGTCGACAGGAAAAAAAGGCACCCACGATGGTGTCTTCGAGTTCGCATCGTAGACGTTTCAGTTTGCGCTGGTTTACGCCGACGCGACCCTCGCGTGCCAATTGCCGGGGGCGCGAAAAGGTGCGACAATCCGCGGTGAAAACGTACGGCTTTGCACCGTAGGTGGCAGTTTTGCAGCGATCTGCACGGTACGCACCCCCACCAGGGCCGAGTGGCGAAATTGGCAGACGCACAGGCCTTAAATCCCGAACGCCTGTACGGGTATCTCCCCGTATGCCAAAGGGATACATGAACGGCTGGAAAGTGTGGTGCCGAGCTTTTGGAGCGCGCCTTTCGTGGCAGTTTCCGGCCTAATCCAGCTTGTGTTGTCGAGATTTGCATCGTTACAGCCTTGATCCGTTTGTCCCAACGAAAGGTTTCCGCAATGCCGCGAAATGTCGTACTCGCGGCGTTTCTGCCCGCGCCGCCGGAACGTTTATACGACATGTACCTAAACGCCAATGAGCACGCAGCCTTCACCGGCGGAGCGGTCGAGATCGACGCCCGAGCTGGAGCGACGTTTCGCGCGTTTGACGGCGTTTTGAGCGGAATGATGCTGCACGTCGCGCCGAAACGAATGATCGTGCAGACGTGGCGCTCGGCGAACTGGCCGGCCGAGGCTGTGGATTCGGTGTTGACGCTAACCTTCGCTCCGCAGAGTGAAGGAGGAAGGATTGAGCTGGCGCACGTAAACGTCCACGACGACGACTTTGCCGGCGTCAGCCAAGGCTGGGAAAAGTACTATTGGACGCCCTGGCGCACGTACTTGTCGGCACCGCAGAGCGATTCGAGCGCGACTTGATTCCTGTATCGCGCTGTGGCGCTTTGGACGAAACGGCAAACCAAATCTGCCCGACGTCAGTTTCCTTTTCCGGTCGCGCCGGCCGCCTTCCGCAGCGCTGTCAGATTGTCGGCCTTTGAAAGGAGGTTGCCATGATCAAGCAGCAAGCGATGAGTAGGCGGCATGTGACAGCGTTTGCCGAGCCAGCCTAAATCAATTCTCGCATTGGTTGGTGGTCGTCGGCGAGATACTGCGGGCGACCGGCCAGGTCTTTGAGCGTCGTGTGGCTGGTGTCGAGTCCCAACTGATGATAAAGCGTGGCGAGGACTTCGCCGAAATGGACAGGGCGCTCGATCGGCGTGCCGCCCAAGCGATCGGTTGCGCCGATCACCTGGCCCATTTTCATGCCACCGCCAGCCAGTAGCGCGCCGCCAACTTGCGGCCAGTGATCGCGGCCAGCGTCTTTGTTGATGATCGGCGTGCGGCCGAACTCGCCCCAAGCGACGACCGATACGTCCTTGTCCAGCCCGCGCTCGTGGAGGTCTTCGACCAGCGCGCTGAGCCCTTGGTCGAACAGTGGCCCGTGCGTGTTTTTGAATTCCGAAAAGTTGTTGCTGTGGAAATCCCAGCGACCAAAATTGAGCGTTACGCACCGAGCGCCGGCTTCGACCAGTCGACGAGCGATCAGAAAATGTTCGAGATTGCGCGGCGCGCCGTCGCCGTAGTTTTTCGCATCGCCCTGACCATATCGTTCACGCACGCGGGGATCTTCTTGAGAAGTGTCCAGCGCGTCGACCAGTTTGCTCGATGTCAGCACGCCGATCGCCTGTCGAGTAAAGGCGTCGAGCGCGTCTATCGAGCCGCTGGCGTCGACGTCGCGTCGTAGCCGGTCCATGCTATCGAGCAATCTTTGGCGGTCTTGAAGGCGATCGGCGGTGATGCCGTTTAGTTGCATGTCGGCCTGACCTTCGCCGTTAGGTCGAAACGCGCTGTGCGCCGGTCCCAAGAAGCCGGGATGGCCGGGTGAGCCATAGGGCGGGTGGCCGGTGCGCGGCGCGAGGCCGACGAACGGCGGCACGCCCGGCGAGGTCGGGCCCAGCAGCTTCGAGAGCGACGATCCGACCGACGGCCAGCCGCCGGGCGGTTGACGATTGACAGTGCGGCCGGTGTAGCAAATGAACGAATCGTGACTGCCGTTGGGCGAGCCGACCACCGTGCGAATTGGCACCAGTTTGTCCATGATCCGCGCCAGCCGCGGCAGGTGTTCGCAGATTTGGATGCCGGAAACGCTCGTGTCGATCGGCTTGAACTCGCCGCGAATCTCGGCCGGGGCGTCCATTTTCAGATCGTACATGTCTTGATGCGGCGGCGCGCCGCACATGTAGATCATGATGATCGCTTTGTGCGATTTTCCCGTGCCGGACGCGGCCTCGGCCCGCAGCAGGTCGGGCAGGGCGAGTCCGCCAATGCCGAGCGCCCCGATGCGCAAGGCGTCGCGGCGCGTCAGGCCATCGCAAAGTCGGGTACCGCGTCCAAGAATCGAAAGCATCGTGGCAAAAACCTGGGAGATGAGGAACGTGGCAGAGCCGTAGCCGAGATTGTATCAACCATTGTTGATGAATGCCAATATCAAGCAAGCTTGGGTGTACCCCGACAGTTCCCATTTGGATCGAGCCTGGAACTGGCGGCTTGGAATGTCGCGCCCATCGATTCGCCAACGTGGGCAACATCGCCGGCGCACGCTACGACGCCACGACTAACGGGCCCGCCGCCCCGGCGTACGCTCCGCTGCCAAATCAGCCGCGAGCGCCGCGCACTCGCGCACGGTGATCCGATCCCGCAGCGAATACCCGCTCTCCGTTTCTAGTTGCATTGACGACGCGAGCGTCGGACTTAGCGAACGCAAGTGGCCCCACCGCCGATGCGTACGGTGGAAGGCGGAGATTCCCAAGCGTCGCTGGTGATCGCGCACCCCCTGACTCGAATGGCACTCGTTTAGTTGTTATGGCTTGTCAGCAAACGTTTTCGGGCGACGTGGCGTGGCTGCATGAGGAGCGGGTAGTCTTTGGGCCGGCGTTTTCGTGCTCGTGGTTCGATGCGATTTGAGCGATCGCCGACACGGTGCGTGGCGGTGCGTGGCGATGGCGGCGAGCAGGACGGCGTGCAGTCGATGATAGTCGTCGCTTCGGCATTGGGCCAACTGCGGCTGAAACGCCAGCAGCGTTTGAAGCGTTCCCTTGAAACTGATCG
>JAJDEG010000367.1 GCA_029259895.1 Planctomycetota bacterium
TGAATCTCGCGGCGGTGGAGCAGCAGCTTTCGCGGCCGCTTCGGCACGTGATTCAGCAAGCTGGCCTGGGGATACTCGGGGATGTCGCAGTCGAGCAGCCAGACCTCGTTGCCTTTGACCCGACCGTAGGCCTCATCGAGCGACATTTTACCGCCGCGGAGGCTTTTGACCTCGCTGCCGACGAGCGCGATGCCACATTCGAGCGAGTCGAGAACCTCGTACTCGAAACGGGCGCGGCGGTTGAGCGCTATCGATCGTTGGTTGTCGTGGGCGCGATCGACGGTCTTTTTCTTTTGGGGCTTCTTCTTGGCCATTGCGAACGGCGATCGGCTGAGCTGGGCGGCGAAAGGAGAGTATCCGGCGTGTGGCAGGATTCTCTTTTACGCGTCAGCCGAGCCGCTGGCAAGCGGGCGAGTCGGACCGAACGGGTCAATCCGTCTCGTCGCCGTCGTCCGTGGCGGATTGGGCCGTGGCTTGGGGCTTGTCCGTCGTTTCGGTGACGTCGCCGGGGCGGCGTTTTTCGTAGCCGAGGGAGAGGATGACCTCGAGAATCTCGCTGCACGTGGGAAACATCCGCCCGCTGCGGCGTTTGTAGACGTCCAGAGCGCTCATGAACTCGACTTCGGCGTCGGAATAGTCGCGTTCGCAGGTGGTGGGGTCGATCTGGCGACGGCGCACGACCTTGACGCGGCGCTCGAGTTGTCGCCGCTCGACGGCGACCGGTTCTTGCTTGGTTCGCCGCTCCGTTGGCTTGCGACGCTCCTTCTTACGGCGACGATCGACGGGAACGACAGTGCTGGATTTGCCGGATTTTCCCACGCGATGCTCTCCTTGCGTCTGGTTCGTTGTGTCCGCTGGGCGTATGCGGCTAGCTGGTGTGCCGCGAGGCCTGTCCTAGTACGAGCATCGGAGGGCAGGTTGGGTAAGATTTACGGACGGCGGAAAACGTGCGGTTGTGCGAACATCTGCGGATGGCGCAAAGCTTGGCATCGCGCAGGCGGTAGCGATTGCGCGGCTGGCGCGTCGCTACAGGCCCGGCGATTGCCGCGAACTGTCCGACCTTGGCGATATACGCGTCTGCTACGCTTTCGCCGCGGCGGTGCCCTTGGGCTTGGGCAAGGCCAGGAAGATCGCCATCCCGATCACCGCAGCCGCAGCCGAGCCGCAGAGGACGCCGATCTTGCCGGCCGAGAGCATTGAAGCGTCGAGGGCCAGATTGGCGATGAACAGGGCCATCGTGAAGCCGATGCCGGATAGGAAGCCGCCGGCGAGGATCATGCCCCAGTTGACGCTTGCCGGGAGCGAGGCAACGTTCATCCGCACCGCGAAATAGCAGAAGGCGACAATGCCCAGCGGCTTTCCGACGAGCAGTCCGACGGCAACGGCGATAGCGACGGGGTCGGTCAACTGCTCGACGTCGAATACGACGCCGGCGTTGGCGAGGGCGAAAATCGGCATGATCAAGAAGGCGACCCAGGGGTGGAGCGTGCCCTCGAGGTATTCGAGCGGTGAAAGGGTCTCGCGGGCGGCCCACTGCAACTTGCGGACTTTGTCGGCCTTGTGCGGCTCGGCGTCCCAGTCGTCGCCCTGGACCAAGTTGCCGATGCGTTCAAACAACTCGTTGAAGATGCCGCGATTGATGTAGCTGCGAGCGGGGGTCATTAAGCCGAGGGCGACGCCGGCGATGGTGGCGTGGATGCCGGATTCGTGAACGGCCAGCCACACGAAGGCCCCGAGAAAGACGTAGGGGGCGAAGCTGCGGACGCCGATGCGAGCGGCAAAGTGAACGAAAATCAGGCCGACCAGGGCGGCAACGAGCCAGTCGCTATTGAGGTTGTCGGTGTAGGCGATGGCGATGACGAGGATGGCGCCGATATCGTCGACGATCGCCAGCGACAGCAGCATAACGCGCAATCCGTGGGGCACGCGATCGCCGAGAATGGCCATGCAGCCGACGACGAAGGCGATATCCGTGGCCATCGGAATGCCCCAGCCGCGCTCGCCCGGGTGGCCTCCTTGAAACGCGAGATAAATGGCCGCCGGCGCGATCATTCCGCCCAGCGCCGCGGCGATCGGAAGCGCGGCTTTTCGCGCTTCGCGCAGCTCGCCTAGCACCAATTCCCGTTTGACCTCTAGTCCGACGACGAAGAAGAAGATCGCCATGAGGGCGTCGTTGACCCAGTGTTCGAGCGAGAGATTGAGCTTGAAGTCGCCGATCGCGATGCCGATCTTGGTCATCCAGAAGTGATGCACGGCTTCGGCGGCTTCTCCGTTGGCCGCAATCAATGCCACGACGGTTGCCAACAACAGCACCACGCCGCTGGCCGATTGGATGTGAATGAATCGGGCAATGGGGGCGGTCACTCGATGGACCGGTTCCTTCGGCAGCGGATGCTTGTCGCCAGCGTCTTTCGATCGGGCCATTCGGAATCTTCTCCAAAGTCTACAGAAGCGACACGCCGAGGTCACAAGGGAACGGGCTAGCGGCGGCTTGCCGCGGCAACTTCATGCGACCGCGTCATCGATAACTCTTAGTCCGGAGTCGTCGATCGCAAACGGAATCACATCATCGGCACATGCGCTGCCGCGATGCTTGGCGACGTACAAGGCGCGGCCGATGCGTGTCCCCTGGCGGATTTTTCCCAACAGGATAACCGTATTCGCCCCGGACAACACGTCCCCCTCGTCGAGCGATCGCGAGATCAGGTCTTCGAGCATCGTTTCCCGCGACGTGACCGACAGCAGGCAGGCGACCGATTGCGGATCGTAGCGGTGATGCGCCGCGGCGTCGGCGTGGCGGCGATAGTGCTGGCGGAACAAATCTCTGGCGACCCATTCGGGGTCTTTGCGGAGTACCTGGTGGTACAGGTACTCGAACATCTCGAATTGGATCGATTCGCTGGGGCGGTCGACCGGCTCGACGCCGTCGATCACGATCCGGCGGACGCCACGGACGAGGTTGCCGTAGACGAACGCGATGGCCGCCGTCATGCGGGCGTTCATCTGGGCTTGCCACTCGTGCCAGGTGAAGAAATCCTCGCCAGAGCGCGTGATGCGGCGGCTGCGGTGATCGAACACGCGGAGATAGTGGCCGTGCGACGGGCGGGCGAAGAAATCCTCCAGGTCGGGCGTCGCGTCGGCGTCGATTTGCTCGATTTGGCGGGAGAACATGCGCGCGGCATACTCGGCGTGCGACTGCGAATCGCCGCGGACGCTCATGTCGAAGAACACGCCCGGTGTGCCTTCGTCGCTCTCGCCGGACTGGGCGAATTGGACGCCGAATTGCGTCTTGCCGATGCCGGTGGCACCGACGAGAACGGTCAGCGCGCCGCCGACGAGCCCGCCGCCCAGTCGCTCGTCGAGACCCGGCACGCCGGTCGAAAGTCGTTTTGCCGCGTTCATTTCACGGTTCTAACGCGAATTCCGGCGGCGCTCAATGCCGAGGGAGCGTGCGATCGGTTTTAGGCGGCGGCGGTTTGCACGACCGAGGTCGACAAAGGATAATCGCAGTCGCTCGCCAATGAGGGGGCACGCATGCATCCGTTTCTGACCCGATCGACACACCGAACACCGAGAGCCATTTCGATGAACCGCCGCACGATCCGCCATATTGCATCCGCCGCAGTTATGTTGTCTCTTTCGATGTACGTCGCTTCGTCGATGGGATCCGACGACGAACCTTCGGCCTCTAGCGCGAAGTCCGACGCGAAGGGCGAATGGATCCAGCTATTCAACGGCAAGAACCTCGACGGCTGGACGCCGAAGATTCGCCACGCCAAGGCCGGCGAAAACCCGGGCAACACGTTTCGGGTCGAAGGTGGTCTGCTGAAAGTTGGCTACGATCAGTACGAGAAGTTTGACGAGAAATTCGGGCACTTGTTCTACAACGAGCCGTTTTCGCACTATCGATTGCGGGTCGAGTACCGCTTCGTCGGCGAGCAATGCCCTGGCGGGCCGGGTTGGGCGATTCGCAATAGCGGCGTGATGATCCACGGCGAGAAGCCGGAAGACATGACCGTCGATCAGGATTTTCCGGCGTCGATCGAAGTGCAGTTACTCGGCGGCGCGAAAACCGGCGAGCGGCCGACCGCCAATCTTTGCACGCCGGGAACGAATGTCGTGATGGACGGTAAGCTCGTCACACGGCACTGCACCAGCTCGACGTCGAAGACGTATCGCGGCGAGGGCTGGGTGACGGTCGAGATCGAAGCCCGCGGCGGCAAGGTGATTCGCCACGTCGTCGACGGTGAAACGGTGCTCGAATACAACGAGCCGCAGCTCGACGAGCGCGACGCGCACGCCAAAGCGCTTGCTGCGAAGAACGGCGGCAAGTTGCTCGAAGGGGGGACGATCTCGCTACAGTCGGAGAGCCACCCGGTGGAGTTTCGCAAGGTCGAGTTGATGAAGCTCGACGATTAGGGTCGCTTGGCAATTGGGTCGCTTAGCGATGCGTTAGGCGACCGTTTCGCCGAGTTGCGCGAATAGCTGCCGCATTAGATTCGACGACAGCGCTTCGTTGACGTCGGCCGTTGGGTTAGCGACGCTTTCGAGCCACGACACGTAGTTGGACAAGGTCGCGTGCGGCCACTTGGCCGGCGTACTACGGATCGGCCCCAACTGGCTTTCGATGGCGTGCGTCGCTCGGGTGATCGGATCGCAGGGAATCACCATCGACGACGACTTGATGGTATGGAGCGTGCGGAATAGGCCTTGCGACGCCTCTTCGGTGAACGAACCGTCGGTGGCCGAGGTCAACTGCCGATTGAGTTCGCCGGTGTGGTCGGAGAGTTCGTCGACGAACGTTTGCCACAACTGCGGGTTGACACCTGTGGGTAGGCGCGTTGGCGCGCTCGAATTGGACTGGGCGGGAGGCGAGGAAGGGGCGCTGGCTGGCGTAGGCGCTGGGACTGGGAGCGTTGCACCGGAGTTTAATTCGCCGCCACGCGCTTGTGCGATCAGTCCGTCGGCGACTTCGACGATCTTGTACAGCTCTGGCTTTGATATCTGCATGTCCGCCCCGACGGCCTTGCCTTTCTTAACGTTGTCGGGCGTGACGATCGAGGAGTAGAGCAGCACGGGCAGCTCGCGAAGCTGCGCGTGCTCTTTGATTTTCTTGGTGAGGTGAAGTCCGTCCATCTGCGGCATTTCGATGTCGCTGATGATTAGATCGGCGACTCCGGCGGCGCTGCCGGTCTCGGCCAACCGCTGCGAGATCCACTTCCAGGCCTCGGCGCCGTTTTCAAAGATTTCCAGGCACGTGTAGCCGCTGTCGCGGAGCGTCGTGCTGAGGGCAAGGCGGATCGTGGGGGAGTCGTCGCACATGACGATCCGCAACTGTTCGCGGGGGAGGTTTCGCGTGTTCTCGATCGGGCCGACGCGAAGCGCTTGACTTGTGACCTGGTCGATGATCATTTCGAAGTCGAGCATGACGATCAGCCGGCTGTCGCAGTGGACGACGGCGGTGACGGGTGTTTGGCGGAGGGCTTCGAGGGGCGGCATGCCCATGACTTTTTCCCAGCTCAGGCGATGAATCCGCTCCACGCGATCGACCAGGAAGGCCGTTTGCTGTTGGTTGAAGTCGGTGAGTATCATGGTCGACTCAGCATCGGGGCTGGTCGAAGTGATGCCCAAGTGGTCGGCGAGGGACACGCATGGGACGACGCGATCGCGGAGGCGAAATACGCCGCGTACCGATGGATGCGACTTGGCCAGCTTCGTGATGTGTGGGCACGGGAAAACTTCGCGGACCTTGGCGACGTTGATGCCAACATTGAACTCGGCGACGTTGAACACCAAGACTTCCAATTCGTTGGTGCCGCTTTCCAGCAGGATGTCCTTGTTCGTCAAGGCGTTGCTGAGATGACTTGCCATGCTTAGCTCCATTGGAGTACGGAGTCGCCGCGTGCATTTGCCCCAAAATAGACGCACGACGAAGACGGACCGTGATATTTCACTCGCATCGATCGCGTAGCATGGGCAAGATGAGAAACTTCTTCCGGCACGAAGCAGCCGGTATCGACGGCGAGATCGGCAAAACCGGTTGCATGGGCGGCGCGGCGACGCAACGTCGGTCTGCGGAGGGCGGTGGGAGTCAACGTCTTGGGGCGACGCCGAAAACGCGGGTTATTCCGGTTGCGTGCGGTCCGACTTGTCTGTTCGTGCGGTCGTCTCGGCCGCGAGCCGCTGGACGGCTAGTGGGTCGGAGGGGTCGAGCCGCAGCAACGTTTTGACGACTTCGTCCGCCAAATCGGCCTTTCCCAACCGGGCGAGACACCACACCAGGCCCTTGCCGGACTCGTAAAACCCTTGGTTGCCTTCGAGGCGGTACGGCAGCGTGCCCTTGAGTTCACCGGCCGCCTTGGCCCCCAGTTGGTATGCGATGCCGAAATGCCCACGGGCTAGCGAGAGATCGTCCTCGGCGAGGGCCAACTCGCCGAGTTGCCGGTGGGCTTCGATGAAATCGTGGCAGCCGGAGAGCAGCCAGCGGATTTCGTCGATGGCGATCTCGATTTCACCGGCCGCGACCATGTGGCGGGCCTCGTCCATGTCCTCGGCGCGTTCGAGGGCGCAGCGGGGGTGCAATAGCTCGAATTCTCCGGCACCGACGTGTCGCACGCGAATCGCCATCGAAGCGCGTTGCGGCACCTTGCGGCGATTGGCCTGCGGCGCCTGGGTCGTCGGCTTGCGGTGCGACGTTTCGCCAGCGCCGCGTGGGCGGCCGGCGGATTGCTTTCCGCGCCGCTGCTGGTCGCTTCGTTGCTCATCGCTCCGATCATTCGCCAAGGTATCGCCTTTTCGAAACCGTCGTCATCGTTTGGCGCCGAGTCCTCAAAACGACAGAAAGATAGATAAGGAACTTTTGCCTCAGCGCAGTGTTTCAGGCTACCGTCGCCGCTGCCGGCCGTCTATTGGGGGGCGGGCGGATTATGGCGATGTCGCGGGGTGTCGTGGATAGGTCGGCGTTGAGGCTGCGTCAGGCCAATTTGAATTCGCGGCGCTTTTTTCGAGCAACCGGCGACGTGGAACCGCGATAATCCAAGCGTCTGGCGGCAAGAGCCGGACGCCGCGGTCACTTTGGCGGCGGCGAAGCGATCAGCAGATTCTCGGAAAACGCACAGCGAGTCGACGCGATAGGCGCGGGCAACGGCGTTGGTCATCCAACCAAGCACACGCAACCGGCGTTGCAACGGCACGAGACGCGCGACACGCATGCGGACGGCGGCCTTTTGGGTTCTCGTCGCTGGTGCATTCCGTTTTTAATATTCCGCCAGACCGGTACATTGGGCGCAGCGTGGCACGATATTTCGCAGCGGGGCAGTGCTCGTGCTGCGCTGCGTCCCAATGCTTCTTGATTTGTGCGGCTTGAGGCAACAGGCTTGGGGCGGCGGACCGTCGGTCGTTCGTTGGCCGTTACTGGGCTTCGGACAAGGGTTTCGCGGGTGCGTTTTGCTGCATGGCGTTTACTTTTTCAGGTCGATTGGCAATTGGTCGATTTTGGCGGCCAGGATGAAGTCGTTTTCCGAAAGCCCTCCGATGGCGTGCGTCCAGAGTTCGATCCATGCGTTGCGGTATCCCCACAAATGGACGTCCGGGTGGTGGCCGTCGGCTTCGGCGACCTCGGCCACGCGGTTGAAAAAGGCCATGCCAGCCATGAAGTTCTTGACGGTCCAATCCTTGCGAATCCGCTGGCCGTCGTGGGTGAGATACCAGCCGCCGAGCTTGGACAGTTGGTCGTTGGCCTCGTCGAGCGTACAGGCTTCGACGCCCCCTTCGCACGGTTTGCACTTCTTGGCGACAAGCTGTTCGGTCGATTGGGTTTGCATGAATGGGTCTCCCGATCGTTGGCGGGTTGGTGGATTCGTTGAATTTCGATCAACGTAATGGGACTTAACATTGTAGCAACCCTGGCGGTGGGTCTCGGTCGATGGCGGTCGACCGCTGAATTGCGTTGCTCGGCAATTGGCGGCGTTGGCGGCACTAAACTGCGAGCTGGCCGTTGACCGTCGGTTGCACCACGGCTATTTTATAGGACTCGTCGGCAGGTGGGTGCCGGCCGTAAACGTTGCCCTGTTAGCCTCTGTGGAGAACCGTCGCGTGGCGAACGAACGTGTAACCGAAATTCGGCGTCGCCGGTCGCGGCGGAAGAAACTGGCGAAGCTAAAGAGCAAGCTCGACAAGGCGACGGTTTCCGAACGCAAGGAAATCGCTGGCCGCCTGCGGTCGATGACGCCCGGCGCGGATGTCATCATCGCGAACTGGGGCATCGAAGAGCGGCAGGTCTAGCGCGTCGACTCTAGCTCGTCGATGTGCCGATCGAGCGGCAGGCCGAATGGCGCTTCGATACTTCGTTTCTTTGCTATTTGAGCGGCGTTGAAAATCTGGCCGCCGTGCGTTGCAGGCCAGTTCGCGCCGCGAGATCCGAATGTGCGGGTCGTTCGGGTTATGCCCAGTGCTGCGGTAACTCGCGACCCTCGTACGGACGGCGAATTAGCATCGCCGCGTCGATTCTAGCCACGGCCGCTTAGCTCTTGAGTGCCGTAAATCTGCGCGTATCGCATGGCGTAGGCTTAACGAGCGGCAATCCGCCGTTGCGATGCTCGCATACTCGCTGCCGCGTCAACGCGCGCGACCCACAGCGCAGCGAGCCGCGAATTCCATCTGCCGAGCTACCGCCGCGCGCATGTCCGACCATCCCAACACCACAGACGGCGCGGCGACCGGCGAACTGTCGGGACCGCGCGCGGACACGCTATTCGGCAGTCTGACGTGCGTGCTGCTGCTGGCCGTTGCACAGCGCGGCCTCGGATTCGTGCGCGAAGTGCTGCTCTGCCGCTGGCTCGACCAGGACGAAGTGGGGCAATGGGCGTTGGCCTTTCTGTTTGTGGTCAGCGGCGCGGCGATCGTGTCGCTCGGCATTCAGGGATCGATGAACCGATACGTCGAGCACTATCGGAAGCGGGGGCAGTTGCGGACGTACCTGCGTCGCGTGGCATGTATTAGCTCCGTACTTGCGATCGCGTCGGCGGTCGTCGTTGCGGCGCTGCGCGAAGTGTTTTCAGAGATGCTCTTCGGCCGAGCAGACCGACAAGAATTGGTCGTCGTGTTGGCCGCGGTGCTGGGCGTCGTCGTCGCGAATAACTTCCTGCTCGATTTCTTCACGGCACTGCGATTGTTTCGCGTCGTCTCGGCGATGCAGTTCGCCGGTGGCACGGTCTTCGTCGTGCTGAGTATCACTGCGATGCTCGCTTGGCGGTCCGATTCGCTGGCGGTCGCATCAGCCTATGGGACGGCGCAACTCGCCGTCGTCGTGGGCGCGGGCATACTGGCCTTGCGCACCAGCCGCTCGTTCGCCAACGACGCTTCGACGCCGACGCACCGGAGCTTTTGGCCGAATGTGCTGAGGGCCAGTTCGGCGCTGTGGGGCTACAACTGCTTGATCAATCTGTTCGAAATCGCCGATCGGTACATGCTCGTTCACGTGTCCGGACTAGAGGCCGAAGCGGCGTTGGCGCTGGTCGGCGCCTACCACAGCGCTCGCGTCGTGCCGTCTTTGCTGGCAACGGGGGCGGCGCTCGTGGCCTCGACGCTGATGCCGCACTGGAGCCACGCCTGGGAAACGGGCCGTCGCAAAGAGATCGCGCGGTGGCAGTTGATCGCGCTCAAGTTGATGGCGCTCGGAATGTTAACGGCCGGCGCGATGGTCGTCGTCGCTTCGCCGCTGCTGTTCGACATCGCGCTGGCGGGTAAGTATCGCGCTGGGCAGGACGTGCTGCCGTGGGTGTTGGCGGCCGCTACGTGGACCGGGTTGGCGGCCGTGGCGTTCAACTATCTGTGGTGCGCCGAACGACTCGGCCTGTGCGCCGCGACGCTCGCCGTGGGTGTGGTCGTCAATCTGTCGCTGAATTTCGCATTGATTCCATCGTACGGGCTGCTCGGCGCGGTGTTGGCCACTGGCGTGGGGCACTTCGTGCAGCTTTCGCTGGTTTATCGACTAAGCAAGGCATACGGCATGCCGCTCGACCTAGGGCTGTGGTTGCTCACCGCCGCGCCGGCGACGTTGTGGCTAGGGCCGTGGGCGGCGGTGGGCGTTGTCGCGGTTCTGATTGTTCTGTCGTTCGGCAGCGATCGCATTTTCACGGCCGTCGAAAAGCGCGAGCTTTCCGAAATTGCCGCGCCGTACTTGGCGCGAGTCGGATTCCAACGGCGATCGACAGCAGGCGGCTAGCGCCAGAAAGAACTTGGTTCATGTTTCGACGCAAACGACCGCCGCTGACGCACTTGGCCGACCGTGGGCCGCTGCGCGTGATGTTTCTGGTGACGAGCATGCCGGTTGGCGGCGCCGAGACGTTGCTCGTCAACTTGATCCGCCGGATGGACCGCGACCGGTTCGTGCCGGAACTGTGCTGCTTGAAAGACTCAGGGCCGTTGGGCCAGCAGCTCGCCACTGAGATTCCGGTCTTTGCCCGCATGTTGACGAGCAAGTACGACGTGAGCGTGCTGTGGCGCTTGCGGAAGCTTTTTGTCGAGCGGCGCGTCGACGCCGTGGTCACGGTCGGGGCCGGCGACAAAATGTTTTGGGGGCGGCTGGCTGCATGGCGCGCCGGCGTGCCGGTGGTGGCGTCGGCTTTGCATTCGACCGGTTGGCCCGATGGCATCGGCAAGCTGAATCGGCGGCTCACGCCGATCACCGACGCCTTCATCGGCGTCGCGGCACCGCACGGCAAGCATCTCGTCGACGTGGAAGGCTTTCCGGCGGCGAAGGTTCACGTCATTCCCAACGGCGTTGACACCGACCGCTTCCGGCTTCGGCCGCCGAGCGACGCACTGCGAACGGAACTGCGAATCGCGCCGACCGACCGCGTCGTGGCCATCGTCGCGGCCCTGCGGCCGGAAAAGAACCACGCGATGCTGTTGCGGGCGATCTCGCAGGTGAGACAGTCCATCGAAAGCGTCAAACTGCTCGTCGTCGGTGACGGACCGGAGCGGGCCGGCATCGAACGGTTGGCCACCGAACTCGGTATCGCCGACTCGGTCCGCATGCTCGGCAACCGCGGCGACGTCCACGAGGTACTCGCGCTGGCCGATGTGTTCGCGCTATCTTCGCATATGGAGGCCAATCCCGTCTCGATCCTCGAAGCGCTGGCCTGCGAAAAGCCGGTCGTCGCCCCGCGTGTGGGTTCGATCGCCGAAACCGTTCGCGACGGCGAAACCGGCTGGCTCGTCGATCCCGGCGACGTCGACGGCATGGCCGGGCGAATCGCTGCGATGCTCGGCGACGAAGAATCGCGTCTGCGGATGGGCGTTGCCGGTCGCAAGCTCGTCGTGGCCGATTGGTCGCTCGACCGCATGGTGCGCGGCTACGAACGTTTGATCGCGGGCGTTTACACGTCTAAATGCCCACGTAAGACCGCGCCTGGCACCGGCGAAGGCAACGCCCTTTGCCGGGCCCAAACGGCGCGATAGCATGTACTTGTGCTTAGGGAGCGCGGAAGCGGGTGCTGGGCGAGTCGCATTTGCCGAGTCGCCGACCTCGAATCCCCAGCCCCCAGTCCCTAGCCTCTAGCCCCGGTTCATGATGGGCAATCTCCTGGCGTTGATTGCGCGGCTGTTGAGCGGCGCGAGTGTGCGCTGGAACGACTGCCAGCCCGACATTTGCCAGCGGGTTTACTTCGCCAATCACACCAGCCACCTCGATGCGGTCGTGTTGTGGTCGTCGCTGCCACTCGACGTGCGGGCCGTTACGCGACCGGTCGCCGCCAAGGACTATTGGGAGCGCGGCCGAGTGCGGCGGTACATGGCGAGCCTGTTCAACGCGATTCTGATCGATCGACGCGAGATCAAGATTCACCAAAGCCCCGTCGACTTGATGCTTCGCGAGATCGGCGACAAGTATTCGCTGATCGTATTTCCCGAGGGGAGTCGCAGCAGCGGCGCGGAGATTGGCGAGTTCAAATCGGGGCTGTACTATCTGTGCAAGAAGCGGCCCGACCTGGAATTGATCCCGGTCCACATCGAGAACCTCAACCGCATCTTGCCTCGCGGCGAGTTCCTGCCGGTGCCGCTGCTGAGTTGCATCACGTTCGGGTCGCCGATGTGGCTCGAAGCCGGCGAACCGAAGTTGGCATTCTTGGAACGGGCACGCGAGGCGGTGCGCGGGCTCAAAGAGGCGTAAGCGCCAGAGGTCGAGATCGGAGTTCGGGATGTCGCGGTAAGATGGGTCGGGGTTTTCGTCTTGCATACCCCGAATTGCTCGCCCTACCCAGCGTCGTTGGCGGAGTTGGCCCGTCTTCGCTTTTGCTTGCTTCCGCCGAATTCTTGGAGAACTGGGCCGAGTTTGACGATTCTTCCGGTAGCGTAGACTCTGCGCTTGGATTTCCGAACCAGGCCTTGCCGCGGTGGGGGCGGGCGCCGACGCTCAAGGACGAGAATTCTCATGCTTGCACGAACGGAGCTAGCACAAGGCTCGCACAGGGCGCGAAAGCGATTTTCCGCGGGCAGGCGAAGTCCGGCATCGCGGCGGTTAAGAAAGTCGCGCCGCGGCATCGCTCGCCGCACGCTGTTGCAATGGGTCGCTCTGGCGTCATTGACCGTCGGCGGGTTGGCCGTCGTGGCGTGGACGCAGGAGCGAGGAACGGGCAACGGCGAACAAGGTGCGGAACCTAGGGTCAAGAACGCTATCTACGACAGCAGCACAAATCCGCGCGTCCGATTGGCGCAGGACACTCGTCAAGCCAACGAGTTGCGAGCGTCCCGAGCGGACACGCCCAAGACGTCTGGCACGCCCAAGACAGGCGAATCTCGAAATCCGAATCCCGAGCGTCGCGCCGCTAACGCCGACGTCGTCACGCGCCGCGTCGCGCTTCGACACATTGGGGCCAGCGATTTCGAGGCGGCGCTGGCCGCGCTGTCGCTGCGGCGCGTCGCCGTCGACCAACTTCCCGAAGGGGACGTCGCCACGTTCGAGACGAGCGGCCAGGACGCCGTGCGGATCTACGTTGCGCGCAATTCGGGAAAGCTGTCGATCCAAGGGCCGACGACGAAGATCGACGCCTGGCTGCGGCTGGTCGAGACAATCGATGTACCGGTAACCGACGCACGCGAAACGACCAAGCTCGTGACGCTGCGGCATGCCGTACCCGAGGATGTTCGCAAGACCGTCTCGATCCTGCAAGCGGCCGCCATGCACGATGGTCGCCGCTCGTCTGCGGCAGGCGCGACCCGACGGGCTGCAGCCATCGCCACGCCTGGCAGCGGCGACGCGTCGAGTCTCATCTCCGTACTATTGCAACCTCGATCGGGTGCGACGGGCGGCGAGCAACCGGCCGCAGGCAACCAGCCGGCAAATCGGCGCGTCAATCCGAATGCCGTTCAGCAGGCCGGCGGCGAGCAACCACCGCCCGTCGAGCAACCCGGCGAGAACGATCGGCGACAACCGGTCGATCCGCGAACAGGCCAGCCGCTCGCGGAACAGCCGGAAGAAGGCATCTCGGAAGAAGACCTCGACGTGCAAACGCTGCGCGGCCAGGTACGCGTCGAATACATCGAGGAACTCGACAAGCTCGTCGTCACAGGCCATCCGCGCGACGTTGAGATCGTGCTGCGAATCATCCGCGAACTCGAACTGCAAACGCAACAGACGCGGCCGGTCATCGAAGTCTACGAGTTGCAGCACGTCGAGAATAGCTCGCTATCCACTTTCATTACGACGATCTACGCGCAAGTGCTCGAAGCCCGGCAGGGAACTGTCAGCATCACGCCGCTGGTCCAGCCGAACGCGTTGCTGCTGATCGGTCGCCAGGAGAACGTCGACTCGGTGATCGAGTTGATCAAGAAGCTCGATCAGCCGATCGACGCGACCGCCGAATTCGAGACGTTTCGCCTCAAGCATGCCTCGGCGTTTAGCGTTCAGCGTGCGCTGCGAGAATTCTACGGCGACGCCGTGACGTTCAATCAATACGTTCGAGCCGCGCTCGGCACGAAAGCGCACGTCGTCGTCGACTACCGCACCAATTCGCTGATCGTGCAGGCCCGGCCGCGCGACATGGCAGAGATTCGCCGCTTCATCGACGAGCTCGACGTGTCTTCCACGCCCGGCAACGTCAATCAGATTCGCACCGTCAAGCTCCGCAACTCGCTGGCTCAGGAGCTAGCCCCGATCATCCAGCAGGCAATTACCGGACCCGCGTACCAGCCGCCGCGAACGACCGGGCAGCAAGGCCAAGGGCAGCAGTTTCAACAAGGTCAGCAGGGCCAAGGCGGCGGCGGACAGGGGGCGGGCCAATTGCAGGAAGCGCAAGCACTGCAAGCTCGATCGGTGATGTTGCAATTGCTCGCCCAGGATGAAAACGGACAGCGGCTGATCACGTCCGACATTCTCAGCGACGTCCGCGTCACCGCCGAACCGCGCGGCAATGCCCTCATTGTGTCCGCGCCCGAAGGCAGCATGGACTTGATCGTCGCCTTGATCGAGCAGATCGACCAGCTTCCGCCGGCCGAGGCGCAGATTAAGGTGTTCGCGATCGTCAACGCCGACGCGCAAGTGTTGGCCAATACGCTCAATACCCTCTTCGCCCAACCCGCCACAGGTGGCGGCGGCGGAAACCAGTTCGCCGGCATTCAGCAGCAGAACTTTCGCATCGCCTCGGCCGACGACGAGGGCGGCGTGTTGATTCCACTGCGTATCGCGGTCGAACAACGGACCAATAGCGTGATTGTGACTGGCTCGCCCGGCGACTTGGCGGTGGTTCAGGCATTGCTCGTTCGGCTCGACGATCCCGACGCCCGCGAGCGGCAGACGAAGGTGGTTCGCCTGAAGAATTCGCCGGCGCAGAACGTCGCCGACGCGATCAACCTGTATTTGACGAATCAGCGTTCGTTGCAGCAACAAGCCGGCGATGCGGGTCTGGCCGGAACGCTCGAACAGTTCGAACGCGAAGTGATCGTTGTGGCCGAGCCGGTCAGCAATTCGTTGATCGTCAGCGCCACGCCGCGCTATTTCCAAGAGATCACGGAACTGGTCGAAAAACTCGACGAGCGGCCGCCGATGGTGATGATTCAGGTGTTGATCGCCGAAGTCGTGATGCGCGACACCGACGAGTTTGGCGTCGAGATGGGCTTGCAGGATTCGATCCTGTTCGACCGCAGCCTCGCCGGATTGCCGGGCTTCGCATTCAATAACGCGCCGCTGGGCAACAACACCGCCACCGGCGGCAGCGACACCGTCGGATCGCAAAGCCTGTCGACGTTCGGCGTCGGCCGTACCAACGCCGACCTCGGCTTTGGCGGCCTCGTCATGTCGGCCAGCAGCGAATCGATCAGCGTGTTGCTGCGGGCGTTGCAGGAAAACCGGCGGCTCGATGTGCTCAGCCGGCCTCATGTGATGGCGCTCGACAATCAACCGGCGTTCGTACAGGTCGGCCAGCAAGTGCCGCAGATCACCGGCATCTCCAACCCGGCCAACACAACGGGGACGACGAACTTTTCGACCCAACTCATCGACGTCGGCATCATCTTGACCGTGATTCCGCGGATCAGCCCCGACGGCATGGTCGTAATGGAGATCGACGCCACAAAGTCGGCCGTCGGTCCGATCGAGGAAGGCATTCCGATTTCGATCGCGCCAAACGGCGACGTCATTCGTTCGCCGCGGATCGACACGCAACGGGCGCAAACGACCGTCATGGCGGCCAGCGGACAAACCGTGATCCTCGGCGGTTTGATCACCAAGCGGACATCGACCATCCATCGTCAACTGCCGTGGATCGGCGACTTGCCTTACATCGGCCGGGCGTTCAGCTTCGACAGCGAGCAGAACGAGCGGACGGAATTGATGATCATCATGACGCCGCACGTCGTGCGCAACGAGTTGGATAACGACTTGCTCAAGCAGGTCGAGGCATCGCGGATGAGCTGGTGTCTGGCCGACGTCTATCGCCTGCACGGCCCCGGCGGTCCGAAGGGCCTTGGGCTGGGAGCCGGCGAGGAAGTGCCGGTCTTCTATCCCGACGAAGACCCCGCTGCGCCGGCCGAAACACCGGGCACGGGCGCACCGGGCACGGGCGGCGGCGAGCCGAGCGTTCTCAACGCAGCGCCTGGCAAGGCCAGCGGCGGCGAATACCTCTCGCCACCGGTCGACGTGCGACCCGAGCCACGCGACGACCCGTCCGCGCCGATTCCGCCGCGACCGCTACCAACGCCGACGCAGCCGCTCTCGGACGATCAAGCGCGCACGCTTCGCTATGACGCTCCCCGGTATGGCGACGAAGGGCGCGAACTGCGCTCGGCCCGTTACGACGCCTACGAGCACAACCCCGAATCGCCCGGTGGCGTGCAGCGTTTGGATTGGCAGCGATAACGAGACTGAGGTCTCTGGGTGGCACTGGCGGTTTGCCGACCAGTGCGGAGATGCCGTTTGACGTCGCTCACACAACGAACCAATTCGCGCCGACGCAATCTCGACCGAGACGACTACCGGCGCGACATCGACGAATCACCGTAGCTGGAGCCGCAATCATGCGATGCACGTTCTCGAAACTCTTGCTGGTTGCCGCAAGCATTGCGCCACTTGCGGCGTCCGCCGGCTGCGCCAGCGTTGACCTGGCCAAATCAATGCCGTGGCAGGAGAAAAAGGAAGAGCCGCTCGAAGAACCGCAGCGGATCGTCACCATCTGGAACGAGAACGTGCTGCACCACAGCGACGGCCGCCCCGCCACGCGAGGCTTCGGCGGTCGCTTGCTCTTCTACGGCGCGAATCCGGAAACGCCGATTAAGACCGACGGCAAGCTGATCGTCTACGCCTACGACGAAACCGAGGCCGCCCTGCGCGGCGAACCGGCGGCCGCCACTGGCAAGCCAACCCGCAAGTACGAATTCGCCGCCGACAAGTTCGCGGGGCACTACGGCGAATCGACCATCGGCCATTCGTATAACTTCTGGATTCCCTGGGACAACATCGGCGGCGACAAGCGAATCGTGACGCTTTCGCCCGTGCTCATCTTTGCCGGCGGCAAGACGATCCATTGCGAGCCGAAGCGATGCATGCTCGAAGGACGGAAACCGCAAATCGACAACGTCGAAGTTCACCGCTTCGACAACAACACGCGAGTAACGGTCGGCGGCGACGTACGATCCGTGAGCTACGAAGAAGACGTCTATCGTCGCGACGCGATCGACGATCCGCGGCGACAACAACGGGCGATGGATACGACAACCATCGACATGCCGACGAGCTTGGCGATGCGAACCCACGGCATGACGCCACGCGGCAACGACGCGCGGTCGGGCACTGCAACAAACGTTGACCCGCGATACCCGACGACGAACCACCGGGCCAATGGCATGCCGCCAGGCAACGGCCAACAAGAAAGCGGCCAACGATACAGCGGCGATCCGAACGCGAACGAGGCGTATCCGCGGCGCTCGACGACGGGCGTTAGCGTGCCGCCGGCGTATCTACCGCCACCACGATCTCGTTTTGGACTCGGGCTACCCCCGGCTCCAGCAAGGCAAGTTGCTCCGCCAATGTCCTCTCAGCCGACGTGGGGACAGTACCGGTCAGCACAACCACCTCATCCGCGAGCTGAACTTGGACGGCGGCCCCTACCGAACGTGCCAGCGTCTTCGTCAGTCGGATCGATGATGTCGCCGTAAACGCCGTCGCGCGAGCCGCGGGCGGCGCGAAGCCAAGCGAAAGCTTGGTGCGAAAACGGCGAAACTCCTGCACTTGTTCGGCCGCTTGATTGTCGAACCCCTCGCCGAACTGGCCGTTCGGGCCGCGACCGCCTTGATTGCCACCGAAGCCCGCGCCAAAGTTTTGCGCCTGCCCGCGGCCCTGGCCCTGCGACTGGGCGGCCGACGCGCCGATGAACCGCTGCAAGTCTTCCGCACCACGGCCGACGAACGCGCCTTGCTGCTGCTGTCGGCCCGAAAGCATCGCGTCGGCACCGCCAAGATTGGCGAGCGGATTGCCCGATGCCCCGGTAATGCCCGCTCCTGCGCCGCCGGCACCGGCACCGCCCGTGCCGCGAGCGAAGCCCGACTGCTGCCGACTCGACACACCGCCGCGCTGCGTCTGGCCAAACACGCCGCTGGTCGTCGATCCGCCGCCGGACGGCTGCCCCGCGCCGATCTGTTGCGCACGGGCTTCGCCAACGATGAAAACAAACAGGCCCAGCGCCGAAAGTGAAAGCGTGATTGTTCGCATGGCGTCGTTCGCTCGGCGGCTAAAGTACGGAAGCATCAATCCACCGGCAATTATATCCGGCCGCGGCACTTCATCGCTATCGGTTTGCGCAAATCCCCCGGTCGACACTAATCGCGTCCGGCGTCACTCCTTCTCAAGCGTCCGCAGCCCAAAGCTCCACCCCACGATGCTGGCAATGCTTTCGTGGAACGATCGAGCTAGGCATGAACTTGAACACTTCCCAGTCCTCGACGTTTCGCAAGCCTCCGCCACGATCGCCTAAGCCCAATCGACACAATAGCTTAGAGCAATAGGAATTCCTGCGAGTTGCGCCTGCCGTTGCGTATCCTCGGCCAAACTTCGCGACGCCCCCCTGAATCGCGAGTCCCGAATGCCGAATGCCGACGCAAAGGCCACTGACCTTGTCGCTGTCGCGCCGCGTCGCTACCATCCGCCCGCTCGGCGAACGGCCCCTGCGCGCCGCTCGGCCCACATCAACGGCCACCGGCTCTCGCGTGCCACACTCATCTCTCAAGCCTAACCCCTTCTCAAAATGTTCCGCGCTCGGTCGCCACTGTTGCTCTTGCTTTGCGGGTGTCTGCTGCCGGTGACTTTCGCCGGCTGCCAGAACGGTCCGCAAGGTCAGGCGCAACTTCAAAAGATGGCGCAGGAACAGCAGTCGCTCATCGCCGAAAACCGTCGGCTCGTCGACGAACGATTGAAACTCGACCGCGACAACCAAGAGCACTCGAAACTGCTCGCCCAGTCGCAGCAACTCGTTCAGCAGCGCGAAAACGAGCTTTCGCTCGTGCAGAACCAGCTTCGCGAAGTCACCTCGCAGCTCGCCCAAGTTCAGTCGCAGAAGACCGACGCCGAGAACCAGGCCCAATCGCTGTTGGCGTCGTCGCGGCGCGGCGGCGGCGCGACGATCACCGCCAACAACAGCCTCCGCGCGAATCTTCCGCAGTTCAATATCCCCGACGTCCAATCGCGCGTCGAAGGCGACCTCATCCGGATCACGATTCCCACCGACCGGCTCTTCCAGTCCGGCACGGCCACGTTGCTCAACGACGCGCCGAATACGATCGACACCATCGCCGCCGAAATCGCCCGCCGCTACGGCGAGCAGATCGTCGGCATCGAAGGCCACACCGACAGCAATTCGGGCCAATGGTCGAGTGCGGGTGGCGTGTCGCTTGCCTCCGGCCATCAAGTCTCCGTAGCTCAAGCCGGCGCGGTCTACGAACAAATCGCCCAACGCGGCCGCCTGCGAGCCGCCCAAATGTTCGTCGTCGGCTTCGGACCCAACCACCCGCTCTATTCCAACGCCGACCCTGCCGGCCGCACGGCCAATCGCCGCGTCGAGCTGGTCATCTATCCGGACCGGGTTGGCGGGTGATTAGGCTTTAGGCGGTAGGCTGTAGGCGTAAGGAAAGGCGAGGTCGCGCGCCTTGAGTTCATTCTCGCGGTTGCGGAATGCACTGGCTTCGCGCACGATAGTGGCACGTCGACGAAGCGCTCTCTCGAAACGCAAGCGCCGAATTCCCACCAACGCCACACCCACCGCGGAGATCGCCTGACCATGACCGCCCAAGCTCCTTCGTTTGCCATTCGCAAAGCGCTCGCTCCTCGATTCGCCGCCTGCATGGCTCTTGCCACGATGTTCGCCCTGATTCCGTCCGCCCGCTCCGCCGAAACCCTCAAATCCGGCGACCGCATCGTCTTCCTCGGCGACTCGATCACGCAAGCCGGCGCAGGACCAAGCGGATACGTAACGCTCATCCGCGAATCCCTCGTCAAGAATCACGCCGACCTCAAGACCGAAGTCATCGGCGCAGGCATCAGCGGCAACCGAGTGCCCGACCTGCAAAAACGCCTCGGCCGCGACGTCATCGCCAAGAAGCCCACGCTCGTCGTCATCTACATCGGCATCAACGACGTTTGGCACTCGCAGAACAACCGCGGCACCAAGAAGGAAGACTTCGAGTCCGGCCTCAAAGACATCATCAAACGCATCCAGGCCGCCGGCGCTCGCGTCGTCCTCTGCACACCGAGCATGATCGGCGAAAAGACCGACGGCTCGAACCGCTTCGACGCCATGCTCGACGAGTACAGCGCGATCAGCCGCGCCGTCACCAAAGACGCCGGCCTCGACGTGATCGATCTCCGCAAGGCGTTCGTTGATCATCTCAAAGTTCATAACGCCGAAAACAAAGAGAAGGGCGTCCTAACATCCGACGGTGTACACCTCAGCGCCGCCGGCAATAAGTTCGTCGCCGCCACGATCCTCGCCGCGCTCGGCGTCGGAGCCAAGGCGACCGGCGATTCGAACGCGAAGGCCGGCCGGCTCCTCCGCCACGTTGTGATGTTCAAATTCAAGGACACGTCCAGCGAAGAAGACGTGAAAACCGCCGTCGAAGCTTTCGGCCAGTTGCCGAGCAAGATCGAGGAGATTCACGCCTTTGAATGGGGCACCGACAACAGCCCCGAAGGCAAGGCCCAAGGCTTCACGCACTGCTTCTTCGTCACGTTCAAAACCGAAAAAGACCGCGACGCCTACCTCCCTCATGAAGCCCACCTGGCGTTTATTAAGATCGCCGGACCGCACATCGACAAAGTGTTGGTCGTCGATTATTGGACGGGAGAATGAAGCCAAGGCTTGTTAACGAAGTGCTAGTACTTTGTCAGACCTTGAGTTTTGGGTAGACGGATCGAAGGTTACAGCGGGCGTCGTCGATTTCCATTTGCCAATCGACGCCGCGTTGGGTTGAGTTGACGTCGCGGCACCCTGCGGACGTTTCTGTTCGCAGAGTTTCGATGTCGGCGAAGCGGCGTCCGCGGACGCATTGCCGGGTGACGGAAGTCAGTTCGTTCTCGGCGATGTTCAGCCAATTGCCGTGTTTCGGCGTGTGACGAAACTCGATACGGTGGACGAGTTCTCGTGCCCGTGGTGGCTCGCATGCTTCGTAGAACGCGCCTTTCGTGTGCGCGTGGAGGTTGTCGCAAACGAGAATGACCTTCGCACGGTTGGCGTAGCGTCCTTCGAGCAACCGGCCAATTCTTCAACGCCCAGCTAACGACGATATGGCACGTGCCAGCCGTTGGGCGGCGCTACTGCCTTTTTTCAGCACGCTACTAACGCACGACGTCCATCGTCCTCATCCATTCGGCGCATCGCTGCGGCCACATCGAACACGGTTGTTCGGTCCGCCGCAAGCCGAAGCCGTGCCCGCCCGTCGCATAAGCATGCAACTCCGCCGGCACGCCGACCTGCTTGAGCCGCAAGAACAGCAGCACCGAGTTCTCGATTCGCACGTTGTCGTCGTACGCATGGGCAAAGAACATCGGCGGCGCTTCTTCCGTCACGCGAACGTCGTCGCGGAGTTTGTCGGCGTCTTTCGTCACGAGGCTCGCCGGATAGACGAGTATCGCAAAATCGGGTCGCGACGAAACGTCATCGACCGCATCTTGCCGCTCGTAGGTCCGCGACGGAGCGAGCGACGCGCGAGCAGCCGATTCGCCGCCGGCCGAAAAACCGAGAATGCCGATTCGCTTCGGGTCGATTTTCCAGTCGGCGGCCTTCGACCGCGCCATGCTCATAGCTCGCTGCGCGTCCTGTACGGCGGCTTGCGAGCGATTCTCACGATCGCGAAACGGCACGCGATACTTGAGCACAATACCGGTCATGCCCAAGCTATTGAGCCACTGGGCAACTTCCGTTCCTTCGAGATCGTAAGCCAAAATGTGATGCCCGCCGCCGGGGCAGATGACGACCGCCGCACCGTTGTTCTTCTCCGCCGGCGGTGAAAACACTTGCATCGTCGGCACCGACACGTTGCCGATTCGCGCCACGCGTTTGTCGGCGATAAGTTGATCCGTCGGCTTCGTCATATCGCGTTCGGCACCGAGCTGCACAGTATCGCCGGGAGCGCGGCCGTCCGGCCAGATGTTGATCGCCACCGGCTCCTCGCCAACCGCTATCGACGTCGCCGCAGCAAGGACGCAGTTCACAAACACCGCCACGACGGTCGACGAGCGCACGATTCGTATCGACGCGCCAGAGTGTGCGTGCAACATAGCCAATGCGTCTCCTGCTCAACGAGGAATCATCAAAAAACGGCGAACGTGACGATCACGAACAGCGGCACGAGAACTCCAATCGAATAAACCATATACCCAAAGAAGCTCGGCATCCGCACGCCGCTTTCTTCGGCGATCGCCTTGACCATAAAGTTCGGGCCGTTGCCGATGTAGCTGTTCGCACCCATGAAAACCGCACCGCAGGAGATTGCTGCCATCACCTCGCGGGCATGCGGACCGGATTCGAGCAGCGTGGCCAAATAGCGGCCGTCGGGCGCGATACCCTGCATTCCGGCCGCCGTCGCTGCGAAAGTCATATACGTCGGCGCATTGTCCAAGAAGCTCGACAGAATCCCGGTCGCCCAAAAAAACTGCGCCGGCGACGACACGCCCAACTCAGCGCCGCGGGCGTTAAGAATCTGCAGCGCCGGCACCATCGTCACAAAGATGCCGGCAAAAAGCACGGCCACCTCGATGATCGGCCCCAGCGTGAAATGGTTCTGCCGCCGAATTTCCGAAGAAGTCGTCAACACGGCCCCCGCGGCAAGCGCGATCATCGCCCCTTCTTGCCAGCCGAACGGCCATTTTTCGCCGCCGTTGCCCAGTCCGCTGCCCCCGGCATAAACGGTCAGCACCAAACCGGCGAGAAACACGAAGTTCGACAGCCCGCGAAGTCGCAGTGGTTCGTGCTTGAGCACTTCTTCGAGTTGAGAGCCTGGCCGCTGGGCTTCTTCGCGGTTGAAGACGTATTGATCCCACACGTTGAACACGCCCAACAACACGCCGTTGACGAGCAGCCATTCCGGCCAAAGCTGAAACGTCCACTCGAACGGCACGCCCCGCAAGAAGCCCATGAACAGCGGCGGATCGCCCAGCGGCGTGAGCAGCCCGCCACAATTGGAAACGACAAAGATAAAGAAGACGACAACGTGGACCTTACGCTTCCGCGGCGCGTTCGCCCGCAGCAACGGCCGAATCAGCAACATCGACGCTCCGGTTGTGCCAACGAAGCTGGCGATCGCAGCGCCGATAGCGAGAATCATCGTATTCACGAGCGGTGTGCCAGACAGAGAGCCTTGCACGTAGATGCCGCCGGAGATGACGAACAAGCTTCCCAGCAGCACGATGAACGAGCCATATTCGAGGACACTTTCGAGCAATGCGTGCTGTCCGGCCTCGCCCAGCGTCAACATATAAATCGCCATCGGCGCGGCCAACACCCCGGCGATGATCCCCTTGTTCTTGTTGTGCTCCCACCAATGCGTCGCCACCAGCGGCAGCACGGCGATCGCCGCCAGCAACAGCGCGAATGGAGCAACCGTGGCGACGTGTAGCTCGTTTCCCAGGGAAACGCCGCCATGCGAATCGCTAGCAAGCAGGGCGGTCGGCAAGGACAGCGTCGCGACCAAGCCGGCAAAGGCAACTGCGGCCAGTCGAAGTAACGCGCCGCTCTCAGGAATCACTCGGCGTAATGACAGCATGGAGCAAACGACGATCGACGAAGACCGGCCGGTGCAAGGCCGAAGCGGCCCGTCTATCGTCGGATGCACGTGCTGTCCCTCTTGTATTCGTTATCCAAAAAAACTGAAGGCGAGCAAGGGACGCCTGTGAATTCGCCGATCGAACCACCGGCTAATCGACGCAATAACGGCGTGGCCGGCGCGCCAAATGAATTCCATAGACCGACGTAATTTAGCGTAACGATGGCGATGCGAATAGGCGAAGGCGACCGCCGCACGGGAAGAATCGGACGTTTGCTGCGCGGTGTCGCAACGGCGGCGAACCAATGCCACGATTCCAGCAAAACCGCGTTCGTTTAGGGTTGATGACCCCCGTTTCCCTGCGGTACACTCATGCCGCGGTCGACGTGGATCAGCTTCTGCCTCTGGGTTTGGATTCCCTCGCATTGAATGAATCTCGCCATCCTCTGGCAGGGATTTCTGGGTTGGTTTCTTGGGCGTCGCGCTTTGCGGACCCAGCCACGGCGCGGAACTCCCGCATGGGCGGAATTTTGGTGCGGTCGGTCCGTTGAGAAAATGCTACATCTTGGTATGTCCCGCTCGGCGGCATCGGTTTTCCATGCAAAGTTCGTCGATGTCGACGGCATCGTATTTCGCAGTAGGTTAGGTCGAAAGTAAGTCTAAAATACCGAGCAACGCCGGCCCGGCGTATCGCGTTTCAATCTTGGTGGAGGAATTCGTTCATGCAGTCCCAGGCAATGTCATTGAGCAAGACGCTAACCCGCTGGGCCGCCATCGCGGCGTCGGCGGTGATGGTCGTGGTCGCGTTATCGACCAACGTGCTGGCCGCGGAGGATGCGGCAAGCACCGAAACCGTTTCGTTCATGAGCAGGTTCGGTTTCTACTGGCTGCTCGCTGCGGCCGGGTCGGTCGCCGCGCTGTATCAAGCGTACGTCTTCTTCAAATGGATGATGGCGTGCGACGCCGGAAATCCGACGATGGTCGAAATCGCCGGCTACGTCCGCGAAGGAGCCAATGCGTATCTGAGGCAACAGTACAAGATCGTCGGCGCGTTCTTTGTCGTGATCTTCGCGCTGCTGGCTTACGCGGCGTACGGGTTAGAGGCGCAAAGCAAATGGGTGCCGTTCGCGTTTATCACCGGCGGATTCTTTTCCGGCCTCGCCGGTTGGTTCGGCATGAAGACCGCCACGTGGGCCAGCAGCCGCACGGCCGCGGGGGCGCAAAAGTCGCTCAATCAAGGCTTGCAAGTCGCATTTCGTTCGGGCGCGGTCATGGGACTGACCGTCGTCGGCCTGGGTTTGCTCGACATTGTGCTGTGGTTCCTCGTCCTGTACTGGATCGTGCCAATGATCGGTGGCGAGGAAGCTCACATGGACTTGGCGAAGATTACGGTCACGATGCTCTGTTTCGGCATGGGCGCCAGCAGCCAGGCGTTGTTTGCTCGCGTTGGCGGCGGCATCTTCACGAAAGCAGCCGACGTCGGCGCGGACCTTGTCGGAAAGGTCGAGCAGGGCATTCCGGAAGACGATCCGCGTAACCCCGCCACCATCGCCGATAACGTCGGCGACAACGTCGGTGACGTCGCCGGCATGGGCGCCGACCTATACGAGTCGTTCTGCGGTTCGATTCTCGCGTCCGCCGCGTTAGGCGTAGCGGCATTCGTCGGAAATACCGAACAACAACTTAGCGCGATCTTTTTGCCGATGACGATTGCCGGGGCCGGCACGCTGCTGTCGATCGTCGGCATCTATATGGTGAGAACCGAAGAAAATGCGACGCAGAAAACATTGCTTGCCGCCTTGGGCCGCGGCATCAACGCCGCCACGCTGCTTAGCGCCGTGGCCGCTTTCGTGCTGACGTATATGCTGCTCGGCAAGGAAAACTGGCAAGTCGCGATCAGCGTTGCCGTCGGGTTGCTCGCCGGTTGGTTGATCGGCAAGTGGACCGAATACTCGACCAGCAGCGATTACAAACCGACGCAGCAGCTCGCCGACCAGGCACTCACCGGCCCGGCGACGCTCATCATCGGCGGCGTGGCCGAAGGCATGATGAGCACATGGGTGCCAATCGTCGTGATCTGTTCGGCGACGTTGGCCGCCTTCGGATTCGCGAACGGCTGGAATTTCTCCGACCCCAACGAATTCGCACTTGGCCTATACGGCGTCGGCATCGCCGCGGTCGGCATGCTCAGCACGCTCGGTATTACGCTGGCCACCGACGCTTATGGCCCCATCGCCGACAACGCCGGTGGCAACGCCCAAATGGCCGGCCTCGAACCGATCGTCCGCGAACGGACCGATGCCCTCGACTGCCTCGGCAATACGACGGCGGCGACGGGTAAGGGCTTCGCCATCGGGTCGGCGGCACTTACGGCGTTGGCGCTGCTTGCCGCCTACATCGAAGAGGTCCGCGTCGGCGGCTTCGATCAATGGGCGGCCGCCGTGGCCGAGAACGTCGAGGGTACGGACGAACAGTACCTCACGATCGACGGCGAACGCACGCTGCTCAAGAAGGGACAGATCGTCAAATTGACCGATGACGTAGCCGTCAAGCTCGGTGGCAAGCCAAAGGAAAACGAGGCCATGCTCGTTATGGATGCGACGGCCGTCCCCGGTTTCCAGGCATTGCCAAAGAACAGCCTGGTCGAAGGCGGAATCGATCCGGCGACAGAGAAACGCCTCGAAGAAGAACGCCGCCTGGTCCCCGTCAAGAACGCCAAGATGGCCGACTTCATGCGGTACTACGACGTCACCCTGATGAACCCGAAAGTGCTCATCGGCGTGTTGCTCGGTTCGATGGCCGTGTTCGTGTTCTGCGCCATGACGATGAAAGCCGTCGGCCGCGCTGCCAAGGGCATGGTCGAAGAAGTCCGTCGCCAGTTCCGCGAAAAGCCCGGCATCATGAAAGGGACCGACAAGCCAGACTACGCTTCGCCGGTCGCAATTAGCACCAAGGCCGCCCAACGCGAAATGGTCATCCCGTCGCTGCTCGCCTTGTTGATTCCGGTCGTTACGGGTCTGGTGTTCGGCGTGGCCGGCGTGATGGGCCTGCTGGTGGGCGGCTTGGCCACCGGGTTCTGCGTTGCCATCTTCATGGCCAACGCCGGCGGTGCCTGGGACAACGCCAAGAAGTACATCGAAAGCGGCGTCCACGGCGGCAAGGGTACCGACGCCCACAAGGCGGCCGTTGTCGGCGATACCGTCGGCGATCCCTTCAAGGACACTTCCGGTCCGAGCCTGAACATTCTCATCAAACTGATGAGCATGGTCAGCGTCGTCGTGGCCGGCTTGATCGTCCGCTATAGCCTAGTGGCGCTGGGAATCTTCTAGACGTCCAACGCCGCGAAAAACTCGCGGTTGATACTGCAACAAAAGTCCTATAGCGCCCGCCGCCTGAATTCAAAACAGACGGCGGGCGTTTTTTATTCGGCCGCCCGTGCCGGATTGAAATGCCGCCGCAACCGAACGAGCATCCGCGCCGCAATCGACACAGCCCGTTCGTTGCACCGTCGCGGCAGCCGACGGCCCGAATTACAGCTCTCGAACGCGAATATTACGCAGCGAGATCGGCAATGCATGGTCTTGGAACCCGATCGGTCCCGTCTTCGGACGCTCGGCAAGCTGCCCGCCGCCCGACAGATCGTGCGCGTTCACGTTGATGTCGTTGAGCATGACGATAATCTTGTCG
>JAJDEG010000368.1 GCA_029259895.1 Planctomycetota bacterium
CGGTGCGTGGCGGTGCGTGGCGATGGCGGCGAGCAGGACGGCGTGCAGTCGATGATAGTCGTCGCTTCGGCATTGGGCCAACTGCGGCTGAAACGCCAGCAGCGTTTGAATCGTTCCTTCGAAACTGATCGTGCGCGGAGCGATGTTGTGCGCCGCCGCGGCCTGGGCCATGAACGTTATCCACGGCGAGTACAACCTGTCGCGAAACGAACACCCCTCGGCCCGCCAAGTTTGTTGAATGCACTGCTGCGACAGCACCTCGGCAAACGGCAACCCATCCCCTCGAGCAAACTGCCGCCGAAAATCTTCCACCTGACGCCACGACGACGAACCACTAAACTGTCCCATCCTCGGGCCTCCTTATCATGGGATGGAGTCTGCTTCCAAACCACCTCATGCACAAGACAGGCCCTTTTTGTCTACGTCGTTTCGAGAAAACAAGTTGCGACTAAACGAGTGCCATTCACCTCAGGGGTTGCGTTCACAAACTCCCTGGTTCGGCCCCAAAGCCAGGCGCGCTCCCTGCGGCCAAAAAAATCGAAGCGTCTGGCAATCCAAACGCCGCTGGTCGACCGAGACGTCGACCTATCGAACTGACCCACGAGCCTACCCGATTCGTGGCCCGATTTCCACGACAAATCAGGTGGGCCGCGAGTTGTTTTTCGACCGCGGTCATTCCCACCAAGCCGGGTCCGATCCGAATTCGTGCAAAGCAGTGCAAATCGCAGCAAACTCGCGGGCACAAACTCTGGCGCCACGCCGCACTCGATCGTTCAATCTCTTGGACTCGTCTAACGTTACGCCACTGGCAAAGCACACTGGAAATGTGGTGCCCCGTAAGGGGTTGCGAGTTCGAATCTCGTGCCCTCCGCTTCTGTAAGTCCTTGCCACAGCCTATCTAACGTCAAACGGGGTCGCCAGTTACGGCGACCCCGTTGCGTTTGGTGGAGGGGTTTCGGGCGTGCAAGTTGGTGCAAACCGTGCCGCTGAGCGGCGAGTTTGATGGCACCACTATGGGCACCTTTTCGAGAAGCTCGGCACCGTAGTGGGCACCCCGTGCCGTTTGGCACGACGACTGGTTGGCCCGGCCTTTTCGACGACGTCGCCGGGCTGCTTTCTGCCGGCGGGGATCGACCTGTTGGGGATTTCGCGCTCTAGTTCCGCGCGTCGCAGCTCACATTTGATTCGCTTTTTCTCCTCGGACAATTCGTCGAGCGTGGCGTTCTCGCCGGAAGGGTTGGGCTTCGGGCCGGAATATAACCCGCCACAACCGAAGCGTCTGATCGATCACCCCCACAGCTTTCGCGGCCGCCGCGCCGGCCCCCTCGGTTACCAGCCTCACCGCATCCCGTTTGAACTCGTCACTATTCCGCCGCCGCCAAACCAGGTCCCGCCGAAGGGCGATGGCGAAGCGTTGACGCTTACGTTCAAGTCGCGGCTGGGTTGGCCCCACACACCTGGCACGAGATTCTCAGCATCCTGCCAACGGCTGGTTGGGCGAGGAATTTTTTTTGGAATATGTTGCCGAGATGTTGTGAATTCGGGTTGGCGCGATTATTCTGATGGTGTTGGTTTGGTGCAGGATTGTGTCGTCGATACTGTACATTCATTGTTGCCTACTTGCTCTTGCGCTTCTTTACGTCGGAGGTTGTCTAATGAAATTCCAATTAGGTCGATTTCTCTTGGGTTTGGCTGTTGTCGCTTGGGCCGGTTCTGCTTGGGCCGTGCCGAACATTACCAGCGTCGTCGAGTCCGGCGGCGATAACGAACCGACGGATACGATCGTTGCGCAGTTCACCGGTTCGACGTTTATCAACGGCATCGCGAATGAGCCCGTTCCTGGTGCGGCCGGCGACTCTTATACCGTTGGACTATTCGGCAATCTTTCGCCCGCGTTCGTCGATCGCAACCACCGTTACATCGACGCCCCGTTGGGCACTCCGCTCGCCGGAGGCGTCACACTGCCCGTCGGCGTGCCGATCCCCAGTTATCTGGTTGGCGGCGAATATATCATGTCCGGCAACGACAATCGCGACAACGCCAACTACTTGCTCGACGTCACCATCGCGCAGGATTCGTTCGTGTTCATGCTAATCGACAACCGTCTGTCGGACGGCAACAATGAAACGCCCCCGGGACTTGGCGCCGGCGCGATGCAGTGGATCATCGACGAGGCGTGGGAACCGATCATCACCGGAAACAACCACCTCGGAACGCTCGATCGGCCCGACGAAGTTGGCATCGATGAGGGCGCGAACGGCGACCTGAATCAATGGTATTCCGTTTATGCCAAGGCGTTCCCAGCCGGAACGTTCCAATTGCGACAAGCGGACAACGCCGGCCGCAACATGTACGGCGCGGTGGTCGTTCCTAGTGAAGTAATTCCCGAGCCGGGTACGCTGACATTGGCCGCGCTTGGCTTGTCGACGCTTTTGTTGAGCCGTCGCGTTCGACGCAAGTTCGCGTGCCGAACTGCGTAGATCGATCGGCGCCGTGGCAACGCGCAGGAGTAACAGGCGACCAAATAGAAACCCGTTCCGGTTGATTGCCGGAACGGGTTTTTTGGTCGAACAACATTCGTAGACGAGACGACGGATCGTCGGTCGTTCGGTAAGATGTGCCGAAGTTTGGCGGTTCGTCCCGCGCGGCTAGCGGCTCGTCGATCGACGCATCGATTCATCTTGAAAAGGACCGACACATGTTGCGCGGCTGGTTTCGGCAAGAACGCCCGGCGAGGCGACGCAGTCGTGTACGTGGAGCGATGGAGACGCTCGAACCGCGGGTGGTACTCGCGGCTGATGTCATCATTGCCGAGTTCTTGGCGCAAAACAGCGGCAATCCCGGTTCGCTGCTCGACGAGGACGGCGACTCCTCGGATTGGATCGAGTTGCAGAACGTTTCGGCGTCCCCGGTCGACATCACCGGCTGGCATTTGACCGACGACGCGGCCGACCTTGCCAAATGGGACTTTCCCGCGCGGACGCTCGCGCCGAATGAGCGCCTGGTCGTGTTCGCCTCGGGCAAAGACCGCATCGGCGCCGAGCTGCATGCAAACTTCGAGCTCGATGGCGACGGAGAATATCTGGCGTTGATTGAAGCCGATGGCTCCACGATTTCGTACGAATATGCGCCGACGTTCCCCAACCAAGTGACGGACGTTTCCTACGGCGTGTTGGATGCGTTTCGCACGACCGAAACGCTGGTCTCCACGTCGTCCCAAGTGCGAACGCTGATTCCGCAGGACGGCACGCTCGGAACGACGTGGACGTCGGCCGAGTACGACGATTCGGCGTGGCCACTCGACGACTTCGGCGCGCAGGGCACGCAGGGCGTCGGCTTCGACACCGATGTCGTCCTGCCGCCGTCCGGGCCGTTCATCAATTTTGCCATTCGAGGCGGGGCAACCACGAACTCGCCGCCCATCGTGTCGCGCGGTGCATTGGCGGAAGACGTCTTGTCGCACAGCGACCGGACGCATCAGTACAATGGCGCAAACGCGACCGACACGATCGCATCCTTGGGGTTGTTAGGCGCCGACTACGTTCAAATCGCCAATAACGACCGTAGTGTCGCTAACTTCTCGTTGACGGTGAATGTTGTCGGCACGGTCGACCTCTACCTGTTCATCGACGACCGTGTCGGCGACGGCAATAACGCCAACCCGCCGACGCTGGGTGCCGCGATGCCGTGGGTGGCGGCCGCCGGATTCGTCGACACCGGCTTCAACATCGGCATCGACGAAGACGGCGATGGCGTGGGGCCGGGCGTGGGAATCAATCAAGTCGCCTCAATTTACAAGAAAGCTGGCGCCGCGGGGATTGTTGTGCTCGGCGCGCAGAACGACGGCACCAGTCGCAATATGTACGGCGTGGCGGCGACCCGCACGGAGGGCGGCTCGACCCTGTTCGGCGATGAGATCGGCACGGACGTGCTTTCGATCATGCATGGCGAGAGCAGTTCGGCATACGTGCGCAACTCGTTCGCATTCGGCGGCGGCGGCGAGGTGGAACAGCTTCTGCTGCGAGTCAAGTACGACGACGGGTTCGTGGCGTATTTGAACGGAACGGAAGTCGCCCGACGAAACGCTCCGGGTGCCGCGGGCGTTGCACCGCCGCACGACGCCGTGGCGTCGGGGTCGCGGCCAGACGCGCAGGCGCTGGAGTTCGAGGACATCGATATCACGACGTTCGTCACGACGCTATTTACGGATTCGCCCAACGTGCTAGCGATTCACGCTCTCAACGAGTCGGCGACCGACACGGACTTCTTGATTGGCTTCGAGTTGACCTCCACGACGACGGAAGCGGCCGGAAGCGTGCAATACTTCACCACGCCGACGCCGGGGCAACCGAACGTGACGGGCGTGCTCGGTTTCGTGGCCGACACGAAGTTCGACGGAATCGCGGCCGAGCCGGGCGCGTTCCACGAAGCCGGTTATTACAACGCACCGTTCCACGTCGTCCTGAGCACGGCGACGCCGGACGCGGAGATTCGTTTTACGACCAACGGCACGCCGCCGACGGCGACGACGGGCACGGTGTATACGACGCCAATATTGATTTCGGTGACAACGACGCTGCGCGTGGCCGCCTATAAGCCGGGATTCGAGCCGACCAACGTCGACACCCAGACGTATCTGTTTGGAGCGCAGATTCTTCAGCAGTCGGGCGACGGATTGCCGCCGACGGCCAACTGGGGACATGTGGGGCCGGATTGGGAAGTCGATCCGGACATCGTCAACGCGGCTAACGCCGCCGACCGGTTCACGACCAGCGATCTCTTAGCCGTACCGACAATCTCGCTAACGCTCGACTGGAACGACATGTTCGGCGCGGGCGGCCAAGGCATTTACATCGCCGGGGCCGGTTCGGAACGCGCGGCGTCGATCGAGTTGATTCAGAACGACGGCAGCGACGGGTTCAGAATCAACGGCTCGGTGGAGATTCAAGGCGGCACCAGCGACGACCGCTGGAAAGACGACAAGCTCTCGATGCAGCTCAAGTTCAAGCGGCCCTACGGACCGACCAAGCTGAATTATGACCTGTTCGGCAATGGCGCCACAGACAGCTTCGACACACTGATTCTCGACGGCGTGCTGAACTACTCCTGGGTTCACACGACGAGCAGCGGTCAGCGCGCCGAGGCCAAATATATTCAAGACCAGTTCGTTGCCGACCTGCAGAACGCCGCCGGCGGATTTGCGCCGCACGGACGCTACATGCATCTCTACATCAATGGCCTGTACTGGGGCATGTACTACGTCCACGAACGCCCGGACGAGACGTTCAATTCCGACTACCAAGGCGGCGACAAGGACGAATGGAACGTCATCAAGCACACGCCCGGCACGATCGTCAACAACGCCTTGACGAATCCACCAGGCACTACGGCCAGCAGCGATTACAACCAGTTGCTGTCGTTGGCCAACGCCGATCTTTCGGACGACGCGAATTATCGGGCGGTTGCCGCGAAGTTGGACATCGACAACTTCATCGACTACCTGCTCGTCAATTGGTACGTGGGAAACGACGACTGGCCGCAGAAGAATTGGTATGCGTCGCGGCAAGCGTCGCCCGAGGGCAAGTGGCGGTTTCACAGTTGGGACGCGGAGCACGTGCTGAAGAGCGCATCGGTGAATCGCGTGGGCCAGAGCCCGAACGGGTTGCACGGCCGGCTGACGCTCAACGCATCGTACCAACAGACCTTCGCGGACCACGTGCAACGGCACTTTTTCGACGGCGGGATTCTCACGGCTACGGCGACCGCGGCGATGTACCAGGCGCGAATGGCCGAAGTCGACGCGGCGATCCGTGGCGAGTCGGCCCGCTGGGGCGACAATAGCGCGTCGACGCCGTATACGCGAAGCAACTGGTTAGCGACGCAGAACGGATTGCTGACGTCGTATTTCCCCACGCGGTCGGCGACCCTCCTTTCGCAACTGCGCTCGGCCGGCCTCTTTCCAAACGTCGACGCGCCGAGTTTCGGCACGGCGTCGGGCGAATTGCCAGCGGGGACCGAAGTCGCGATCGGCGATCCGAATAATCCCACAGGCACGATCTACTACACCCTCGACGGCAGCGAACCGAGCGTCCCGGCCACGGTTCAGTCGACGGTGCTGCTGCCGGAGTTCGCGCCGGCAAGGGCGTTCGTGCCGACGGCGACCAACGGCGGAAGTGGCCTCGGCCTGACGTGGACGCAACGTACCTTCAGCGACGCGACCTGGACGAGCGGCAACGCCGGCGTCGGATACGACACGAATACATCGGGCGTGAATTATCTGCCCTTGATCGGCATCAACGTGCAGTCGCAAATGTCCGGGCTGGCGACGTCGGTTTACGTGCGGTCGGCGTTCAACGTGGCCGATGCCGACGCGTTCGACGCCTTGACGCTGCAAATGAAATACGACGATGGGTTCGTCGCGTATCTCAACGGTGTCGAGGTCGCGCGATCGAATGCGCCGTCGCCGGCCATTTGGAGTTCGCCGGCATCGGCTCAGAATGGCGACACCAATGCGATTGTTTTTCAGAGCTTCGACATCACGTCGAATTTGAACGCGCTCGTCGACGGCACGAATGTGCTGGCGATTCACGGATTAAACGCCGGTTCGGGCAGTTCCGACTTATTGATGCTGCCGCAGATCACTGGGACGACCGTACTCGAGAGCGGAATCAGCCCGACGGCGATAGCCTACACCGGTCCGATCGCGATCGACGAAACGACGACCGTCAAGGCACGCGTTCTCCGCGGCGTCGAGTGGAGCGCGATGGTCGACTCGTTCTATTCGGTCGACGTGCCGATTCGAATCAGCGAGATCTATTACAACCCGCCGGGCGCGAGCGAGTTGACGGAATTCATCGAGATCGAAAATATCTCGGCCAGTCCAGTCGATCTGACCGGCGTGAAGTTCACAGCCGGCATCGCCTACGAATTTCTTGCCACCGACGCCGTGCGGATCGTTCCGCCGGGCGGGCGGATCGTGGTCGTTCACGATCTGGCGGCATTCGCGGCAGCGTTTCCCGCCGTGCCCGCCTCCGTGATCGCCGATCGGCCGTTCGTCGGGAGTCTCGACAACGGCGGCGAGCGAATTGAGCTTACCGACGCCGGCGGGGCGGTCGTTTTGTCGTTCAGATACGACGACGCCTGGCAACCGACCACGGACGGCGACGGTTATTCATTGGTGCGAACCGACACGAGCGGCGCGAAAGCGGATTGGAGCGTCGATACCGCTTGGCGGGCAAGCTTCGCTGTCGGCGGTTCGCCGGGAACGGGGGATGTGCTGTTCGGCGATCTCAGTGGCGACTTGCGAGTCGGACTCGCCGACCTGGCGATCGTGCAACGAAATCTTGGGACGCTCAGCGGAGCGACCTATCAACACGGCGATCTCAATGGCGACGGCGCGGTGACCGCGGCGGACGCAGCGGCGCTCGCGCGGGAGTACGGGCGATCTGCCGTGTTAGCGGCGGCATCGCCAGCGGCGACCGCGAGCATCGTCGCGCGGCGGACGCCGCGCTTCCGCGGGGTCGATGCAGTCGCAACATTGGCCGCCGTCGACGCGGTGATGGCTCGGGCCAGACCTTCACGACGGCTACAGGGTGAAACGACGCGTGCCTTGATCGAATCGCGGCGGGCGGCTGCCTTCATGCTTAGCGTCGACGAGTTGGTGCGAGATGAGCCGTTGGGGCGACTCGCCAACGGACGAATGGCGTTGCCGCCCCAACGCCGATTTTTCACGCGGTGAAGCGATAAGAAAGGAAACGATCCGGAGCAAGTTAGTGCATGTCGACTCCAACGAGTGTCGTCGCGCTGCGAATCTAGTAACGAAATGGCGTTGCCCCAGTGGCATTTCGAGCAGCGCGGGCTCCCGTTGTCAATCGCTCATGTTTCCCAATCTCCCCACCGCCTCCACCAAATCGCCCATCTCCAGGTGCGCATACCGGTCCATCGTCAACGTGATCGTCGAATGCCGGGCCAGCGCCTGGGCGACTTTGGGCGGCACGTTCGCCATGACCAAGTGCGTGATGAACCCGTGGCGGAGCGAATGGAAGTCGACGACGTGGCCGGCGGCGTCGACGTCGCGAAGGTAGTCACTCTGTTCGCGGCGTTTGCAGTTTGTTGCATCGTCCAGCCACGCCGTCCGCGCCGCCGCCAGACCGCGGCTAGAGAATAATGCTCGCCTTAGCGATTCGATTCGCCGCGCCGACAGCGATAGTCACCGCCATCGCGCCGCAGGATTTTCGGCCCCGCGGACATTGTGTCACCTTCGCGACAGTATCGCCACAAGAGTTACCCAGTTGGGTTCGTAGCGAACCGGTCGTTCTTGAAGCATTCAACGCCGCGAGAGTAGAGCCGGTTGAATCTTCGGAGCCTTTGTAATACGCTAGCGATAGGAGCGACGTTGCTTCCGTTCATTAACTGACCGATAAAGGTGCGCCTCATGAACGAACATCTCGCGAAGCTTTTGTTCGTCCTTTCAACAGCCGCGCTGACAACGTCAACGGCAAACGCCGTGATTACTTCCGACACGTCGGGATCGCACCAGACGACGCCAGGCGTGCAGGTCATGGGAATCAACCACGACGGTGTGGGACTTCTACTGTTTGATCTTTCGGATGACATAGGAAGGTGCACTGGCGCGCTGTTGGAAGGAGGCAGGCACGTCCTGACCGCTGCCCACTGCGTCGAACGGGGCGAAGCCATCTTAGGCGCCCGGATCCGATTTGAACTCGCGACAGGCGAGGTGTTCCTGCCGGTCACGTCGTGGATTGCGCATCCGGAATTCGGCATTAACTCAAGCGGCCTTGTCGGCGGAAACGACGTTGCTGTGCTGACGTTGGCGTCGACGGCACCGGACACGATTCCCCAATACGAGATCTATCGCAATCTCGGCGGGGAATTCAATGTGCCGATTGTCCGGATCGGCTACGGACGCACGGGGCACGGCGCGACCGGCGATCTTCTTGCCGCCGGAACCAAGCGGTGGGGACTCAACGAATACGAAGTCACGAGCGCCAACACGAACGTCAACACGATGGTCGTTGGCGGCGATGATGCACATACGTGGCTCAACTACGATTTCGATAGCGGTCTGCCGGCAAATGACGCTTTTCAAGTCCATCTTGGCGCTCCTCAGGATCTCGGTTTTTTCGGTGACGAAGTGAGCTCGGCACCAGTGGATTCGGGCGGTCCGATATTCATCGACGACAACGGGGTCTATCGTATCGCAGGCATCGTAAGCGCCGGCGCACGTTTTCCGGGGACTCCTAATGCCGACGTCGATAACGACTTAAACTCGACGTGGGGGCAGTTTGGACGCGACACACGCGTCGCCGCCCCCGAAAACATGCAATTCATTCTTGCCGCAATCCCTGAACCATCCACTGCCATCACGCTTTCAATGGGGTTGGCCACTTTGGTGGTAATCGCGCGGTGCCGTAGACTGTATTGATCACCTAGCTTATCAACGCGATTGACGGACATTCATTTGCTCGTCGAGCGAGCGGAGAGAAGGCCTAGCGGTGTTCAAAGCAATGGTTTGAGCCGATGTCAGACGTTGAAGGGCATTTACCAAATCGCCCATGCCCAAGTGCGCATACCGGTCCATCGTCAGCGTGATCGTCGAATGCCGGGCCAGCGCCTGGGCAACCTTCGGCGGCACGTTCGCCATGACCAAGTGCGTGATGAAGCCGTGGCGGAGCGAATGGAAGTCGACCACCTGGCCGGCGGCGTCGACGGCGCGGAGAAAGTCGCTACGTTCGCGGCGATTCCGTTCTGCGGCACTGTTCGCGCCCACCAACCACGCCTCGCGCGCCGCCGCCAGGTCGCGTTGGAGAATCTCGCCCGCCTTGCGGTACCACTTGCCGGGCCAGAGACGATCGTCGCCGCCACGGTGCTCCTTTTCGCGTTTTGCCAGATAAGTCCGTAGCCGCCGGCACAGATCGTCCGCGATCGGCAACACGTCCTTGCGGCGATGCTTGGAATAGCACGCGTCGACCGTGACCGTCGGCGGGTCGGCGTCCAAGGCGAACGACCGCGGCGTTAGGCTGGCGATTTCCTGCGCCCGCAGGCCCGTGAACGCGGCCAGGCGGTAGACGATCGCTCGGTCGGCGCCGCCCATGCGGCCGAGCCGCCCTTTGCTCTTCTCCGCGGCCGCGATCAGCAGTTCCAACTCCTCAGCCGTCAGCACGCGCCGCTTCCGCCGCACGTCGGTCTCGGTGTTCAACCGCTGCAAATGGGCCAGCGGATTGTGCCCGAACCGCCGCTCGCGGACGAGCCAGTTGCAGAACGCCTTCGCGGCGACCAGGTAGTCGTTACTCGTCGCCTTGCCGAAGGCGTTCGCGTCACGTTGGTGCCGCAGCCAATTGGCCACGCCGGACGCCGTGATCTGGCTGATCGTCTTGAACTTGCAGCCGGCCAACAGCGCTTTCAGTCGGCCGATGGCCAGCGCAATGTACCGCGGCGCGTTCGCCTTTGCCTTCAAGTGCTTCTCGTAATCGGCGACATGCTGGGCGATCGCCTTCTTGCGATGTTCGTCGGTCGCCTCAATCAGGCCGACTTTCTGCCGCTCGACGCGGCGGACGTACTCGTTGAGCATCGCCTGCGCCGCGGCGCGGTCGACGGCCAGCGGCACGCGCTTCTCACGGTCGTCGACGTCGCGGAACCGGCCCCACCATTTCCTGCTCTTGCCTTTGACCCGCTCGCCCGTCGCCGGGTCGCGGACAAACACGGGCTTCTTGTAGATGCTCGCCATAGTGAAATGCTCCTTGGAGAGTGTGGTGCCTGAGCGAGGCTCTAACTACGACGACACACTGAGCCGTGACCGGCAAAAGATGGCAAGCGCCGTCGGCGTGAATGGCGGCGATTTAGGCGAGCCGAAACCGGGCGAGCCGTGTGTGGCCCGTTGGGGCGACGGGGAGGAACATTGGCCAAGAACGCCAACCCTTTTGCCAGGACGCGACACGCGGCCACGTGGGCGACACGGGCGGGAACCGGCGTTTCAGACGCCGGCGGTCGTCGCTACTGTGAACTCGCCGCCGTGTGGCGGCCCCGCGGCAACCGGCAATCGGCGGCGGCACATTACGCCAACATGGCCGTCCATTCGCTTCGCCTCGGGCAACCGGCCGCCACCCACGCCCGCAGTTCATCGCGGCGCCACATCAGCGAGCGACCAATGCGTAGTGGCCGCGGCACCAACCCGGCGGCATGCCAGGACCGCCAAGTGCGAACCGACCGTCCGCATAGGGCCGCCGCTTGGCTGCCGGGAATGAGCAGGGGTTCGAGCGAATCTTCAGCGTTCATTGCCTCGACTCCAAGAGAAGGAAGGACAGCATCGACGACGTGCCGATGCTCGCGCGCAGCACGGAAAGGAATGCGGCGGATTGCGGTTGGTTGCCGCCGTGATTCAGTTTGGGCGAAGTCACGGTTTTGCGAACGTCGAATCAGGCAGGCTGTTTTTCCCGAAAGAAACCGGATGTTTCTGGGCGGCCTATAGAGAAGCGGTATCATCGGTCACGATGCTCTATGGGGCGGCTAACCGACGTTTGTCCACGGCACTTGCACTGCTGAGCCGGGCATCGTTTCAGACCGATGCATCCTTGCAGTTGGTGTTCGGGATCATGCTCGGCTCGGTCGGCTCGATCCGCCGTCCCGTTCGTCACCGACGCGATAAGGGCCATTGGGAACCGAACCCGCCATCGTCGCGAGAAGACGACGAACCGGATGTCGGCATTTCGGGCAAAGCGAGAGATCGACAAATGTTAAAATAGGCATCATGTTTTCTCGGAGAAAACGAGGTGTTTTTGGGCGGGTGTCCAGAGGTGCGTATCTTTGGTCGTTTCACTGGACGTCCGTCGCGGTATGGAGACCGACAATGGCGTCGGGCGACCGCCGACCTCATGTCGATACGCGACTGGCGAGTTGTGACGATCGGATGTCGCGACGTTTGTTCGATTTGATTGGCGGGTTGCGCATTTCCGGCTGTCGATCGAATTT
>JAJDEG010000369.1 GCA_029259895.1 Planctomycetota bacterium
GAGGCCAGCGCGCTGCACGTTCCCGCGCTCCCCGGTCTCAACTGGCTGATGTCGCTCATTTCGACGCGATAAGAATTTTGCGGACGTAACTCGATAAGAACGAAGCCGCGCGCCGGCCTTCACTGGGGAGTGGTGCGACGGCGCGCGCTTTGCGAGAGCGACGGGCAAGCTCGGTTGAGCTTGCCCGTTCGTTTTCTTGCGCCCCGCGACATGTTGTGGCCAATCCGTTGTGGCCAGTCTCCCGACCGTGCTACGGACACGCCAACCGATTCGCCATACTCCGCCGACGCCGAGCTCACTCCTTCTCGACCGTAATCAACTGGTCGCTCGGGTTCTCCGAGATCACCAGCCCGCGGAAGTGAACTTCCTGCGCCACCTTGTTCGAGTGCAGTTGCAACCCCAGCGGCCCCTCGCCGCATAGCTCCGGCTTCGGGTCGCTCCAATCGGCCACTTTCTTCCCGTTCACGGCCAATTGAATCCGCGGCGCTTGCGCGAGAATCTCCATCTTGTTCCAGCCGCCCTTATTGTCGGCCTTCTGCGCCGCACCGCCCTTGTCTTGATAGATGCTGTTGCGGCGATACAAGTCGTAGAAACCCCAGCCCGTCGGGAACATCACGAGATGTCCCTGATAGCTATGCGTCTCGCCGTCCTTGTCGAACTTCTTGCCCCATAGCGCGATGCCCGAGTGCATGCCCGACTCGACGAGCTTCCCCTCGAACACCAACCGAAAGTTCTTGTACGACTTCTTTGAAAACAAGTACGTACTCACCTTCGGCGCACCCTCCTTGGAGTTCTTGGCCACGATGATCCCATCCTTCACCGAGAACCATTTCTCGTGACCTTCCCAACCCGACAGGTCTTTGCCGTTAAACAACTTCACGGCCTTCTCGCCGGCCGGAAATTTCACAGTCTCGGCCCACGACCCTTCAGCATCCTCGGCCGCGACGGGGGCGCTGACCAATCCAAGCGAACACATCGCGAGAAGAGCAACGATCGAACCAAAGCGAATTGAGAACATGGCGGCAGCTCCTATCGAACAGTTGAGATTCGGTACGTCGCAAGAGACGCATAGTTAGACTACCGATCATGGTAGTTCCCGCAGGCCGGCCGTCGCAAGTCGCGACGCGGCGCACTTTGCACCAACTCGGCAATCGGCTCGCCGGCGTCCCGGTGAAAAACCCGCAGCAGTCGTACCGGTCCGACGGCAATCGCGATACAATTGCACGATTGCACCCGCTGCCCGTCTCCCCCGAATCCCCACCCGCCAGCCCCCGACCCCCAGCCCCGGTTCACGTGTCGTTTAACCTCGAAAGCCCCTTCCAGCCCGCCGGCGACCAGCCCCAGGCGATCGAAGCCTTGGTTCGCGGTCTGCGCGAAGATCGCCGCGAGCAAGTCCTGATGGGCGTCACCGGCTCGGGCAAGACGTTCACGATGGCCAACATCATCGCGGCCGTTAACAAACCCACGCTCGTCCTCTCGCACAACAAAACCCTCGCCGCCCAACTCTACGGCGAGTTCAAGGACTTCTTCCCGCACAACGCCGTCAGTTACTTCGTCAGCTACTACGACTACTACCAGCCCGAAGCGTACATCCCCCAGCGCGACATCTACATCGAGAAAGACGCTTCGATCAATCAAGAGATCGACCGCCTGCGTCTCTCGGCCACGAGCTCCTTGGTCAGCCGCCGCGATGTGATCGTCGTCGCCAGCGTCTCCTGCATCTACGGCCTCGGCTCGCCAGAAGATTATCGCGACATGATGATCACGCTGGCCACTGGCGTTCCCTATGGCCGCGACGAACTGCTCGCCAAGCTCGTCGACATCCAGTACGAACGCAACGACATGGACCCGGTCCGCGGCAAGTTCCGCGTCCGCGGCGATTGTGTAGAGGTCTGGCCCGCCTACGAAGAATTCGCCATGCGGATCGAGTTCTGGGGCGACGAGATCGAAAAGCTCTCGCTCATCAATCCCACCAGCGGCGAAGTGATCCGCAGCCAGCCGGAGTTGTTCATCTACCCGGCCAAGCACTTCGTGCTGCCCGAACATCGCGTCGGGGCAGCCGTCGAGTTGATCAAGGAAGAGCTCGACGAGCGGATGGACCAACTTCGCGCCGGCAAAAAACTCCTCGAGGCTCAGCGACTGGGCGCGCGCACCCGCTACGACCTGGAAATGCTCCAGGAAGTCGGCTACTGCCCCGGCATCGAGAACTACAGCCGGCATCTCTCCGGCCGGCCCAAGGGCACGCCGCCCAGCACGCTCATAAATTTCTTTCCCAAGGACTTTTTGCTGTTCGTCGACGAGTCGCACGTCTCGATTCCGCAAGTCCGCGCCATGTATCACGGCGACCGCAGCCGCAAGGAGACGCTGGTCGAGCACGGCTTCCGCCTACCCAGCGCCATGGAAAACCGCCCGCTCAAGTTCGACGAGTTCAACGGCCGGATCAATCAAGTCATCTACGTTTCGGCCACGCCCGGCCCTTACGAACTCGAGCAAACCGGCGGCGAATTTGTCGAGCAGGTCATCCGTCCCACGGGTCTGCTCGATCCGGTCATCGAAGTCGTCCCCGCCCGCGGCCAGGTGACGCACCTGCTCGAACAGATCCGCGAGCGCGCCGCGGTCAGCGAGCGCGTATTGGTCACGACGCTCACCAAACGCCTCGCCGAAGACCTGGCCGAGTATCTCACCGAGCAGGGCGTCCTCTGCAAGTGGCTGCACAGCGAGTTGGACGCCTTCGAGCGCGTGGAACTCTTGCGCGAACTACGCGAGGGAAAATTCGAGACCCTCGTCGGCGTCAACCTGCTCCGCGAAGGACTCGACCTCCCCGAAGTGTCGCTGGTCGCCATCCTCGACGCCGACAAGGAAGGTTTCCTCCGCAGCGAAACCTCGCTCATGCAAACCATCGGCCGCTCGGCCCGCAACGTGAACGCCAAGGTGATTCTCTACGGCGACAGAGTCACTAACTCGATGCAGCGCGCGATCGAAGAAACCGGCCGCCGCCGCACGCTCCAAGAAGCCTACAATACAGAGCACGGCATCACGCCCGAGACGATTCGCAAAGCGATCCGCTCCGGCATCGAAGCCGACGTCAAGGCGCACCGCGAAGCCAACGCCGCCGTCGGCCGCGACGACGAAGCTCAATACATCACCGAAGAATTCCTCGACGAGCTGGAAGTCGAGATGCTCGCTGCCGCCGAAAACCTAGAATTCGAGCGCGCCGCCGCGCTCCGCGACCGCATCGAACAAATGCGCGAGTCCATCGGCAAGCGCGTCGACGAAGTAGAAATCCACTCTTCCTCCCGCCAGGCACGCGGCAAACGCAAGAAGGGCAAAGCCAGCCAACGCCTGCCGCGGCCCAAGAAACCGTAGCGCCATGCGACGGCGACGATCGCTCGTCGGCCCCGGCCAAAGCCGGCCAAAGTAAGTCTGGGCGGCGTAGGCATTCTCGGCGAAGCAACGGCGAAAAAGCACGGCATTTCCTGGCTCATTCGCCTTGGCGTCGGCGGCGACATTCTGCTACAGTCCCGCCCCGATATCGTCCCCGCGGTACCGTCGCGCTATGGGCGCGTCCGCGCCGCGCGGATCGTTGCCCGTCCGCGTTCGTACGTCGTCCTATCCAAAATACATCGCTCGCCCGGCGAGAATCCCATGCGATTTCTGCTGTATTCACTCAGTCTACTCGCCATTTCGACGAGCCTGGGCTGCACCGGACCCGGCCTTTTCGACCGGCAAAGCTGGCTGTTCGGCAAGGACCCGCCGGACGATCCAGCATTGTTGGCGCGCATCGGACCAACGCCGGCGCAAAGAATCGCACTCGTGCGCAGCCTTCGCGAAAAGCTCAACGATGCACCGGCCGAATCTGAATCGGTCGCCGCCGATCTCGCCCAACGCATTCAAACGGAAACCGACGCGACCGTGCGCGTCGAGATCGCCAAAGCCCTCGGCGACAGCCGCAGTCCAACGGCCACCGCTGTGCTTCGCGCCGGTCTAGGCTATCCGCGTCCCGACCCCGACGCGGAAGTTCGCGCCGCCATCTGCCAAGCGTGGGGACGCATCGGCGGCGACGACGCCCGCCAAATGCTCGCCTCGGCGCTGGCCAACGACACCGACGACGACGTTCGCGTCGAAGCCGCCCGTTCGCTCGGCGCGTTCAAGGACAGCGCCAACGTACACGCACTCGCCGCGGCGCTCGAAGACACGAACATTGCCGTGCAATACACCGCCATGCAGTCGATGAAATCCGTCTCCGGCCAGAACTTCGGCGACGACGCCAACGCGTGGCGCGAATACGCCCGCAGCGGTGCGACGAACCATCAAACGCCGTCGCTGGCCGCCAGGCTCTGGCCGTGGCAATAGCAAGGCGATTCGGCGAATCCGATCCCTGCTATAATCGCGGCGGTGTCGGCGCCTGACCATGTCGCGTTGACTTTCACGACGCGGATACGACAGCAGCTCGGTCGCGAGCGAGGGCCCGCGCATGAGCGACCTGACGGGTGAAATTGTTGGCGATCTTCGTCGACGGTGCAAACCGCTCGCATGGACGGCCGTTCTCTACAAGATTCTTGCCTTCGCTGTCCTCTCGCCGGTGATTAGCCTGCTGTTTCGGCTGCTGCTGGCGACATCGTTCGACACCGCACTCACCGATCAAGACATTCTCTTTTACTTCCTCGGCCCCGCCGGCTGGCTGTGCTTGGTCGTTTTTGGCGCGCTGTCCGTCGCGCTGGCCGCTTTCGAATTGGCCGCGCTGATGGCCGTGCTTGGCGCACCGACGGGCGCCGATGTTGGCCCGCTCGCGGCCCTCCATTTCGCGCTGGCCAACGCACGGCCAATCATCCTCGTCGCCGCGCGGCTCGTCGCGTGGACGTTGCTAGTCGTTGCACCGTTTCTCGCCGTAGCGGCCGTCGTCTATTTCGCGCTGCTTACCGAGTACGACATCAATTTCTATCTCAAGGAAAAGCCGCCGGCCTTTCTCGCCGCGATCGGTATCGGTGGCGTACTCGCCGTCGCATGTGGCGGCGTTCTGCTTCGCCTGGCCACGAATTGGTTCTTTGCTTTGCCGCTC
>JAJDEG010000370.1 GCA_029259895.1 Planctomycetota bacterium
CAAAGTAAATGTGCTGGACCGGCATGTAGCCGTCGTTGATCGCCACTTGGAAATCCCGGCGTTCATCGGCCATGTACCGCACAATCTGTTCGACCGCGCGACAGAGTTCTTCGTGCTGAATGAACGGGGGCATGAGTTTTGCTCCGATTGGTTGAACTGGCAATCGCGCCATATGAATCAACGCTCCTGGGCGAGGTCGCGGTTGATCTCGGATAGGCGCGTCGGCTCGAAGTAAAGATCGCGTTCGATTCGGAGCCCCAGCGGGCCGCGCGCCTGTTCGATTTCATCGAGGCTGAAGTAGCCGAGTTCGGTGTCAAATCCTTGAACCAGTCCGAAGCAAGTTCGCGTCGCCGGATCGAATTCGGCTACGTACCACGTCCACTGCGAGTCGGGCGTGAACAGCTTCACTTGGGCCACGGGATCGGTTTCGTGCTCCGTCGCGTACAGCGGCGGGATACTCCCGGCAACCGAGTCGGGTAGCAGCACGTGCGCGTCATGTTCGGGCGACTTGGCATTCATGGTCCGAATCCTTTAGTAGCTGTCTGTCTCGTCGGGTTGCGGCGGCGCATTCGCCTCGCCAACTCCGACCGTCGGACATGCCGCATGGACGAGCGTCCAGATCGCGTCGCGAACATGCGGAGGCAGTGCCGGCCACGCGCGGTCTAGATGCTCCGCCGCTTGAGTAGACCCAGGAGTTTGAGGCTCCTCGGCCGGAGAGTCGCAAGCCAGCGAATTTGTTTGCCCGCCCCGGAGCAAAACGCCGCGGGCAAGTTCCATCAACAAGACGTGGACTTCCGACTCGCTCGTCAATGGCAAATAGGCGAGCCACGTGGACAGCGGTTCATCGACGGCATTTGCGCCAAGTTGTCGGAGGGCATCCGCCGAAAGCGGTGCATCAATCAATTGTTCGATGCCATCGCTGATCAACGCTCGCGCTAGGCCCGCTTCCTGTTCTTTCATCCGGCATGAGCAGGGCATGAGCAACAAACCCTCGCGAAACAACCGTCGACGCTCTCCGCAAGGAAATCGCTGCATAAAACGGAACAGCGTGCCCAGTGTCTTGGTGTACGCGTCGCCGTAGGCCGACTCCAGAAACATTCGCAAGTGGTCTTCCGTAGGGTCATGTGCGGTGTTACGTGTCATGATTGCACCTCCCGTGGTGTCTCGAATGGATCCGCAGCAATTTGCGCAATGTTTCCGTAATCCGGTACGGCGTGACGGCTTCGTCGAAGCGGCGGACTTGAACCGTGACGCGCGTTTAGCTACTGCTGGCGGCGGCAGTCGGCCGTCGTCGCCCTACCTCCAATCCATCGCAACGACCTTGAGATCGCAAAGCTCGTTTAGAAAATCCATATCGTGTGACGAGACGCCGCGCGAGGCTAACGAGTCGTAACAAAGGCGGTAGTAGTATTCGGGAATTAATGCCTGCGCCTTCTGCCGCAGCGCCGTGTTGCACCGCACGGATTCGGAGGTGGCGACATGGGATTCGACGGTAGCGCCAGCGTGTGGCAGTTTTTCGCAATCGCCGGTTACATCGTGACGGTGCATCAACTCGGGCACTTCCATCGCATCGAGCGTGTCGAACTCGTGATCGCTTAGCCGAAAGACGATTCCAAGAACGGAATGGCCGGCAGCACGTTCGATGTTGAGAAACGTCGCGGATCCTTCGCCCTTGCCGAGCGTCGGCATGAGGAGTTTTCCATGGCCGCGTTCACGCAGGTACCGCATCGGAGGGCTAAAATTCCACCGCCGCCGCCAGCCGCGTAGGCGACAAAGCGTGGCTAGCTCGGGCGAACTTTCCTGCAAACCGAGGCGGTCACGAAGGATCGCTCCGTTCATGAGCGCTCCGTACGCGAACAAGTAGCGTCGTCGTTTGGACGGTTTTTCGGCGAGTAGTCGCATATACTTCGCGCCTTGTCGTTATCGGGGCTTGCTCTTCGGCGAAAGCTAGCGTGACTTCGAGCGGGCTTTGGCTTTGGTTAGCTTGTCGCGATAAGCTTCGGTTGCCGCGCCGGCATGCCGGTTTTTTTCATGTTTGGTCAGCCAACCGCTGTTGCTACACGCGGCACAAGAGGATGAATGCGACTCGCACCACGAGCACCTGACGGCCGGTTTGCTCTGTTGCATCGCCTCGACGAGTTGGTCGACGTCGGAGAGTTTGATGGCTCCGATAAGCACGCGGCCGATGAGGGAAGCATTCTCGGCGTCATCGCCCCGAAGCGTATCCAGCCAGACGCGAAAGGCCGCAAGGCTCTTTTCGTGGCGGTCCCACTCCGCGAAAAGTTGCTTCGCACGCTCATCCCAACGCAGTTGGTCGGCGAGAACTTCGTCGGCCGGCTTGCCTTTTACAATCGCGCGGAGCGTCGCTTTATCGCCGCCCGCATGGATGGCGTTGATCGCCCTGTTGCGTTGATTGCCGTCGTCGAGATTGGCGATGGTGGCCGCTGTCGAAAGCACGACTTTCCTTGCCTTGACCAGCCCTTCGAGGGCGGGACAGTTTTTCAAAACATCGTGGGCGTTTCGGACGGTATTGACTTTGAGGTCGTAGCCGATTTCGCGTGCCGCTTTCAAATATGACGAACCCTGCTTCTTACTCGGATCCTTAGAACCCGTGGTCGGACGATCATCGTCGCTCGGCGTCAAATTGTCGACGAAGCGCGCCGCAAGGAAGGCCAAATCGACACGCGTCATTGCACGCGCAATCGAAGACTGGCGAAACTTGCGGAGGACATACGCCACGGGAGATTCTCCGTCCGGCAGGGTCCGCGTCTTGCGATAGGCGCACGGTCGGCCGGCCTTCTTGCAGGCCAAGATTCGGTGGCGGCCGTCGAGGATGTTCTCGACGCCGTCTTCGCTCACGAGGACCAAGACTGGTTCGGCAAGGCCGTCGCTTTTAATGTTGTCGGTGAGTCGTTCGACGTGCGACTCGACGATCGGGAAACTGGCAGTTGCCGAATGAAACGATGGTTCGTCGGCAGGCCGAAAGAGATACGTAAGTGGGTCGTCGGGTTGCCAAGCTTCCGACGCCGGTGCAGAAATCCGCACCGAATCGGTTCGGTGGGTCACGGAGGTTCCAGCGACGGCGGCGTCAACGGCCGACGCACGGTGCGCTGCGGCCGCGATTTCGGTACCGTCGACGCCCGGAGTGGCAGCGCGCGCCGGTACGGTCTCGGCGACAGGCGAGCGTGTGGCGCCGATGGGCGATGTCACAGCCGCCGGTGGCGGCGTGCGGCGGGACATATCCGGCGAGGGCGGATTCAAAGCCGGCAAATCAGAACCGGCAGTGGGAGGATTGTTTGGCCGTTTCATGGCGGGTGGCGTGGGGCGGCGGGTTGTTTTGAAATATATCGATTCGTTAATTGCGAACGTCTAGATGTCTTTCATTCTCGCTTCAGTGTGCTGAGTAATGGGGCGGTTGGTCATGGTCGCGTGCGCGACGCCTTTTCCTAAATGTCACGAATCAATTGGCGTATGTCCGGGACTTTCACGCCAAAAATGCGCGTGATCCAAGGCAATAGCTCGCTAGCCAAATAGAGAGACGGTTTGCCACCGCTGCCGACAATCTCCGGCTCTGGCAGCCTTTTGTCGTCAGACTTGTATTTATAGTGTTCAAGCGAACACTTTTTTCGGCGTGCCAATGCGGCGGCCTGCCTAAGGGTAATCAGATAGTCGCCACAGTAGGGGTGTCCCTCCGCGTCGGAACGGACATATCCGAGCAGCTCCTGGACGGCTGTTTTCAGGTCGTCAATCGATTGTTGTATGGCATTAAGTTTTGCTGCCGGCGGCATTGATTCTGCGCTGGCCTTGTCATTTACATCGACGGAGCGGGACAGTCGAGTAACAGATCTGCGGTTCGACGCGATAGACATTGGTTAGCTATCTCCTTTTCGCCAGGCGAAAACCGGCAATGCTGGCGCAAAAAGAAAGGGGCCGGCCAAACGGATGGCCGGTCCCGCGTATCGGACGTCGGATGGGAGTCGCTTACGAGAACTCGCTGCGTGCTTCAGTATCTGCGTGAATGTCGTTGGCCGGGTCTGATCGCCTGGACGGGTGTCACGAATGTCCGCGCGCCGTTGGATCGACAAACGCAGCGCCGCATTCGCTGGCCGAGGGCACGACCAAAGCAAATGCCGTTGACAAAGCACATCGCAAAGAAGGGCCATTGCAACTGGACTCCAGGCCTTGCAAAGTCAGGTGGCAATGCGACTCTTGCGCATACCACCATCGTCCGCGATTGGCTCTGGCTTCCTCCAGTTGCACTCAACGAATTGAGGCCCGTGCAGAAGCTCGAACGAAAACGTCGGCTAATTCTTTTCCTGATCTGCGGCCACATCAGACCGCACCAATAGTATATGCATGCCCTTGACGGCCGTCAAGCTGGAGCTGGCCCGCTCCCCTAAAAACCTCCAGCAATCACCTCCAGTTGCGCTACCGAATTCGGTAGGTCCGTGCAGTGATCGCGTGTACGCCGTTCACTTGCCACCGCCGAAGTATACGAGCGGGAACGCGTGCCGACGTAACGACCTGGACGTTGAAACGCATCAAAAACGCTCCGGAGATTGGGCCAGCATGCCGCTAAGAAATAGCACACCTGATTACGCTAAGCAACTGACTAAAGGCATTCGGCGCGAAGGTATTTCCGCCAACTCTCCTTATTCATGATGCGCCAGGGCTCCGACCCATAATCGGTCGAATCGAAATAGACGACGCGTCCGAAGTATTGGTAAGGAAGAGATCGCTCCTTGCAGTGGTCATGGAGCAGTTTTGCCACTTTTTCGTTGGATGCGACAGCCATGAACGTGACGGCCAACCGCGGTGCCTGATCGGCAATGATATACGCGTCGGGCAGTGAGATCGTCGCAAGCCCTCCTCCTTTGTCCGTCGCTCGCCACCACTCGTCATCGGTTGACTCGTTCAAATAGCGTCCGAACGACGTCGGATCATACAAAAAATGAATGTACGCATCCGCCATGTAGTGGCGATGCGTATTAGCTAACCACGAATCTGCGTTGGTGTACCACTTGCTTGAAGGCGATGGCCCGATGGAATAGCGAAAAATGGATTCCCACCCCGTGTCTGCCATTTCTAAGGCAAGCTCGGTAGCTGCAAATACGTCGCGGTCGATTAGCCAATAAAGTGGCAGATAGGGAGACGGGAACCGGTTGATTCTGGCCATTGAAGGCGGTCTAAATGCGTCCGGGGCGAACTTCTCCCAAAGCATCGTTTTTCGAGGGCAGTCCAAGACCGGTTGATGCCGCAATTTACAGAACGCGGCGACGTTGAAATCGAAGTCTGGTTCTGGCCAGCCGGGCTTCCACCGCCCACTTCGCTGCTGCTTATGCCAACGTTCCGCAAAGTATGGCTCCTCGTATGGATTTGGCGCGCTTTCATCGTACTCAAACAATACCCAGCCATCATCCATATCTAGCCCCCCTGACCGTGCATCGGACGCCGGGAAAAACCAGGGGGCCGGAAGTCGAATAGACTCAGCGTTGCGTCGTTCTAGCAAGCCGCAGTCACACAATCGGCGAAGGCTGTCGCGCACCTTGGCTTTTCGTTGCGGAAGCCACCCGCCGCCAAAATTGAGAAACTTGGCTACTTCCGTGGCTTTAATGGCAAATGCTCCGCAACGCGCCGAAGGCAATTCAAACAGGGCTTGTCGGCGGGAGCACTTCGGCACTCGATCTTGCCAATAAGTAGAGAGATGGACGAGTACGGCTTGCTCCTGTGTTACGGATGCGACGCGCCGGCAGCAGAGATCTAGAAGCAGTTCGTCAATCGCCGTGAGTGATGGGATCTTGCTGGACATGACCATTCCGTTTGGCTCGCGCGGCGAATCAGAAGTTCAACTCATGTGCGTTTCGCAGTTTGCCCCGATGACCGTTCACCAAGGCGCTCGTGCTTCGGCAAATCTGAATCGAAGTTTGCTCGGCGGGCACCCGATGCTCAAGGCCGTTGAAAAGAATTCTAACTGCGGCAAAGCCTTCGGCGAATGCGTTCGCGAGTCGCTGGCACAACCGCGGCACAGAAACGGTTGCATTCGGCACAAAAAGATCGAGAATATGGAGATGTTGGCAGGCTGACGAGGCCGCTCCAATTCTACGCAATTCCTTATCCCGCAAGGCCTTAAGAAAATATCCCCGACAGGGCTCGAACCTGTAACCTTCGGCTTCGGAGGCCGACGCTCTATCCAATTGAGCTACGGGGACTTGTGCGGTTTTTCTGGGAAATGGATGTGTTTTGTGCTTCGGGGGCATCTTCGCTTTCGAACGC
>JAJDEG010000038.1 GCA_029259895.1 Planctomycetota bacterium
CGCTCCTTGTTGATCACCGACAGGTAAATCTGCCCGGTCGTATAGTTCGAGTCGCGGCTGAGCGGGCCGTGGGTGAACCGCTCGTAGTGCCCCAGGTCGAGGTCGGTCTCGCTGCCGTCATCCAGCACGTACACCTCGCCGTGCTGATACGGGCTCATCGTCCCCGGATCGACGTTGATATACGGGTCCAGCTTCTGCATCCGCACCCGCAGCCCGCGCTGTTCCAGCAACATCCCGATCGACGCGCTGGTGAGTCCTTTCCCAAGCGAGCTAACGACGCCACCGGTTACAAAGATGTGTTTGGTCATAGAATTCAAGGGGCGAGAGTCCAGCGCCGGGCGTCGGAATCCGTATGCCGAACCATGCCCAAGCCGCTCTTCGCTATCCTAACGCGGCACGGCGGGATGAACAGCGGGCAATTCGCGCGTCCCCCCGCAGGATTGGGTTTTCCCGCCGCGGCGACTACAATCCACCCATATGCCCGACGAATTCTCATCCGACCAGTTCCGCCCGTTTTCGGAGTCGCCCGGCGCGACGCCTCCGCGAAGAGATGCCGCGCCGAAATCCCCAATCGACGCTGAGCCAATCTTCGCCGAACCCGTCGTGTTCGAGGCCGCGGCGATCGATCCGCCAATCGGCCCAAACCCATTCGGCCCAAACCCATTCGGCCAAGACCCAACCGGCGAAGAACTCGTTGCCGCCGAAGCCGTCGAAGACGACGCATACCAACTCTCGCCAGCCGACCCCACCGCAACCGGCGCGACCGACGCCGCACGCGCTTGGGCGATCGACACCCACAACACGCCCTACCCCAGATTCGCCGCGAACGCACCCCAAGCCGCTACGCCCGGCAAACCCCGCCGGCGTTGGCCGCTTCTCGTCGGCTTGGTCGTCGGCGTTCCCATTGCCGGCATCGCCTTGATCGCGCTGCTCGGCTGGCTATTTGTCGCATCGGCCACCGAACAGCCCATCACCGAGAAAGACCGCGATGTGGTGATGAAGGCCGAGGACATCGTCGCGTACGTCGATACACTCGAGGCAAATCCAGCGCGTGCCACCATCCGCAAGGTCCGCTATCTCGACGGCAGCTACGACGTCGAATACGAGTACGATTCGACGGACCGCGCCGACGAACACCTCTACGTCTTGTGTACCGTCACGGTCGAGCGGACGGTGTCCGACGCGCGGACGTCGTATGCCGCGCTCGGCGTCGTCAACGATGTCGGCATTTCGATGGCCAGCGACCTGAAGGTCCGTCCGCGCAACGAACTATTCCGTTGGGGCGACTCGTCGGACCTCGCGATCGTCGAAAGCCAGCACGGTCCCGTCGGCAACATCTTTCGCGCCCGCTCCGGACGACGCATCTTCGACCTGACCTTCTACGGAGTCTACTTCGACGATGCCGATACGCTCGCCGAACTCCTAACGCCGCATCTGGAGCAGATGAAGCGCTACGAACCGTAATGCGACCGCCAGCCGAAAGGCCGTGCCGAGTAACTCCACCATGCCCAACGCCTTCGACCCCTACTACGTCTGGCTCGGCATCCCGCCCGACGAACAGCCGGCGGACCACTATCGCCTGCTCGGCCTCCGCACATTCGAGTCCAACGCCGACGTCATCGATCACGCCGCCGATCGCCAGATGACCCATCTCCGCTCGTTCTCGACGGGAGAGCGGGCGGAATCCGCGCAGCGATTGCTGAACGAGGTGTCCGCGGCCCGAATATGTTTGCACGACGGCGAAGCCAAAACGAAATACGACGCCCAACTCCGCGCGGCAACGGCGGCCGCGGCCACACCAGCGCCCAAGACCACGCCGCCCGCGCGTCCGGTCGCGCGCGCGATCCCCATCGAAACTGCGTCGCCCAAGAGTCCTCTGCCGGCAAGCGAACGGCCGCCGGTCATCCATGGCGCGACCTCCGCGCGCCGCTCCAAGCAATCGTCGCCCGCCGTCATCGCCATCGTCGTCGGTGGCATCGTCGTGCTTGCCGGCCTGCTGATCCTTCGCGCCATCAACTCAGATGCGACCGTGGCGGACAATTCCAAAGACGGCACTACCAAACGCGGTCCCGACAAGTCGACGGCTCCATCGAAGCCAAACGAGCCACCGACTACGCCAACAACGCCTCCTCAGCCGTCGCCGCCAACCGATCCGCGACCACTACCGCCCGACAATCCCCAACCGCCGAAAGACCCGCCAACGAAGATTCCGCCACAGCCCGCCGATCCGCAGCCCGACAAGCAACCGACGCCAAAACCTATACCAGAACCGAAACCGGACCCAGCCGATCCGAAAGACCCGCCGCCGGTCGATCCCGATGCCCCGTTCGAGTCGCTGCTCGATCCAAAGATTCCAAATTCGCCGCCTCCGACACCCGCCAACCGTCTCGCGGTCCCCGACGAATCGGCGCACGCCGCCAAGACCAAGGAAATCCGCGACCTGTTCGCCAAGGAATTCGCCGACACCCGCCCGCAGGAAATCTGGGACTTCGGCCGCAAACTCCTCACCCTGGCCCGCGAAACCGCCGGCGACCCATCCGGCCGCTACGCAACGCTCACGCTAGCCATCGACCGCGCCGCAAAAATCGGCGACAGCGAAACGTCGATCGCGGCCGCGGAGGAAATCGCGCGGCAATTTGAAGTCGATCGTCTAACGGTCGTCGGCGAAGCGCTAATCGCCACAACTCGCGGCGGTGTGCCCTTGGCAGCCCGCGTCACGGCGACGCGACACGCCGACCAGTGGACCCGCACGCTGTTCGCCGCCGACCGCCTCGACCTGGCTCGAAGACTTGCCGAAGAATGGACGAAACTCGCCGCCCAGACCCGCGACGCCACGGCCATCGCCGACGCCCGCACGTATAAGGACCGCATCGCTGCGGCTCAGCAAACCTGGCCCGACGTCGTCAAAGCAACCGAGACGCTGCAAGCCACGCCCGACGACGGCCCCGCCAACGCCACCGTCGGGCGTTACCTCGCGTTCATCAAAGGCGACTGGCCCCGCGGCCTCGACCACCTCGTCAAAAGCGACGACGCAGAACTCAAACCGCTCGCCCAGGCCGACCGCGCCGCCAAAGAAGATCCCAACGCCAGCGTCGACGTCGCCGACCGCTGGGCAGAGCTTGCCAAATCCGCCGCAAAAGCCGAAACGCAGCAAATCGCCGCCCACGCCGTCGACCGCTATGCCTCCTCACTCGCCACCGCCACCGGCCTCACGAAGAAACGAGCACTCGACGGCATCCACGACCTGCAACTTGAGCACGGCGTCTGGCTCGACATCCTCGCCACCGTTGCTCCACAGCGCGACAAAGTCGTCGGCGACTGGATTACAACGTCGGATGACGATGTTTCTGGAGCGATCGGCGGAGGCACGGGCAGTCTGAACACGATCGTCGAACCGCATTCAAGCTATGAATTTACCACCGCATTCACGCGACTTGGACCATCAGGAGACATCTACTACTTCATGCCGGTCGGCGATCGCGCGTGTGTCATTGCACTATCAGGTCACGCAAACTCTGTCAGTTGGATCGACGCGATCGACGGCCACCGCGCTACGAAAGAGAACCCAACGGTAGTTCGCCCGCCCGGCATCGCTAGCGACGTCCGCCACACGCTCCACGCGACTGTTCGCATCACGGGTTCGACGGTGCAGCTTCTCGTGCGCCTCGATGGCCGCGATTACATGGGATTCCGCGGCAACCTAAAACGCGTCGCGCGTCACAAACGATTCGACGACCAATCCAATCCTAGCCGCCTCGGCATCGGCGTCTACCAGACGCAAGTATTGTTCCACTCGCTCAAATACCGCGCAATTCGCTAGCACGGCGGCTGACGAAACAAAGAGTACTGCACGCCTACGACGGCGGCTGGCGGCGCTTTGAAAATCTGCGAACATCTGCGCAATCTGTGGATGAAAGCACCCGCGATCTCAGCCGCATAGGCCACGCACCCCCGTGCCTGACAGAACCACCAACGGACCAACCTCCTCGCGTAAGTTGCACCCGCCTGGCACTACAAAAATCTTCGCCCAGCGCGAACGAACGCAACGGTCCAGCTACCGCAAGCTGTACGACTCGCCCCAGTAGAATCGGAATCGGCGACTGCGGCGAGTTGCAAAGGCCGCCGCCTTGTGCGATGCTAAAATGCGGAGGCAATAGTCATGAAAGAACGTATCGCCGTCGACCCAAGAGTTCATTTCGGAAAACCATGCATTGCTGGCACGCGAATCACCGTCCAAAACGTTTTGGAACTCGTCCGAGACGGCTTGTCCTTTGACGCGATCGTACGGGATTATTACACCGAACTGACGCCTGACGACATTCGCGCCAGTATCCAATACGCCATCGACGTGGTGGCCGCCGAAGACATTCACGTTGCGGCGTCGCCGTGAAGTTTCTAGCCGATCAAGACGTATTTGCCCTTTCGGTCGCCTTTCTGAGAGGTCTTGGTCACGATGTCGCAACGGCCCATCAGCTTGGACTGGCCCAGGCCGACGATGCCGAGTTGCTTCGTATCGCACGCGAGCAGGGACGAATCTTTGTCACCCGCGATCGTGATTTCGGTTCGCTTGTCTTCGTCCAGGGCGGCGGCCCCGGAGTCGTCTATCTGCGTCTATTGCCTTCGACGCTGACCGCCGTACACGCTGAGTTTGAACGCGTGCTAACGTTGTACAGTCAGGAAAACTTGCAGCGTTCGTTCGTGGTAATTGAGCCGGCGCGGCATCGAATTCGGAATCTCGGAACCACGGCGTCGCCATGATATTTCGGCAGGACGCCGAACGCCCTTGCGACGCTATTCCGCAACCGCCTAACGCGTCTCGCCAACGCCATCCCCACCCACGAACCGATACCCCGCGTCCCGAATCGTCAAGAAATGCCGCGGCTGGGCCGGATTCACCTCGAATGTCTTTCGCAGCCGCCGGATGAACTGATCGGGGGCGCGCGTATACAGATGCCCCGGCATGTCCCACACGTTTTCCAGCAACTCGTCGCGCGGAACCACCCGCCCGTCGCGGTCCATGAAATAACGCAGCAACTTCATTTCAAGCTGCGTTAACTTCACCGGCTTGCCCGCCACGGTCACCTCGAACGTATCGAAGTTCACCACCGCCCGGCCAAACCGACGCACCGCCGCGCTCGCCGTCGAGCGTCCCGCCGTCGCACCAACCCCGTTGCCGGCCCCGTGCCGCGCAAGCAAATTCTTCACCCGGCTGATCAGCTCGTCCAGATCGAACGGCTTCATCATGTACTGATCCGCCCCGGCGTCGAACCCACGCTTGCGATCCTCCGCCAACGTGCGGGCAGTAAGCATCAACACCGGCAGCGTCCTTCCCGCCGCCCGCAGTTGCTCGCACACCGCGTATCCGCTCATGCCCGGCAGCATCAAATCGAGAATCACCAGATCGACGCCGTCTCTTTCGACAGAACCCCGTTCGATAGAGCAGCGTTCGATCAACTCGAGCGCGGCCGGCCCATCGCCAACGGTCGTGACGCGGAAGCCTTCCGCTTCGAGATTGAACTTGATGCCGACGGCCAGATGCTGCTCGTCTTCGACCACGAGAATATGCGTCATGGCCGCGCGGCCTCCACCGAAGACGGATCGGCGGTCGGCGGATCGGCGGTCCGAGATTCATCCCTCGACTCGACCGCGCTGCGAGACGAATCCAACGTCGCATCGTTCTCCATCGCGACGGCCGGCAGTTCCACTTCAAACACCGTCCCCGACGCCTCTTCGCGATCGCGCAGTCGCACCTCGCCGCGAAGCTGACGCACGATCGTCCGCACGATGTACAGCCCCAGCCCCGTACCCGGCTTGGTCCGTTCGAGTTCCAGCCCCAGCCGCACGAAACGACCGAATATCTTGCGGTGCAGCGCCCGCGGAATGCCCCGACCGTTGTCGCTCACGGTAACGAGAATCCGCTCGCCCGCTCGCCGCACCGCAACGTCCACGCTCGGCGGTTCGCCCGCATACTTCACCGCGTTGTCGATCAAATTGCGAAACACCAGTTCCAGATCGTGTCGATCGCCACGAACCGCGCATCCGCTGCCAACATCGCCAGCATCAATCCGCACAGTCGTCCGGTTCACGCGATAGCGTTGGCAAACCACGTCCGCACACTCCGCAACAATCGCCACCACGTCGACGTCCTCCGTCGCCCGGGCGACGTCCCCATGTTCCAGCCGCGCCGCATCGAGCACGTGGTTGATCAGCCGTTCCAACCGCGCCACATCGTCCAGCATGAATCGACAAAATTCAGCCTGCTCCTCCGCGCTCACTTGCCGCCGGCTGAGCGTTTGCAAATAGAGCTTGAGCGATGCTATCGGCGACTTCAACTCGTGCGTCACCGAATCGATAAAGTTCGACTGCCGCCGGTTCAGATTGATCGCTTTGATCGACAGCGCTAGATAAAAGACGACGCCGACCAGCACCAGAATCAAGAACGTCGATCCAACGGCCAACAGCGCCCAATAAACGCCCGCCTGACCTTCGTTCTGAACGGCGTTCCAGACCGTCACCAACACCCACGCCACGATCAGTACGACCACCAGCACGATCATCACCACGCCAAGCGTGATCGGAAACTTCAATGATCGTCGCGGCGTAGGCATGAGGGCAGGGGGTGAAGGTCAGAACGCGGGGCCGAGAACTCGCGGCATCTTACCAACGCCAGCCGCTACTTCGCCCCCAGACGCTCCGTAATCAACTGGCTCAAGTGCTCGATCTGCTGACGCAACTGCGACACATCCGCACGCAGGTGCGCGATCTCCGCCGCCGCTAGCTTGTTCTGCGTCCATTCCGCCAAACCCAGAATCGCGTCGCGCTGGTCGAAGCTCACCGCCATGATCAGCCGCGAGGCATTATGCGGCGTGCCGATGAATTCCTCGATGTCCTCGCCGAACCGCTTCATGAACATGTCGGCCACGAACGCCCGCTTCGACGCGATCGACACCCGCCAAGCCTTCATCAAGTGGTCGGACAGTAGCGGCGACATACAGTTCGCGCTGATGCCGCGGTCCGTGAAAAAAGAAAAATCGCCGCGCGTGCTCGCCTGCTTCACCTCAATAGCCGTATGATCCATTTCGCGTCCATACACCATGTACGTCTTCGCGTACTGATACTTCTCGCGACAGTTCTGCACGAGATGGTCGCCCTGCGCGCGCTCGAGCGTTTGGCAAAGCAAGCGCCATTCCTCAAACGCCGCTTCCTGATCCGGAGTAAGTTGGGCGGCCTGCACGGATGAAGTCATAAATGTTGCTCGATGTTCGATCGAATGAATCGACGGCGGGCGAATGTCCCGGTGGTTTGCCGTTTCCTTGCAGAAGCAGCCACCGAGTGCGTCGGACACGCGCGACACTCTCTATTCTCCGGAATCGCCCACGAACTGGCAACCGCGGAGATGCGCGCAAACGTCACAGCAACTTAATCGCGCAACCGCAACTCGTTACTATGTATGCACTTGCGGATCAATCCGATTCGCGGCCGGCACGTCGCTCGCGACCGTCGACACGCTATTCATTTTGCGTCGGCCGGGCAGCACGCCGAGAGTTCTTCCAACAGCGAAGCGCAGCGGAACGGCTTCGTCAGATACGCCGTCGCGCCGACCATCTTGCCGCGCATGCGGTCCATCGTTCCGTCGCGCCGCGTGAGGAAGATCACCGGCGTGTTTCGCGTCGCTTCCTGGCTGCGCAGCAGCTTGCAAAGGTGCAGCCCGTCCAGCCGTGGCAGGTCGACTTCCAGCACCAGCGCGTCGGGCGTGGTCTGCGACAGCAATTCCACCGCTTCGTATCCACTAGCCACGCTGGCAACGCGATAGCCGTGCGATTCGAGCGTTGACGAAAGGAGCTTGCGAACGGTCGGGCTGTCGTCGACCACAAGCACGCACGGACCGGTCGCCGCGGGCGCAATCGATGCGCTAGCGACCTCTAGCGAATCCGGCGAAATAGCGACTAGCGGCGGCTCATTATGCTCGTCGACGCAAGACGCAGGTTGATTCACCGCGGCGACACTCGAAGCCGTGTCGTCGGCCGCCGCACAACCGACATCGCAGCCGGAACTCGTCGCGACCATTTCGCAAGCCGTCGCCGAATGCGTCGATCGTTCCGGCGACGTCATTTCCGCAATCACCGATTCGGCAAGAGCGCGTTTGACCGCCCCAGGATCGAGCCGAATCGTCGACGGCCCAACAGGTTCGTCCAGCGAAGACGGTGAGTCGGCGTCGACGCTAGGAACATCCGACCCGGGCGCATCGGGCTGCGGATCCGTCGACCGCTTCGTCGCCGGCGTCGGCATGAAGCACGTTTGCGACAGCGGCGGCTCATCGGCGTCGTCAACGTCGTCGTCAACGTCGTCGGCACGTTCGCGTTGAACGAATTCCATCCGCACCGTTCGCGTCATGTCTTCGCGAGGACCGTCCCCGGCCGCGCCGCTCATCGCGGGCGACGCTGACGGTGAATTGGCCACGCTGCTCAGACGCTGCGTCGCCGCAAGTCGTAAAGTCGCCGAAGTCACCGGGGTATCACCCGGAGTGTCGTCGACCTCGCCTTCCGCGCTATCTCGCGCGCCGTCAAAGTCCGCCATAGCCTGCGTCCACGCGCGACCCGCACGAGCGAGCGCATGCCGCGGATTGCGTGCAAGCGCATCGTCGAGGTGTCCGAGCGCGTCCGCCGGTGTCTCCGCAACCCACGCCAGCCACAGATGGCAACCGACTTCTTTTGGAGCAA
>JAJDEG010000371.1 GCA_029259895.1 Planctomycetota bacterium
CGAGCACCGCCAGATCGAGCGCCTTCGCCTGTTCGTAGGTGAGGCGAAGCGTTTTCTCCGAATCATCCCGCAGAATGATGTGCGAAGCCGGCACGTCCGACGGTGCGTTTTCGCCAAACTTGATCGAAGTATCATTCCCGCGCCAAGCGACAAACGAGGCCGTCGGATCGATCAGCGCTTGCACCAGCGCTCCCAGCCCGGTGCCGCGTCTTGCCGCCATCCGCGCTCCGTATACACCAGCAAACTGTCGCCGCAGCGCCAATTCCTCCGCCGCACGGGCCTCTTCCCAATCCTTTGGGATGTCGATCGTGCCGATCTGGCTCCCCGGTGTCAAATGGACCGTCGAACTATGCAGTGGGAACACGATCGCCTTGCCGACGCAATTCTTGACGATCGAGTGGAACTCGATCCACTTTGAGTACGATTCGAGCAAATTGCAGGTCGCCACCGCCTCGTCGAATCCGCTCTGGTCGTCATCCTTCTCGCGATCTTCGACGCTGTCGATGACGAACACGACATGCGGGACTTTGCTGTAGCGGGCCCGGTTGAGCGATGGCCGAATGACATCTGCGAACAATTCCTTGCCGAAGACGCCGCGGATCGGTACTTCGAGATACGCGTTATTCATCGCTTCGGGACGGGAACGGTCGCCGCTCGAAGAACGACGAAAGAAGCCCTCGGGCAGCGGCGACTTGGTCACCGTGGCGACCTCCTCGCGCCGCACGCTCAGCGTCACGCGCAAATCGCCGATCAGCGTATCGATCGTCACCGATTTGCCGTCCTGCGACATGACGTTTCCCTCGAATCGCCGGCCGTCCTTCGTCTCGACGACGTCGGCCCACAGTGCGGCCGCCGTGGACAATACCAACGACGCCGCTGTGGCGGTGGCGAATAAACGAAACCTGGCAAGCGGAATCTTAAAAGTACGACTCATCGAGATTGCTCCCTAATTGACATTTCCTATTTGGACCTAAGTCTAAATACGAAGCGGGGTCGCAATCGACACATCTGTGTCAACGCGCGTTTCCCCGCCTATTGCGCTACGTGAATTCTTCTCCATGTTTTCCGCCGACGGCACGTTGCTACGGGCAGAGCCATGCTCCGAAAGGTGATCCGTCGGGCTTTGGCCGCGGGTGTTTATCACGACGAAAGCCACACGCGGGAACAACTCGCCCGCGTGCCATTCGTCCTTCGCCACCTCGCGGCGTGCGTGAGGCGAGGGCGCGGAGTGGCAACGGCCACATCTCTAGGTCGTTGGCCTTTCTCGTCGCCGTCAACTCCTGCTTCGATCGTCAAACCACGCTACTAATTGCTCGACTTCCGCGGCATCTCGCGCGCCGATGACGGTGATGTATCGAGATCCTCGCCGCCAGGTTGCGGCAATCCCGTCATCCAATTCCACAAGGCTGCAGCGCGTTCCGTGGCAGATCGCGGAAATCTCCGGGCGCTCGCCAAACCATTGCCGCGTCTCCTCATCGTCGTGTTCAAATACAGCCAGCATGGAGCCATCGTCCCGTTTGCATAGGCATTGCACGCAGGTACAACAGGGCATTTTCACGACAACCGTTGTTTCGACCGCGTAGCCCGCGGGAAGCCCGCCGGCGACCGCCGGTCGATATCCGACCGCATGTTCGGCTTGCCCGGCATCAAGCGGCGTGCCCTCATACTTAGCAAGCAGCCATTGTTGCGCCTCGCGAGGATCGCGTTGAAACTCGTCGAGATAATGACCGAAAGCCAGCGTGAACCCGTGGTCGTCGTGTTCCTGCGATGCTCGATAACCCATCCAGCCGATAACGACAAGAATCGTTGCGGCGACGACGGCAAGTCCGACGACACGGGTTCGGCTCGTCGCAAGCCGTCCAAGATTTGCCGGGCCAGTAGATCTTGAATCTCGAACAACATCGAGACGACCTTCAAGTCGCTGCCATATCTCCGCGGACGGTGCCGGATGTGTCAGTCCTTTGGCCATCGCGGAAAGCCTCGTGAAGCCGGCTAACTCGCGCGCACAACTATTGCAGGCACTGATGTGCTCGTTCATCGCAGCCCGCTTATCGGACGATAGCTCGTCGTCGTAGTAGGCTGACAGTAGCTCTTTCACTTCCGAACAATCCATAGATCTAATTTTGGCTGGTTCGTTAGGAGTGCCGAACGGTCACGGCGCTGAACTGCGGAATGCCCGTCACTCTATCTCAAAACCTAACGCCGCGAGAAGTTGCTTCAGTTCACGGCGAGCGCGATTCAGCCGCGATCCGACCGTTCCTTCTGGAATCTGTAGTGCTTCGGCGATGTCGTGGTACGACAGTTCCTCGACTTCGCGCAGTACGAAAATAATACGTAGTTCGGGGTCAAGACGCGCGAGTGCTTGGTCCAAGACTTCCCGTCGCTCGGCTTCGTCGCCTGGATGCGAATGGTCCATTGGTTCCCAATCTAGGGCCGCAAACTGCCAGCGTCGGTTGCGCCGCAATAACTGCAACGATTCATTTACGGTTAACCGGTACAGCCAGGTCTCGACGCGTGACCGGCCGTGAAACTGGTCGATCGAACGAAACGCCTGCAGGAAGACCTGTTGCGTGACGTCCGCGGCTTCCTGCTGCCCGACCATGCGTACCGCCACACGATGGACGCCCTGATGGCATAACTCGTAAAGGCGTCGCTGGGCCGTTCGCTCGCCCTTCTGACACGCGACCACAACTGCCGAATACTCCTCGACGGACGTTTCACGCGTCTCGCCACTACCTTCTTTTGATGCGTCCAAATGAGCGATCCTTCGCGGCGCAGCTTTTTTTTCCAACATCGGAACGGCGGGTTTGGTGGTCATGTGATGCGCCTCGCGCCCAGGGGAGAGAGCATGGCCGTTGCCATTCTTGCCCATTTGGCACGTTTCGTGCCAGCCCGTCCCTCTTTAGGAGCAGGAACGGCTAGTGGTCGACGTGGCCGCGAAACCATGCGTGTCCCGGCTTCGTTTGCGCACCCACGAATTCTGAGCATGCGACCCCGCTGTGCGAATTGGCGCGTCGCGTGCGAATTCGC
>JAJDEG010000372.1 GCA_029259895.1 Planctomycetota bacterium
TCCGCGACAAGAACCTTTCAGACCGCGAACTCGTCGACCGCGGCCGTGCGCTACGCGAACGGATCGGTCGCTTCGGCGCGAGCACGCTGTTCATCATGAACGACCGAGCGGACTTGGCCGCGTTGTGCGACGCCGACGGCGTACACGTGGGGCAGGACGAGCTTGCGGTGGCCGATGCTCGGAAGATCGTCGGTCCGCGGCGGCTGGTGGGCGTGTCGACGCATTCGATCGAACAGGCTCGAAACGCCGTTCTCGACGGAGCGCATTACATCGGCGTGGGGCCGACGTTTCCGTCGACGACGAAAGCATTTACGGAATATCCAGGCGTGGCCCTGTTGGCGGACGTGGCGTCGACGATACGGCTGCCGGCGCTGGCGATTGGCGGCATCACGCTCGACAACGTCGGGCAGGTGCTGGACGCGGGAATTCGCCGCGTCGCGGTTAGCGCGGCGATCGTCGATGCCGCCGACCCCGCCGCGGAAACGCGAAAGTGGCTCGAACGACTGCGTGACGCCGACGAGAGCGGTGCGTGACGCCTAGAAATCGCGGCGGTGAAATGCGACGGTGAAATAAAGCGACCCGCGGCGAATGCATCGCCGCGGGTCGTGCTTTGAACTTTGGCCGTGAACGTCGGCGCCTTGAACGTCAGTTTTGGCCGCTGGGCGATTAACGCTTGGAGAACTGCGTGGCCTTGCGGGCTTTGTGGAGGCCGTACTTCTTGCGTTCGCTCATGCGGCTGTCGCGAGTGAGGAGGCCGGCTTTCTTGAGCGGCTCGTACGTTTCGGCGTCGAGCTTTCGCAGCGCGCGGGAGATGCCGAGCTTACATGCGCCGCTCTGTCCGGTGACGCCGCCGCCAGAGACATTGATGCTGATGTCGACCGAGTCGCGCTTGCCCGTTTCGATGAGCGGGGAAATCACGTCCATGCGGTGTTGCACGATGGTGAAAAACGCCTCGAGGTCGCGCTTGTTGACGGTGATCTTACCCGTGCCGGGACGAAGACGGACGCGGGCGACCGAACTCTTGCGGCGGCCGGTACCGAGGAAATCGTTGGCGGCGTTGACTTTGGCAGTTGCCATGAATCGGTCCTGGAAGTGCTTGAAGCAGTTGTTCGTTTTGCGGCAGGGCGGTCGTCGCACCGCCTAGCTTGCGGAGATTACTTGATGCCTAATTCTTTGGGTTCCGGCGCTTGGGCCTGATGCGGGTGTTCGTCGCCAGCGTAGACCTTGAGCTTGCTGAGCATTTTGTACGCCAGCTTATTCTTCGGCAACATGCGGCGGACGGCCTCGGTGATGATGAGCTCCGGTCGACGCTCAAGCCGGTTGCCGGCGGTCTCTTCGCGCTGGCGCGTGTAGCCCGTGTACCAGGTGTATTTCTTCTGCTCGAGCTTCTTGCCGGTGAACGCAATCTTCGCGGCATTCACGACGACGACAAAATCACCCGTATCGATGTGGGCGGTGTACGTCGGGCGGTGCTTACCCATGAGAATCACGGCAATGTCAGACGCCAAACGGCCGACGACTTTGTCGGTGGCGTCGACGAGAAACCATTTCTGTTCGAGTTCGCCGGGCTTGGCGACGTAGGTCTTATTCATCGGTCGGTTTGCCGCAAGATTTGGTCGCGGAAGGGGACATCGCCAGCGGCACATCGCGCACCATCTGTCGATGGGGGCGACCGCGGGGAAACTAATAACGTACCGATTGGCGGATTTGGCGACAAGGGCGTCGGCTGGAATTGAGTGGGAATCGGTCAGCGCAATCTACCGGTGGCGGGGGAGTCGTGGGGGAGTCGTGTCAACGGTTTTGGCGTCGTTCGCGATGAACCGGCTTGGTGAAGTGACGCCAATTTGTCAGAATCTTGCCTTGGGCGAGTGCCGTGGCGTTGGGAAGTCGCGGAGGACCGCGTCTAGTCGTGCGGGAAGCGCTGCCGCGGCGGGGACGTTTGTAGATTGCCCTGGCTTTGCTTCAGATGTCGTAAGTCTATAACCTTGCGGAAGATAGGACTTCATGCTCGTTGGCGTACCGCGTGAATTGTTTGCTGGGGAACGGCGAGTGGCGATGTCGCCGGCGTCGGTGCCGCTACTGGCCAAAGCCGGTTTGAGCGTCGTCGTCGAGTCGGACGCCGGGACGGCGGCTGGGTTTCGCGATGCGGAATACGCCGAAAAAGGGGCCAAGGTGTCCAGCCGCTCGGACGCACTGGCGGCCGAAATTGTCGTGCAGGTGCGTTCGGCGGGAGCCGCCGGGACCGCGGGGGACGGCGATCTGGCTGGCTTTCGCACGGCTCAAACGATCATCGGGATGTGCGATCCGCTGGGATGCCCTGAGGGAATCGCCAAGATCGCCGAGCGGGGCGTGCATCTGTTCGCCCTGGAAATGGTGCCGCGGATCACCCGGGCGCAGTCGATGGACGTGCTGTCGTCGATGGCTACCGTGGCCGGCTATCGGGCGGTGTTGTTGGCGGCTACGTCGCTGCCAAAGATGTTTCCGATGCTGATGACGGCGGCGGGGACGCTGAGCGCGGCGAAGGTGCTGGTGATCGGGGCGGGCGTGGCCGGCTTGCAGGCCATTGCCACGGCGCGGCGGCTAGGGGCGGTCGTGCAGGCTTACGACGTGCGGGCGGCCGTGAAGGAACAAATTCAGAGTTTAGGGGCGAAGTTCGTCGAGTTGCCGCTCGAATCCGGCGGGGCCGAAGACAAGGGGGGCTATGCCAAGGCGCTCGGCGAGGAATTCTATCGGCGGCAGCGAGAACTGCTCGGCGACGTGATCGCTACTTGCGACGTGGTGATCTCCACGGCGGCGATACCGGGACAGAAGTCGCCGCTGCTGGTGACGCGCGACGCGGTCGAACGGATGGCGGCCGGATCGGTGGTCGTCGATCTGGCGGCGGAACGGGGCGGCAACTGCGAAGTCACGCGAGCCGACGAAACGGTTGTGCATCAGGGCGTGACGATTCTTGGCCCGACGAACTTGCCGAGCGACGTGCCGCACGATGCGAGCTTGATGTACGCCAGAAACGTGGCGACGCTGCTGGCTCATATCGTCAACGACGGCAAGGTGCGGCTCGACGCGGACGATGAGATCATTCGCGAAACGCTGGTGGCGACGGGGGGCGAGGTCGTGTCGCCGCGGATACGGGAGAAGCTTGGTTTGCCGGTGCGCGAGTCGTAAGTCGGTTCGGAGATGCTTGGGATTCTTCACCGCAAAGACGCAAAGACGCAGAGGACAGGGAGATTCACGTTGGTATTGTCGCGGTTCGTCAGGGATTCGCTCGTCGTGTCTTCATCGAAGATAATACGCAAGCTTGACTTCTCTGCGTCTTTGCGACTTTGCGGTTTAATTCGTTCGGCATTGACGGTGAAGGTTAGCCTATGACGCGCGTTTGCTTGGGATTGGTCTTGATTGGTTGTTTTGCGGCGATCGTTTCGATCGGCGTGGCTGCCGACGACGTTGCGCTCGCGGCCGCGGTCGGTGACGAGTACGACATCCCGATCGAAGACTTGCTGCCACCGGTTTCGACGACAGGCCATGAGGGCGCGGACGCGGTTACCGCGAAGCCGCAGGAAAAGTATGCGAAGACGACGGAGATCGCGAATGCCAAAGAGTCGCAGAACACGACGAGCGAGCAAGATCGCTTGATTACCTACCTGACGATCTTCGCCCTGGCGATCTTCGTGGGTTTTGAAGTCATCACGAAAGTGCCGCCGACGCTGCATACGCCGTTGATGTCGGGGTCGAACGCGATCAGCGGGATCACCATCGTCGGGGCAATTCTGGCGGGCGTTTCCGGCGACGTGCAGGGGCGAGAGGTTTTGGCCGGCGGGCTGGCCTTTGCCGCCGCGGCGCTGGCGATGCTCAACGTGGCGGGCGGGTTCGTCGTGACCAATCGGATGCTGCAAATGTTTCGCAAGAAGGACCGCGCCTGATGTCGTTTGCTTCGAGTTCGTTGTTGGCCCAGTTGTTGGCCCAGTCGTTGGCCCAGTCGTTGGCCCAGTCGTTGGCGGACGGGCCGCAGCGTTTCGCCGGCGTGTCGGTCGATGCGTGGTGCAATATCGCGTATCTCGTGGCGTCCGTGCTGTTCATTTTGGGCCTGAAGGGACTGACGCATCCGCGGCGGGCCGCTCGGGGCAATCTGCTCGGCGCGCTAGGCATGGCGATCGCCGTGGTCGTGACGCTGTGGAAGCTGCACACGTTCGACCGGATGCCGATGTTCTACACGGTACTCGGCGGAATCGCGGCCGGCTCTCTCGTCGGCTGGGTGCTGGCCGTGCGCGTGCAGATGACTTCGATGCCGCAGATGGTGGCGCTGCTCAATGGATTCGGCGGGCTCGCGTCCGTGCTGGTGGCCGGGGCCGACGTGGCGACGAGCTTGCGGCCGGCGCTGCAGGCCAACGTGGCCGTGGCGCTCTCCGGTTTGATCGGGGCGGTCACCTTCACGGGCAGCATCGTGGCGTTTGCAAAGCTGCAAGAATTCAAGTTCATGCGGAAATTGTCGGGCCTTCCGGGGCAGCAAGCGATCAACGTCGTGTTGGGGTTGGCGGCCATCGGCGTCGCGTCGTGGCTCGTCGTGGCGAGTCAACAGTCGAGCCATCCGGAGCAGTATGACCTGTTGTACTTGCTGCTATGCGGCGTGGCGGCCGTGCTCGGCGTGGGGCTGGTGATGCCGATCGGCGGAGCCGACATGCCCGTGGTGATCGCGCTGCTCAATTCATATTCCGGCTTGGCGGCGGCCGCGACCGGTTTCGCCATCGAGAACGACGTGCTGATTATCGCCGGCACGTTGGTCGGGGCGTCGGGCGTGATTCTCACACGCATCATGTGCAAGGCGATGAACCGCTCGCTGCTCAACGTGCTGCTGGGTTTGATGGATTCCAGCGGCGCGAAGGTCGACGCCGACAGCGTTTACGCCGGCAAGATCAAGAGCACCACGGCCGACGAACTGGCGATGATTCTGGACGACGTACGGCGGGTGGTCATCGTGCCGGGATACGGACTAGCGGTTGCGCAGGCGCAACATGCGGTCCGCGAACTGACGAGTGTGCTCGAAGCGCGCGGCGCCGAGGTGTTGTTCGCCATTCATCCGGTGGCCGGGCGGATGCCGGGGCACATGAACGTGTTGCTGGCCGAAGCAGAGATTCCGTACGAGAAGCTCAAGGAGATGGACGACATCAATCCGCAGTTCGCCGAGACGGACGTGGTGATCGTGATCGGGGCGAACGACGTAGTGAATCCCGTGGCGCGGACCGATCCGAAGAGTCCGATCGCGGGGATGCCGATTCTCGACGTGGACAAGGCCCGCACGGTGGTGGTGGTGAAGCGGAGTCTCAGCCCGGGTTTCGCGGGCATTCCCAATCCGCTATTCGCGGCGGACAACTGTTTGATGTACTTCGCCGACGGGAAGCAGGCCGTGCTGGATATCGTGACGGCGATCAAGACGGCGTGACGCGGCGGCACCTATATACTGCTAATTCTGCGTCGCGTATTCCCGTGGCGCGCCGATTCGGGACTTACGGTTCGGTGGGCGCGGCCTGCTTTACAAGTTTCCGCCTTTGAGTTCTTCGAGCACGGTGCGGGCATCGATGCGGAGGCGTTGGGGCTCGCCGTCTTCGGCCAGACGTTCGATGGCGGCAACGACGGGGGCGAGATCGGCCTGCGGTGCTCGCTGGGCGAGGAGTTGGGTCGCGCGCAGGGCGTTGGCGGAAATCTGTTGGCGGGCGTTGGATTCGATGTTTTCGCGGGTCGAATCGTTGAAGCCGCCGTCGGGTTCGTCGATGTTTAGCTCGGGATCGGAGATCATTTCGGCGAGCGTCTCGTTGAGGCGGGCGGAGGCCGCGCCGTGGCGGCAGAGACTGGTGGCCGCGTTGTAGCGTACGTTGGGATGGGCGTCGGAGAGCAGATCGTCGAGGCGGGCGAGGGCCTCGGTTCCGCCAAGGACGCCGAGGGCGAATGCGCCCCGTTCGCGAAGCAGGTGGTCGTATCGCACGCTGCGTTTGAGACGGGGGTCTTCGCGTAGCTGCTCGGTGCGTTCGCCGGCGGCGTTGAGTACGGCCTGGGCGAGCGGCGAGGACGCTTGCCAATCGACGGCGGCGGCTTCGCGGGATTGGCGGACGATTTCGGCGACCGTCGCGCGCAATTCGTCGATGCGGTCGCGGTCGTCTGGGGATGCGGCGTGGGCTTGGGCGGCTTCGACGAGCGGACCAAGTTTTTCGGCGAGCTGCGCGGCACGGTGGCCGAGATCGGGTGTGCGGCGAGCGATTTTGGCGAGGGCGTCGGCTTCGTCGGCGGCGGCGGTGAGTTGGTCGGCGGTTGGCATGCCGGCAGGGGACGAGCGGATCGCATCGGCCGACTTGCGGGCGAGGGCGGCGGCCTGGGGGAGCAGCCTTTCGGCGAGCGGTTGGCGGATGTTGTCGGTGAGTTGGGCGATGGCTTCGAGCGCGGAGAGGCGGACTTCGACTTCGTTGGGGTCGCGCTGCGTGGTGGATGCGCGGACGAGCGTCGGAAGGGAACCGGCGATGTGGAAGTGCCCGAGGGCGCGGCCGAGAAACGAACGAAACGCGACCGCCTGTTCGCCCGTATCGCCGTCGTCGATCGATCGATCGAGCACGTCGGCCATGTCGGCCATGAACTGCGGGTCGTAGCGGAGTTCGGTGTGCTCGTCGCCGGCTAATGCACTGGCGAGATAAAACGCGGCATGCCAGCGCTTGTCGGTGTTCGAGCGGAGATGTTCGAGGTAAGTGCGCGGGTCGCCGGAGTCGCTGGCCAGGGACGTGAAGAGGAGCCAGACGCCGACGATGGCGGCGACGATGACGCCGGGGATTACGAACAACTGGATGAGGAATCCGGCGGAAGGCGGTTCGACCGGTGGGAGCGGTGCGTCGGCCGCGGTGGACGGCTTGGGTGCGTCGGTGGCTGACATGGCGGGAGCGGGGGCTGGGGGCATGCGAGAAGGCTGACGTTGCGCAACGCCGACAGGTTTGAATCGTAGCAGGTTTCGCATGTGCTCCCAGGGTTAGGTTGGGGGCAGCGTGGGGACTTATAGCGCAATTCGCCCGACGATCCGTACCGCCGTGGTTTTCACGTCGGCGCGGTTCGTCGGGCGATTTCGATGTTGCGATTTACGTTTACGCTAGTGGTTCGTCACGCCGTGGATTTTGGCTGCGGCTCGTTGTAACCGCAAAACACTGCTGGACAAGGTGAGCAGTGGCACCCGAAATTCCAAGGTTGACTCTGCACTAAGCCGGAAAACTGACTTTGGCATCAACCGGTAACGGCGCGTCGACGTCGACGCAGGACCGGCAGCAATGCCAAGCCACCGAGGGCGAGGAGCGCGAACGACGACGGTTCGGGCACCGCCGTTTGGATGCTGAAGTCGTCGAAGTAGTTCTTGCCGCCGGTGCCGGTGGTGACGCCGTCTTCGAGTTGCCAGCGGAGAGTGGTGATATTAAAGAGCGGCATGCCGAGCGGTGTGCCGGCGGGGACCATCGTCGACCAGGTGTTGGACGAGACATCGTAGTAGTCGATGCCGAACGTGTCGGCGGTGAGGTCGATGTCGATGTCGATGCCGTCCCAGTTGGTCGCGTCGGCATAGACGCCCGTGTAGGTCCACGGGTTGCTCGGCGAATCGCGCCACGTGACTTCGTTATCGCGGGCGTATCCCCATTCGAGGCCGATGGTGCCGAAGCTGTCCTTGACGCTGAGCGTGAATTTGTGACTGGCTTGGCCGGACGGATCGGGAACGTCGATCGGGTTCGGGCAGAAGTAAAAACCGATCGAACTGACGCCGCCGATGACGTTAGCCGGCACGGGGCCGCCGGTGTCGTAGGTGTCGATGCTGTACTCGTAAATCGCCGGGCCGGTGCCGATGGGCGTATCGTTGCGGAAGGCGAGGTTATACCCGTCGTTGTTGTGACCGGGGAAGTGGCCGCCGAGCAAATACGCCGGAACGTTGTTCGGATCCGACGGCGGGTAAAGCAGTCCGGGAGCGATATACGCATTGCGATCGGGCGTGTTGCCGAACACGCCGCCGACGGGGCTTTGCAGCGTCCACAGTCCGGTGTCGGCGATAATCTGCATCGTGGCTCCGCCGCCGGCGTTTGGACCGGACTGACCGGCGTTGTAGTAGGTCACGTCGCCGAGCATCGTGCCGTACTGCGGATAGTAGCCGTCGGCCGGGCCGAAACTGCCGAGATACGCCATCGCCTGGGCGGGCGCGATCAACGCGGCCACCAGAGCAACCATCGAAACGTAATGCGCTTTCATGAGACACCTCCTAGGAATGGAAACCGATACGAAACATCTGCATCCCAAGACAACGCGTCTGGGGGTCGTTGCAAGGACGTTGAGCCGCGACGAAGCCGAGGCGATTCGTTACGGCACGGACCGCCGGCGAGCGCGGGCAATAGCGATTGCCTCGCCGATGCCTTGGGGGCTGAATGGCGTCGTGCATAGAGCGCAAGCGCGCACGTTTATCGCACGCATTTTGGAACCGAATTCGGCCCATGTTAGAAGCGCCGCCGTCTCGCTTGATTCGCCTGCTTCCGAAGGGGGAAGCAACCGCCCCGTGGCCAGCGCCGGGTTTCGGCATGTGCGGCCTTGCCGGGCTTTGTGAAGCGGCAGGGCGGAACGGGCCGAGAACGCAGGGCGAGAGGGCCGACGCCGCCGACGCTTTAGAAAACTGTCGCGTCGACGGTGATTCCAATCTATTTGGCTGCATGAACCGTGTCAAGGAAACTGCTTTGGGTTCTTGGTGAAGCAATAGTGGGGTGCGCGAGCGGGGACGGTGGACTTGAGGGGCGCGGGCAGGCAGTGGACAGCGGTATTGGGACGGACGACACTTTCCCTCGGTGGACGATTCCTATCCGTCGCGCTGCGACACGGACGTTTGACGCCTGTCTTTGAAAGACCTTCACGTCGAGGACTTTGCCATGCTTACACGCCGTGCGTTTCTCGATCGGATTTTGGCTCGGACTGTGACAGCGACTGGCGTGGCGGCGTTGGCGCCCTCGGCGAGTCGATTTGCATGGGCGGATGACTTGCCGAAGGACGTGCGGATTACGCGCGTCTTGGCGTTCGATTTGCCTCTGAAGCGGGCCAAGATTGCGGGGAAGAATTCGCGACTCGGTGTGCATGGCGATACGTCGCGCGATGCGATGGTGCGGCTGTTTACCAACGCCGGCGTCGAGGGCATTGGCGCTTGCCGCGTCGATGAGAAGACCGCTCGCTCGCTGTTGGGTAAGGATCCGCTGGAGTTCTTTCGCCGCGACGCGCGTCGCATGAGCGGGCCGCTGGGCAATGGGACGATGCCCCTGTGGGATTTGGCGGGCAAGCTGCTGCGGCAGCCGGCGTACAAGTTGCTTGGCGGCGCGGGGACCGAGCGCGTGAGCGTGTACGACGGGTCGATCTACTTCGCCGATTTGTTGCCGCAGTACGCCGATCGGTGGCAGGACCGCTTTCGCGAGGAGATCGATCAGGGACGCGAACGCGGGCACACGGCGTTCAAGATCAAGATCGGTCGCGGGGCGAAGTGGATGCCGCGCGGCGAAGGGGACGAACGCGACGTGGCCGTGGTCGAAACGATCCGCAAGCACGCCGGGGTCGACGTGCTGCTCGGCGTCGATGCCAACAACGGTTACGACCTGGCCGGGGCCAAACGGTTCATCGACCGCACGGCCGACGCCAACATCGCGTTCGTCGAGGAACTTTTCGACGAGCGCGTCGATGCTTGCCTGGAGCTTAAGAAGCACATCGCGTCGAAGAAGCTCAAGACGCTATTGGCGGACGGCGAAACGCAGGGCAAGCTCGATCCGTTCAAGCCGCTCATAGAGGCCGACGCGATCGACGTGCTGCAAGGGGATATGAAACGTTTTGGCTTCGAGGGGATTCTCGACGAGGCAAAGATGGGGGCAGCCAAGGGGATTCTCGTCGCGCCGCACAATTGGGGATCGCTGTTGGGATTCTACATGCAGCTGCACGTCGGTCGGGCGATCGAGAACTTTTATCGGGCCGAGCACGACCCGCTGTCGACGGACGTGCTGCTGGCCGAGGGATACAAAATTGAGAAGGGCGAAGCGACCGTGCCCGACGCGGCCGGGTTTGGATTGGCGATCGACGAGGAAAAGTTTGCGAATGTGAAGGTGACGGTGGACGTGCGGTCGTAGAACCTATCTCGGCGGCGCGCCCACGCGGCATCAAATCACGCGGCGCAGACGATACCACCGCGCGAGCCATTCCTTGCCCAGGTGTTCCGCCACGAGGCGTAGCGCCCGATAGGCGATCTGGCGAAGCTCCGGATCGCGATTGATCAGATAGCGGCGTTTGGCGACGGCCGCCCGTTGCGCGCGAAGCAGTTCCTTCGCTTGGCGACGATCCGACGGCGGCGGCTCGCCCAGCGCTGCGATGCACGGCTCGATGACGTCCCAAACCGCGGCGTTGACTTTCTTGCACTTCGATCGGTCTGCCTCGGCGAGCAGGGCGGCCGCGCGGGCGTGGTCGCGGCGCAACACCAGCACGGCGGCCGCGTGCCAAACCAGGTGCAGCGAACGCGAATGATCGGCCGGCAACGCCAGCGCCGTCTCGCCGATGGCCAGTACGTCGTCGTATTCGCGCACCCGCCATGCGCCTTGCATCGCGTTGAACAAAGCCCAAGGTTCCGCGCGGTCGCGGCGGCGCCAATCGCGCATCCATTTCCAGCATGCGCGATACCGATTCATGACATTGAGGGCGAAGCCGATCTGTCCCCACGTTTCGTCGTCCTGGCGGAGTCGATCGCCCATGCTTCGCATCGCCCAGCGCAGCTTCCAACCGGCCTTCGCTTCGGCTAGTTTTTTCGCCAATTCGCCGGCCGCGTTTTGCCAGGCAGCCGTCGCCCGGCCCATGTTCGACAGTCGGAAGATCGTCGACCACCGCGGACCCGACAGGATCGTCCAGGCGACGCCGACGTGCGGATTGGCGTCGGCGACTTCGACAGACGGCCGCAGGAGGCGTTCGGCCACCGCGCGGACGCTGCTGCTTTGGAGATATTCGGCGAGATCGCGGAAGCACTGCGCGGCCTCCGACTTGGCGAGAAGCGCGAGGTCGTCGAGCTTGGCCCGGCGTCCGTGCCGCAATACGTCGACGTAGACTCCCAATTCGAGCGTCCACGGGCCGCTGTCGCGTCGGCGTAGTTCTTCCAGCGCCGCGTCGGCCGCGTCGCCGTCGCGGCGTTGCAAGTGCAGCCGAACCAACTGGCTCGCCCCGTACACATAGTCGCTCGAGGCTTCGCGCGATCGTTCGTACGACCGAGCGGCGGCGTCGAGGTCGTTCAATTCCCAGCACGCATCGCCCAGGTATCCCCAGCCGACGCCGTAATCGGGATTGAGATTGACCGCCTTTTCCGCGGCGGCGCGGCACTCGGCGTGAAGCTCGATGTCTTCCAGCAGCTTCAAACAGTTTCCCCATGCCCACGTGTAATGCGGCGCATCGTCGACGACGCCTCGCAGCAAGTCGATCGCGGTCGCCATATCGCCTTGCTTGGCGATCACGCGCGCCTCCCACGTGCGCAGCCACACCGGCCGGTCTTCGGCCGGCCAGGCCGCCGGCCGCGCGGCGGCGAGGGCCTCGTCCAGCCGATCCGCTTCGTAAAGGTGAAAGACCCGCTCGACATGCGCGTCGACGTACGTCGGATCGAGCGACACGGCCCGGTTGAGCGCCGCGAGCGTCTCGGACCGCAATCCGTCGGCATCCTCTCCGGCCACCGAGCGCCGATCGTTCAAGCACTCGGCCAGGCGATACCACGCCACGCAGTCGCCCGGCCTCACGGCGACCAGTTCGCGACCCAGCTCGACCAACTCCACAATTCGGTCGAGTTCGCCGAACCATTGCCGCGCCTTTTCCCATCCCCATTCGTACGACGGCGACGTGCGGCAAGCGCGCTTGATTTCGTCCAGGGCACGTTCTTTTCGGTCGGTGCGGTACAACAGTTCGGCAAGGCTGCCGCGTGCGTTGATTTCGCTCGGCGAGCGGCGAAGCACCTGGGAGAGCGTTTGTTCGGCACCCTCCATGTCGCCGGACTTCTCCAGCGTTTCGGCCAACTCCTGCGCGGCAAGACTCCAGCCGGGACTCAGCGCGTGCGCCTTCCGCAGCGCCTCGACCCGCTTGAAAACGTCGTCGGCGTCGTTGTACATCAGCGCCAAGTCGAGCCACGTGCGCGGCGTCAGCGGGAAGCGGCGGGTGGCCTCCTCGGCGATCTTTCGCGCTTCGTCGAGCCGCTCCATGCGGCGAAGCTGGACGGCCACGACGCACCACGCCTGCCACAGGTCCGGCCGCGCGGAAAGCGCGGATTGCAGATGCTTTAGCAGCGTGTCGGCGTCGAGGACGGCATTCGCCCGACTGTAGTACGCCGTTATTCCGTCGCCAAACGTCGTCTGCCGCACCAGTTCGTCGTAATACCAGGCCAGCACGTCGCGGCGCTGCGCGTCGGTCTGGCAGAGATCGAAAAGCGAGTCGAAAGCGTACTCGTAGTCGACGGAAATGCGCAGTGCCTGGCGGAAATCCTCTCGGGCTTCCTCGACGCGACCGACGCTAAAACGCAACTTGCCGCGGTATCCATACGACGCCGGCGACGTCGAGTCGATGGCCACGGCCGCGTCCGCCTCGGCAAGCGCTTCCTCGGTTCGCCCCAGCATCGCCAGCGCATCGACTAGTTCGCGGCGCGTCCAGCCTTCCTGAGGGTGCAGTTCCAACGCCCGCCGCGCGACCGAAACGGCTTCGGCGGCGTCGCCGTTGCGCAGGGCGCGCAACAGCGAGCGTTGAACGTTCAAGTGGTGCGGATGCGCCGTCGCCACGCCGCGTATGTAGTCGACGGCCCGATGCTCGTTGGCCGTTGCCCGCAGCAAGTCCACGATTCTCTCGTGCGTTTCCGGATCGAGCGGGTCGACTTCGGCGAGCGTTTGCCAGTGCTCGAGCGCCGTCGTCAGTTCGCCGCGGGCCTCGGCGATTCGCGCCGCCGCGCGGAGCCACGCCCCGCGATGGGCCGCGCCTCGAGCGCGCTGGAGCACTGCATCGGCCTCGTCCCATCGCTCGGCGTAGGCATATTTCGTAGCCGCGTACGTCAACAGCCAGCCGTCGTCGGCGCGCTTGGCAACGGCCTGCTCGACGACCTCCAAAGCCTCGACATCGCGGTCCACTTCGAACAGTGCGTTGGCGAGCGTCACGCCCGGTCCGGCCGATTTGTGGCCGTATCGGTCGAACCGCCGCCGCAGCCACGCCAGCGATTCGTCGACGCGCTTGAGATGCCGCGACGCGATGAAATAGCTGCGGGCGTATTGCTCGTCCTTATCCTCAAGACAGGCCGCGATGCGGTAAAGCCGCGTCGCCTCTTCGCGCTGGCCGAGGTCCCACTCGACGCACGCCAGGGAGAAGTAAGCGTATGCGTCGGTCGTGAGATACCGTAGCGAACGCGCCAGCCACGTCCGCGCTTCGCCGGCGCGGCGAAAGTCCTTCGACATTTCGCGACCCAGATTGCGCCAGAACACCGCCGGACATGGCAGCTTGGCGCAGGTCGCTTCGAGGTCGCGCAATTGCTCGGCGTGCCGACCGAGTTGCCCCAGCGTCTGCACGCGGTTGAGGGCCAGCGTGTGGTTGTCCGGATATTGCGTAAGCTGCGCCTCGATGCAAGCCAGCGCGGCGACGTGATCGCCGTCGTAATACGCCAGCGTGCGCCGCGCGTGCAGCGTCAGCCGATGCTCCGGCGCGTCGCGTTCGAGCCGCGCGAGAATCGCCGCGGCCCGTTCGCGATTGTGTTTGAGCAACGCCCGTTGAAGCTCGTAGACTTCGTCGAACCATTCCGCGTCGGGTAATTCGATGCCGTCCAAGCGCCCGGCTTCGGCGGCGGGGACCAGCGCCACGGCCCGCGGACCGAATGCGGCCATTTCTTCGAGCAGCGGCTTGGCCATCATTTCGGTCGCCAGACGTTCGCCCGGATCGCGCGTCAGCAACGTGCCCCGTCGCGCGTCGTAGCCGATGATCGGCTGAATATGGGCGTGGGTCGGACCGCGCGTTTCCACGCCGAAGGGAATGCCGCGGTCGACCAGGGCGGCGGCGGTCGCCCAGTCGAGCGTGAATTCGCGGACGACGAACCCGCGCTCCTCGGCCCAGTTCCGCTCGCTGTGGTTCGGCGTTCCGTCGTAGCAGATCGATTCGGCAAGTTCGACGTGATCGGCCGGAGCTTGCCAATACCCGCACAGCGATGCGAGCGTCGCCGGCGAACAGGTCACGTGGTGCTGGCGCACGAACGGAACGTCGAGTTCGACGCGGCGCGCGTCCGCCGTGGCGTTTTCGAGGTTCTCCGCGAGCAGCTTGTAAAAACCGCCTTGCACGCCTTTGGCCAGACGGAGCGCCGTCGCATAATCGCCACAGCGGTAGGCCGCGTCGCTCCGCCGCGCATCGAGCCACATCGCGTGCCGCTTGTCGCTCAGCGGAAAGTAATCCCGACAACGCTCGAACGTTTTGCGGGCTTCCTCATAACGACGCGCTTCGGTAAGCAGCAGCGCCTTCGACCACAGCATGCCGCCCGACTCGAGCCGCTCGGCGCATTCGGTCACCAGGGTGAGGGCTTCGTCGTCCCGATTCATTTCGCCGAGCAGGTCGACCTTGGCGTCGACCGCCATCTCGTACCACGGCCGCAGTGCGAGCGCTTGATCGACCGAGGCGAGGGCGTCTTCGCGACGATCCATCGCAACCAGAACGCGAGCATTTTCGACCCACAGCCAGGCTCGCTTCGGGGCCAACTCGAGCGCCCGTTCGATGCTGGCCTGCGCGGCGTCGAAATCGCGCAGCGACGCATACGTTCTTGCGACCGCCGCGTTCCAATCCGCGCGGAAACTGACCGGAGCGTCGTCCACACCGTCGAACGACTCGAAGAACCGCAGTAACGCCAGAGGTCCCTTGCGGCTGCCGATGCGATAGGCGCGAAAGTACCTCACGTACCCGTCGTGCGGAAACTCGCGAAACGCCTTCCACATCAGAGCGTCGGCCAGCCGTACGCCGCCGAGCCGCGAAGCGAGTCGGGTGGCCATGACCCGTCCCCGCGCGCCACGCCAGGACTGGGGCGGTCCCAGCGGTCGGGAAGCTTCCAGGGCCTGTAGATACAGCCCCGCCCAATAAAGCTCCTGGACTTTGTCGAGCAGGGCCTGCATCAGCGCGGACGTCGTGGGAGAGATATCAAGGAAGGGCCACCGGCGTTTTGGCGTCGGCGGCGGATTAATCGTAGTACGGGGGGCACGGTCATGCAAACCGCCGGCGGCGAGAGCGGTTCGCTGGCCAGACTGTGGCGAAGTAGACAGCGGCTGAGACTCGTCGGTTCGCGCAAGTGCGGCGTCCGAACTACACGACGAGCGCGGGAAGGCCCCTCATCGACAGCCACCGACGCCTTTGCGTCTGGGTGGCCGCGTAGCCGGGCGGCGGACGGTGTCGCCCGCGTCGATCGCATGCCAGCGCGATCAGTCTTCGTAGTGAATGGCGCGGGCTGGCGCTCGGCGGCCGTATCGGCGGATGTGGGGTGCGCCGCGGTCGCCTTCGCGGAAAAATCGGCCGCTGAGGAGGCGGTAGAAGAAGAGCAGAATGAATGCGCCGGCCGTGGCGACTAGGAAGCCGATGGGGCTAATCGGCGTAACGCGTTGTCCTTCGTAGAAGAACGAGAGCGTTCCGCAGCCGATGACGACGCCGCCGATGCCCATGGCGAGCGTGGCGACCGCGCCGCCGGGATCGCGGCCGGGCATGACTGCCTTGGCAAGGAGTCCGGCCAACGTGCCGAACCCGATCCAGACGAGGATGTCGTTCGCCCAGGCTCGGGCGACTTCGGGAAATAAAGCGTTTCCGTCCATCGGCAATGCAGGGATTGGCTGGCGCTGGATAGTTGCGAATGTCGGAACAGCAATCGGGCGCGCGTCGACCTGCGGCGCGACGGGCCGATCGCGCGTGGCGTTCGGGCCGGTCGCCGCGCAACGTATTCGGTTCCGACGCCCAATCGGCCGGTGCCGATGCATACCGCTTTGGCGGATTGCGATTATTGGAATCGCGATCCGGATTGGCGGCTGGCGTTTTGGGCTTCGATTTCGCTGCGGTATTGCTGCTGGGCGGCGGCTTCGCGGGCGAGCTTCATGTCTGGGCCCGGCGCGAAGTACTGGACGTCGTCCTGGTGCCAGTAGGGACTGGGCAGCGTTTGGCCGGCGACGTCGACCTGGCACCCTGTGGCGGCCAGCGAGGCCAGCAACGCCATACCGCAGAGACCGCGACGAGCGGTCCGCTTGCTGTTCTTATTGTTCGTCATCGGTCAAATCTCGCGAAGTTGGCAGGGCGAAAACGCCCGGTCGGTCATCCCGGGGCCAAACGGCGTCCGCAAAACCGGCATAACCGGCACCATCGTTATCGTCTGCGGCGGCAGGCAACTTTTGCCTATTCGGCGGGAAGGTCGG
>JAJDEG010000373.1 GCA_029259895.1 Planctomycetota bacterium
GAAAGCGTCGAGTATCAAAGTTCGACTCCGCCACGAGTCGGTCTTTCCGCAGCACCAGTTCGGTCGCGTTCGGCTTTCCGTCACGACGGCCGAATCGATTCCGCAGTTCAACGACACGAAACTTCCGCCGGAGATCGCCAAGATCCTCGCCGTCGCAGCGGACAAACGCAACGACGGACAGCTTACCAAGCTCCGCGAGCATTTCCGCGCCAGCGTCGCCCAGGACGAGCAATTCGTTGCGGCCCGCGAAGAATTGGCGAATCTCCGCAAGCAAAGAACCAACATGGAGAACTCGCTGCCGATCACGCTCGTGTGGAAAGAGCGCGCCAAGCCGCGGCCGGCTCACGTGCTCCATCGCGGCGAGTACGACAAGCCCGGCGAAGAAGTATTCCGCGATACGCCGTCGGCGCTGCCGCCGCTGGCCGTTGCCCAGAGTGAATCGCCCAACCGGCTGCACCTCGCCCGCTGGCTGCTCTCGCCGGAACATCCGCTCACCGCCCGCGTAACGGTCAATCGCATTTGGCAGCGATACTTCGGCATCGGCCTCGTCGAGACGGCGGAAGACTTCGGCACGCAAGGCACGCAGCCGTCCCACCCGGAGCTGCTCGATTGGCTGGCCGTCGACTTTCGCGAAAGCGGCTGGGACGTCAAGCGGATGCAAAAGATGATCGTCATGTCGGCCACATATCGCCAGTCGTCGAAGATCGCGCGCGAAATGTTCCAGCGCGATCCAAAGAACCGCCTGCTCGCCCGCGGACCGCGGTTCCGCATGGACGCCGAAATGGTTCGCGACACGGCCCTGGCGGTGAGCGGACTGCTTGGCGAGGCGATCGGCGGGCCAAGCGTCAAACCGTATCAGCCCCCGGGCATCTGGGAAGCCGTCGGTTATTCGGATAGCAACACGAAGAACTTCAAACGCGACGGCGGCGCGGCCCTCTATCGCCGCAGCATGTACACGTTCTGGAAGCGGACCGCTCCGCCGCCGGTGATGAGCACGCTCGATGCGCCGTCGCGCGAAACCTGCACGGTCCGCCGCTCGCGGACGAACACGCCACTGGCTGCATTGGCGTTGATGAACGACGAACAATTCGTCGAGGCGTCGCGTCATCTGGCCGAGCGCGTGCTGCTCGAAAGCGAAACGACGGACGAAGCCCGCGCGGCGTATCTGTTCCGCCTCGCCACCAGCCGCCAGCCGAACGAAGCCGAAACGGCCGTCTTGCTCGAAACGTTCCGCAAACACCTTTCGACGTTTACCGACGACGAAGACGCCGCCAAGAAGCTAATCAACGTCGGCGAGTCCAAGCCGCGCGAGGGCCTAGACGCCCGCCAAGTCGCCGCCTGGGCAATGGTCGCGAATCTCGTGCTGAATCTCGATGAGATGATTACGAAGGGCTAAGAGCCTATCCCACATCCGGAATTTGTAGGAGGCGAATCCTTTCGCCGAAAGACCTATCGAGCGATTCCCTCGGCCGATTCCTCGGCGAAAGGATTCGCCTCCTACAGTTCTGAGATAGGCGCAAAGCCGACTGGCTTTCGGCTCTAAGCCGCACCGTTTCAGTACGCACCGTCGATCAGTTGCCGCCGGGCCATTTCCGTGCGACACCGACATAGACAGCCGGCGGAACAACCGGCATACTGACCAGTTCGATTGACTGCGGACGCTCTCTGCTCCGCGGCAGATTGCACGCCGTATACGTGAGCCGGCCCGCGATCGCGTCGGCGCGGCGTGCGAGTGCTCGTTTCCTCGCTTTCCGCCCGTTTCTCTTTTCATCGCCGCTCCTTTCATCGCCATCATGCCCAGTCCTACCCCCAGTGCACGTCGCGTCGCTGGCACGCATCTTCCGTGCTATGTCTTCGCCAACAACCAAGATCTCGCCCGCTACGTCGCCGATCAAGTCGCCAGCGTCATCCGCGCCCGCAACGCCGTCGGCCAGCGCGCCGTGCTCGGTCTTCCCACGGGCAGCACGCCCGTTGGCGTCTATCGCGAATTGATCCGCATGCACAACGAGGAAGGCCTCGACTTTTCCCAGGTCGTAACGTTTAACCTCGACGAATACTACGGCCTCGCCGCCGATCGCCTTCAAAGCTACCGCCTGTGGATGCATGAGAACTTCTTCAAGCACGTCAATGTGCCGCCGGCGAACATCCACATTCCCGACGGCAGCATCGCTCCCGAAGAGGTCGAAGCCCATTGCCGCGACTACGAGGCAGCCATAGGTGCCGCCGGCGGCATCGATCTACAACTGTTGGGCATCGGCGCCAACGGCCACATCGGTTTCAACGAACCGTTCAGCGGCCGCACCAGCCGCACGCGCCTCGCCACGCTCGACCCGCTCACCCGCAGCGGCGCGGCTAGCGATTTCTTCAGCGAAGAGAACGTTCCCACGCAAGCCATCACGATGGGCGTCGGCACGATTCTCGAATGCCGCAAGATCGTGCTGCTCGCGCTGGGCGAACACAAAGCGGCCATCGTTCGCGAAGCCGTCGAGGGCCCGCTCACCGATCGCGTACCGGCCAGCTTTCTGCAAGGTCACCCCGATGCGGCCGTCCTCGTCGACGCGGCCGCCGCCAGCGACCTCACCGCCGAAGCCACGCCTTGGACGCTCGGCCGCGTCAAATGGACCGACTCGCTCATTAAGCGGGCCGTCTTCTGGCTCTGCGAAAAAACCGGCAAAGCCCTCCTCAAGCTCGACGACAACGACCTCCGCACCCACAACCTCCATCAACTCCTCCGCGAACAAGGCCCGGCCCAGGCGATCGCCCATCGCGTCTTCCGCTGGATGATGGACACCATCGAGTATCACCCCGCCGGCCGCGACCACAAGCGCATCATCTGTTTCAGCCCACACCCCGACGACGACGTCATCAGCATGGGCGGAACGCTCATCCGACTCGTCGAAGACGGCCACGAGACCCACGTCGCGTACATGACCAGCGGCAACATCGCCGTGTTCGATCTCGACGTCCGCCGCGTCGTCGATTTGATCGTCGAGTGCAACCGCCAATTCGGCATCGACGAAGAAAAGTCGCAGCAGCTCGAAGACAAAGTTCGCGAAGCACTGACCCAGAAACAGGCCGGCGAATGCGACGAAGCCGCCGTCCTCAAGATCAAAGGCCTGATCCGCTACAGCGAAGCCATCAGCGGAGCCACCGTCGCCGGCTGCCGCGAGGAGAACCTCCATTTTCTCGACTTGCCGTTCTATCGCACGGGCAAGATCAAGAAGAACCCCGTCGGCCCGGAGGACGTGCGGATCATCCGCGAACTGATCGAGCGCGTCGACCCGGCGCAGATCTACGTCGCCGGCGACCTCTCCGATCCCCACGGCACGCAGCGCGTTTGCGCCGAAGCGATCTTCCTCGCACTCGGCGAAATCGAGCGAGCCACCGGCAAGCGGCCGGAGGTGATGCTCTATCGCGGCGCGTGGCAGGAATACGCCCTCGACGAAATAGAGATCGCCGTCCCGCTCAGCCCCAGCGACATGACCCGCAAACTAAAAGCCATCTTCCGCCACGAATCCCAAAAAGACGAAGCCGTCTTCCCCGGCGCAGACGCCCGCGAATTCTGGCAAAGAGCCGAAGACCGCAACAAAGGCACGGCCGCAACCTACAACCAAATCGGCCTGCCGGAGTATTACGCCATGGAAGCCTTCGTGAAGTGGAAAGGCGTGCCGATTTAGGGACGGCCAAAGTCGATGCGTGTCTGACGCGAATAAAGAAGAATGTCGCTCTTCTCGACCTTGAATCCACGCTTGAGCGAACCGCTCTTGTCTCTCAGCTTAATGACTCCCTGCCTCGACAAGTCGGATAGCACACCCTTCATGATCTCTGACGTGACGGGCGTCTGGTTCGTTACGGATGAGAAAAGCTCCTCAAATGGGATACCGCCGCGGCACGCCGCGATCACCTCGGGAAGTTGATCGAAAAGCTCCTCTTCGCTTTCCGCTTGAGCCGTATCGTCAAAGTGATACCCGCTAAAAAACTTCTGCTTCGTCCAGGCGGCGTCGCG
>JAJDEG010000374.1 GCA_029259895.1 Planctomycetota bacterium
CGCGGCGAGTAGGCAATCTGGGTACTCAGGTTTGCAGTGGAGTCCAACGTCGATTATCCTGGATATTTGAGAGTTTTCCGTTAGTTCTGGTGCACTTTCGCAAGGACGCGGTGAGCCGCCGCGATGCATCTTCGTTGTCCCCTGGCCAATGGGGGCGCTACAGAGGAGTAGTCGAGGGAATGAGCTTCAAGATGCAACAGAGCCGCTTCGAGCTCAAATACATCATTCCCGAGGAAATGGCGCTGAAAGTTCGTGACTTCGTCATGAACTACTTGGACCCCGACGAACACACAAATCCCAACGAGGGTTTCGGTTACTCGGTTCACAGTTTGTATCTCGACAGCCGCGACCTGAAGTTGTGCAACGCCACGCTCATCGGAGAAAAGAACCGCTACAAGCTCCGCATCCGCTTTTACGACGATCAGCCCGACTCGCCCGTCTTCTTCGAGGTCAAACGTCGCATGAACGACGTGATCCTCAAGCAGCGTGCCGGCGTGTGGAAGACGGCCGTGCCGCACCTGATCGCCGGCGATTGGCCGAAGCGATCCGACCTGATCAAGGCCGACGACAAGAACTACAAGGCGCTTTACAACTTTTGCGATTTGCGAGATTCGATTCGCGCACAGCCGGCCGCGTATACGTCGTACCTCAGAGAAGCCTACGAACCGCCCGACAGCAACCTATACCGCGTCACGTTCGACCGCCGGATCATGGCCGGGGCCTACAACGGCAAACTCGGTGTGGCCGACTTGGCGAAGTGGTCGCGCCCGCAAGTGGATGGCGTAGTTCTCGAACTCAAGTTTACGGACCGATTCCCGACATGGATGCACGACCTCGTCCAGATTTTCAACCTGCGTCGCACAACCATGCCCAAGTACGTCGAATGCGTGTCCATCCTGGACGGATCGCCGGTACGTTACTTGGGCCGAAAAATGAAGACTCAGCCCTATGAACTCGCTTAGCATCCTCGGGGTTCTCGACCAGTTGCTGTTCAATCAGGACGCCGCCAGCGGCAGCGTCACGCTGTCGACGGTCGTCATGACCCTCGGGCTGGCGTTCTGCTTGGCGCACATCATCGCCTGGGTCTACATGTGGACCCACCACGGCATGAGCTACTCGCAGTCGTACACCGCCTCGCTGGTGGTGATGGCCGTGCTCGTGTCGTTGGTCATGCTGCTGATGTCGGGCAACGTCTACATTGCCTTCGGCCTCATGGCCGTGTTCGCCCTGGTCCGCTTCCGCAACGTCCTCAAGGACACGCGCGACGCGACGTTCATCCTGTGGGCGATCATCATGGGTATGGCGGTCGGTACGCAGAAACACGGCATCGCCATCGTCGGCACGATGTTTGTGGCCGCCGTTGTGTTGTACTTGCGGGTCACGTCACTTGGCGCTCGCCAACGTTTCGACGTCGTCCTCTCGCTGCACATGGCCGGCGACGCGACGAATGTGGCCGTGCTCAACCCAATTCTCAAACGCCACAGCTTCAAGGTGCAGTTGGCCAGCCAGCGCAATTTGACCGAGGAGCTGCTCGATCTGTCGTATCGGCTGTTGCTGCGCAACCCGGCTCGAAGCAGCGAACTGCTGGCCGAACTCGAATCGACCGAGGGCGTCGCCCACGTATCGCTGTATCACCGCGAGGACGAGTCGGAGATGTAAGGCGGAATCCCTTAACCACAGAGAACACGGAGGGCGAGCACGGAGGGAACAGAGGGATTCGCCTTCGTGCTCCTTGGTTTTTCTAACGGCGGCATCACGCTCGCATCGCGACTTCTTCGCCGTGCGTCACTTCAAACCCCATGTCCTCGATCGTCCGATAATCGGCTTCCGGCGGCTGTCCCTGCGTGGTGAGATAGTCGCCGACGAAGATCGAGTTCGCCGCGTAGAGCCCCAGCGGCTGCAGCGACCGCAAGTGTAGTTCCCGCCCACCGGCGATTCGGATTTCGCTTTTCGGATTCACCATCCGGAACATTGCCAGCACCTTCAAGCAAAACCGCGGGTCGAGCGGGTGTTGGCGGTTCGCTCCTTCGAGCGGCGTTCCGCTGATCGCGTTCAAGAAATTCACGGGAATCGACTCGACGCCCAAATCGCGCAGCTCCATCGCCATCCGCACGGTATCCTCGCGGCGTTCGCCCATGCCGACGATGCCGCCGGAACATAGCTCCATGCCGGCGTCGCGGACGGCCCGCAGCGTGTCGACGCGGTCGCGATACGAGTGCGTCGTGCAAATCTCGCCGTAATACTCCTCGCTCGTGTTGAGATTGTGGTTCACCTTGTCGACGCCGCAGTCCTTCAGTCGCTGCGCCTGTTGGGGCGTTAGCAAACCGAGGCACGCGCAGATTTGCAATCCGTACTGCTGCTTGATCTTCGGCACGATCGCCGCCACGGCGTCGATCTCCCGCTCGGTCGGCCCGCGGGCCGAAATCACGATGCAATACGTCTTCGAGTTCCGCTCGGCGGCCACGCGCGCCCCGTCGAGCAGCTTCTCCTCGTTGAGCAGGTTGTAGCGCGGGATTTCGGCCTCGGACACCTTGGACTGCGAGCAATAGCCGCAATCCTCCGGGCAGAGGCCGCTCTTGGCGTTCATCAAAAAATACAACTGCACGGTTTTGCCGAAGTATCGCCGGCGGATGCGAAACGCCGCCGCCATTACGTCGAGCAGCTCGTCGTCCGGCGCGGCCAGCACACTGAGGGCTTCGCCCGTCGACAAGCGATGCCCCGCCAATACGCGCTCGGCCAGATTCGCCCAGCGGTCGATATTCGTCGTACCGCCGCCGTCGTTATCTACGGTTTCAGTATCTACGGCATCAATGCGATCCACGACGTTTTCCACGACGCTTTCCACGGGGGACGACATGGCAAATCCTTCGGAAGGTTCGGGAGAAATCCAAGGGCGGATTCTAGCATGCGACCGTGCGATCCGCACGGCCGGTGCCTGCCGCGAACCGATCTACCCCGCGGCGGGGGCGATATGGGAAGTTCGTCGACGCGAGTTTGAAGCTCGGCCCCCTGCTCGGCCGTACTCGTCCGTATTCGTTGGCGGTTCTGTGAACTCGTTCTGACACCGGTTGCCTGGACGGTTATTTTCCGGTTGGTTATCTTGGATTCCATGCCTACTTCGCCGAGCGCACCCACGATCGTCAAATCCAACGGGAAGAAACCGTACGTCGTCGTCATCGGCGGCGGCCCTGCCGGCGCGACGGCCGCCACGCTCGTCGCCCAGCGCGGGCACTGCGTGGAACTATTTGAACGCGACAAGTTCCCCCGCTTCCGCATCGGTGAGTCGCTCATCCCGCAGACGTATTTCGTCCTCGAGCGGCTGGGCATGCTCGAAAAGCTCAAAGGCAGCCGCTTCGTCAAGAAGTACAGCGTCCAGTTCATCAACCAGCACGGCAAACCGTCCGAGCCGTTCTACTTTCTCGACCACAACCCGCACGAATCGTCGCAGACCTGGCAGGTGCTGCGCAGCGAGTTCGACCAGATGATGCTCGACAACGCCCGCGACCAGGGCGTCGTGGTCCACGAAGGCGAACACGTTACGGAGGTGCTGTTCGACGGCCAGCGGGCGCGCGGCATTCGCGTGAAGAGTGCGGACGGCCGAACCCGCGACGTGCCGGCCGACATCGTCGTCGATGCCAGCGGCCAAAGCACGGTCCTGATGGACCGCCTCGCGCTGCGTCAGTGGGATCCCGTGCTCAAGAAGGCCGCGATCTGGTCGTACTTCAAAGGCAGCCTTCGCGACGCCGGCAAGGATGAAGGCATGACCGTCATCCTGCAAACCCAAAACCGGGCGGGCTGGTTCTGGTACATCCCGCTGCATGACGACGTGACCAGCATCGGCGTGGTGGCCGGTTTCGACTACCTGTTCAAGGATCGCGCTACGAAGGATCACGAAGCGATCTTCGCCGAAGAGGTCGCCCGCTGCCCAGGTTTGCAGCCGCGGCTCGAAGGGGCCGAGCGCGTCGCGCCGTACCGCGTTCTCAAAGAGTTTTCGTACAAAGCCCGGCAGGTCGCCGGCGACGGTTGGGTGCTGGTGGGCGACGCTTTCGGATTTCTCGATCCGCTCTATTCGTCGGGCGTGCTGCTCGCGCTCAAGTCGGGCCAACTCGCCGCCGACGCCATCGTCGACGCACTCGCCGCCGGCGACACGTCGGGCGAGCGCCTCGGCCATTGGCAAACCGACTTCGTCCGCGGCATGGACCGCATGCGCCGACTGGTCGTCGCCTACTACGAAGGGTTCAGCTTCGGCCACTTCGTCAAACGCTTCCCACACCTGAAAGGACACATCACCGACCTACTCGTCGGCGACCTGTTCGACGAGAAGGTCGACGCGGTGTGGGAACCGATGGAGGAGATTCGCAAGGAAATGGCAGCAACGGCGGACTAACTCTCGTCACAAACGTGCGTCATCATGGCCGCGCACCGCGCGGCGGATTCGGGCGCTGCCCGTCAGGTTGCCGATTACCGCCTTGAGGATTGCCGCCTTGCCGGCCCGGGGCTATTGGCACGATTTTGCCGCCTTCTTCTCGGAGGCCTCGTCGCCGCAGCGCTTCTTCCCTCGCGCGTTCGGCGTCCGTTGCGTTGCCGCGGGGTAGCCGGCGGTCGAAGCGGCCGCGGTTGTTGGGGTCTTCGCCGTTGTCGGAGTTGCCGCGGCGGCCGGCTTGCGGCGGCGGAACGGGCACGACCATCGGCTGGGCGTTCTCGGCGACTTCGGCCGCGGCGGCGAACAAATCGCGGGCGTACTGTTCCGCAGCTTCCGTCGCGACGTCCGTGCCGTTGCGCTGCACGTCGGGCCGCTGCATGCCCGCCAGCGCTTGACGCACCAACTCGCGGCGATTGCCGGACGTCTTGAGCACTTCGGCGTCGACCATTTTGTCGATCGCCGCTTTCGCCCTGGTCCACTCCGCGTCGTCGAGCACCTTATCGCGATTCGCGTCGAACCGCGGATAAAGTCGCTTTGCCGCATCGGCAACCTTCTGCCGCGCGGCGGCGGCGCGACGCTCGGCAAGCGCTCCGCCGGCGGCCTTCTTGGGATCGGCGTCGTTCGGATTTTTGTCTGTTTTGGCATTCGGACGGGCAGCCGCCGGCCGTTCGACGTCGTGCTTGTCGGTCTTCGGCTCGTCAATTCGCGGCTCGTCGCGCCGTGCATCGCCGTCGGTCCGATCTGCGTCGCCCCGTTCAGCGTCGGCTCGTTCCGCATCGGCTCCACCATCGGGCGGAGCCGCATGTGAATCGCCGCTGGCCGCCCAGCACATTGCCGATACCGTCAACATTGCAAACATGGATCGCATGGCGTCGTTCCTCGTTGGATTTGGCGATTCGTGGCGGTGGCGTACGCAAATCGATTTCGTTCGATGGGCGTATTGCAACGGATTGGCCCGTCGAAGGAGCCGATCGAACAATCACGTCGAAAAGCCCGCCGAGCACCCCTCGGTAGTATAGTTTCCCTCCAGCCGACCTGCAAACTCTCGCAATAACTAATGTCCCCAAGGCCCGCACGCGATACAGCCGAACCAAGGCGTTATCACCGTCGCGGCCGGCCGCAGCGTGTGCGATTCCGCATGATTGCCGCGTCGCACGTTGTGGCGTACAAAACGTAGCGGTCCCAGCCGAACACCGCGCCGAACACCGCATCGACAC
>JAJDEG010000375.1 GCA_029259895.1 Planctomycetota bacterium
TCGTCCTTCTCGGCAAGAAGGAGCGGCGAAATCTGCCGAATCGCATCCAAGGAGCCATCGGAACCGTCGACGCCGAAGAGGAGTTTCATTGTGGAGGCTTGACGCTGGAGGACCGAAGGGTCGTGCCGTCGGCACAACCGAGTTGTAAAGTCACATAGGTCACTAAAGTGTACCGTCCTGCAGCCGCTTGGCCACTCCCGCGACGACGTGCGGTTTCGCTCACGCGGCCCAGCAACACCACTACTCCGGTGGAACGTCATCGCGCAGCGTCCGCAACGCAACGTATCGATCGATTCGCGCGATCAGGCACGGTGTTCAGCCCCGTTCTTCAAAGAACGACTGCACACCGGCGGCCGCCGTGACGAGGTCGATCATCCGAAGGCCTTGGCGAACAAACGCTGCTGCTCGACCAGCCCGGAAGTCATTCGCGGCGGCAATTCCAGCGCCGCCGCAAACAATGGTGCAAGGTTGGCGAGCGCTTCGTCGGTCGAAACGCAGCGCAGTTCCTCGCGACGCACCCGCTCGAGCGCCGGTGCCGCCCGACGCCACGAAGCAACCCAAGAACGAGCCTCTTCGGGTGACATCGGCAATGTGGTTCGCGAGGTTTCCATGGTCTTCCATTCTATCAGATCGGCGGCCGAGGCCGCACCATCAGATCGGCTCCGTCCGTGACGCGATACGCCGCGGACAGTATAATCCTCGGCTTTGCTCCATTCGCCGCGACGCCACTCATGGACATATTCGCCGAACTCACCTGGCGCGGTCTGATTCATCAAACGACCGACGACGCCAACCTCGCCGCGTGGCTGAATTCCGGTTCGCGCACGCTCTATTGCGGCTTCGACCCGACCGCCGACACGCTTCACGCGGGCAGTTTGCTCCCGCTGTTGCTGTTGCGACGGTTTCAGAAAGCCGGACATAAGCCGATCGCCGTCGTCGGCGGGGCCACGGGCATGATTGGCGACCCCAGTGGCAAGAGCGCCGAGCGGAATCTGTTGTCGGTCGACGCGCTGCGCGCGAACGTGCACGGCATGGAGTTGCAGATGCGGCGGTTTCTCGATTTCGACGGACCCAGCGCCGCCGCGATCGTCAACAACTTCGATTGGATGAGCGGCTTTTCGTACCTCGAATTCCTCCGCGATGTGGGCAAGAACTTCCCGGTCAACGTCATGCTCGCCAAGGACTCCGTCAAAGGCCGCCTCGAACGGACCGACAGCGGCATGTCCTACACCGAGTTCAGCTACATGCTGCTGCAAGCCTACGATTTCGTGTACTTGAATGAGAAGTTTGGCTGCGAGTTGCAAGTCGGCGGCAGCGACCAGTGGGGCAACATCACCGCCGGCATCGACCTCGGCCGACGCATGCGCAGCGTGCAGCTTTATGGGATTACGTCTCCGCTGCTGCTCAAGAGCGACGGCACCAAGATGGGCAAGACCGAAAGCGGGGCGATCTGGCTCTCCGCCGACCGCACCAGCCCCTATCAGTTCTACCAATACTGGATCAACGTCGACGACGCCGATGCCGGAGCCTGTCTGCGGATGCTCACGGAACTGCCGCAAAACGAAATCGCCGCCCTCGACGAAGCCCGCGCCACCGATCCTGGCAAGCGAGACAGCCAGCGACGACTGGCCGAGGAATTGACGCGACTCGTCCACGGCGACGCCGGACTGACGTCGTCCCAGCGGGCGACGGAGATATTCTTCGGTGCGGAGATCGACGCGCTCAACGACGCGCAGCTCGTCGAAATCTTCGCCGACGTCCCCAGCAAGACGCTTCCCGCCGGGCGACTTTCCGGCGATGGATTGAACGTCATCGACGCCTTCGTCGAGGCCGAACTCGTCAAGAGCAAGGGGGACGCCAGACGGCAAATCCAGCAAGGCGGCGCATACGTCAACAATCGCCGCGTCGACGCCATCGATCGCCAACTCACCGCCGCCGATCTCGCCAGCGAGACCGTCATGGTGTTGCGCCTGGGCAAGAAACGCTATGCGCTGCTGCGATTCGAGCCGTAACGCACCGAGGCGTCCCGCCAATCGGCTGCCGAACGACACGGTAAAAATCGTTGCTCGCGCAGACGCCCCCCAGTCGCCCCGCGTATACTCGATAGCACCACAACGGAACCTCATCGCCCGGAGCGCGATCGATGAAGAAGTCGAGAGTCAAATTGGAAATCATCGAACCGGTCGGTATGCGCGTATTGATCTGCAAGGACGAAGAACGCCGCACGACCAAAGGCGGCATCCACCTTCCCGACGAAGCGAAAATTCCCGTCATCAGCGGCCGCATCGTTGCCATCAGCCTCCAAATCGAAAACGATCCCGACTACCCGCTCAAGCAATACGACAAAGTAATCGTCAACCCGTCGAACGCGATCCCCGTCGACTTCGAGCGCGACAACAAGCTGTTCGTGATTCCTGTCGAGGACGTGGTCGCCGTAGTGCGCCAAAAAGCGCCAGAGGACGAATAGCCGACAAGCAAGAATTCACCGACGAAGAAAAGTTCATAGCAAACTCCTACCTCCTGTCTCCTAACTCCTATCTCCTATTCCATGATCGACCTCCGCAGCGACACCGTAACCAAGCCGACTCCGGCCATGCTCGCCGCCATGCTCGCTGCCCCCGTCGGCGACGATGTTTTCGACGAAGACCCGTCCGTCCATGCCTTGCAGCAGCGCGTCGCCGAGTTGCTGGGAAAGGAAGCCGCCGTCTTCGCCCCTTCCGGAACGATGACCAATCAGATCGGCGTCCGCGTCCACTGCCAGCCCGGCGACGAGTTTCTCTGCGAGACCGGCTGCCATATCTACAACTACGAGCAAGGCGCCTACGCCCAACTCAGCGGCCTCGCCGTTCGGCCGGTTGAAGGTCACCAGAACATCCTCCACGTCGATCAGCTTCGCGACCTCATCCGCGGCGACAACGAACATCTCGTCCGCACGCGGTTGGTCTGCCTCGAGAACACGCACAACCGCGGCAGCGGACGCGTCCTTCCCTACGACGGCGTCGTCGAAATCTGCGATTGGGCACATGAAAACGGACTCGCAACGCACCTCGACGGGGCGCGGCTCTTCAACGCCGTCGTCGCCTCTGGCATTTCCGCCAGCGATTGGGCCAAACCTTTCGACACGGTCAGCATCTGTTTCAGCAAGGGCCTCGGCTGCCCGATCGGCTCGGCGCTGGCCGGTCCCGCGCCGCTCATGAAGCAAGCCCGGCGGATTCGCAAGCTTTTCGGCGGCGGCATGCGCCAAGCCGGCGTCATCGCCGCGGCCGCGCTCTACGCACTCGATCACCACGTCGACCGCCTCGCCGAAGACCACGCCTCGGCCCAAATCTTGGCCGAGGCCGTGCGAGCGACTGCCGGACTGCGGCTCGAACCCGAGCAAATCGAAACCAACATCGTCATCTTCAGCGTCGACGCAAGTCTCGCCACGGCCCACGAGTTCGTCGCCGCACTCGCCGGCCGCGGCGTCCAATCACTCGCCCTCAGCAAGACTCGTGTCCGCGCGGTGACGCACTTGGACGTAAACCAATCGTCCGTTGTCCAGGCCGCGAAGATCATCCAACAAACCGCGGTTGACCTCGCTACCGGCAAGCTAGAACTTGCGGCCGTCGAGAAAGACGCAGCAGCGTACGGAAGATAAGTCGGCCGGCGCTTTTCGACCGGCGCTTGCAGTGCGGCAACGCAGCAAACGTTCGACTACTCCGCGCCACCGCAGCAAGCTACCGTCCCACCGACTTCCAGATTTCGCCCAGTGACACGCCGTGTGCCGTCGCTGCCTTGCGGCAACTCTCGTACTCCGGCGAAAACTTCTCGCCGCCGCCGGGCAGGTCGGCCACTACGCCGTCGATCGCCCCGTAGGGCGTTTGCACTTGCGTCTTTCGACGATGGAGCACGCGGCGGCGGACCTCGCTTCGCCGCACGCCCAGCGTCGTCGTTTCGCGAAACAGTAACGTCTCGATCGTGTCCGCCTCGGCCGCGCGGCACATCACAGCCAGCGCCACACCCGGCCGATTCTTCTTCATCGCGAT